>CAZQPP010000390.1:3193-8026 GCA_964594295.1 uncultured Myxococcales bacterium | reverse complement strand
AGATAGTCCGCGGCGGAGACGCCGTCGGGCAGGATCACTTGGACTCGCAAGGTCACCGCGTTGGGCCTCGCGACCAGTGCCAGTGGAGCCGGGGAGCTGGCGGAACGCGGACAGTCCTTGCCGTGGCCGTGGGTGTTCGCATCCTTGCCTGTGCTGGGCTTGCTCCGTCCCTTCCGGCGCTTGGCGCTAGCCTCGGGAAGACTGAGGATGCGGCCGCAGCCGGGGCACAAGTAGAAGCCCCTTGCGTTCTCGTGCAGAGCCGGATCGCCACGCTTCGACTCCGCATCCTTCGGAGGCCGGCCCTCGTTCACCCACCGCACCTCCTCGTCGAACCGCAACGCTAGCTGCCAGCCGGTGGCCGGAAGCCGGTAGCGGGCCACGACGTCGACCGAGCGTTGCGGGTGGATCTCTGTCCGGTGCGCCGTGGCATACCGGTCTTCCTCTTCCAGGACGGGGCTGTCGTCCCGGACGGCGAGGAAGCCACCGAACTCGTGCGCGCACAGCTCGTGGCCGTCGACCTCTGTGCTCCCACAGCGCGGGCAACGAGGCGCCTGCGCGTCGTAGCGGAGCTTGCACGAGGGGCAGATGAAGTAGAGCCATCCGGCAGCGTCGTGGCCGGGGTTCCATGGCGACGACATGTCCAAGCCAGCAACCCGCCAGCGGTGGCCTCGCGCGTGCACAGTGGCCTCGGGCTGGTACTGGCTGATCCCGAAGCGGCGTTCGACCGCGACAGGCTCCTCTTCCCGCTTGTCACCGAGAAGTCGCAGCGTCGCAGGCTCCTTCGGAAACTCGTAGCCGGGTAGGATGCCGAACTCTGCGAAGCGGCGCATGGGATGCCCACTGCTCCGGTCGTCTGCTTCATCCTGCTCGCCGTAGCTGCTGCTGCGCAGACCAAGGATCCTTCGCTTCAACTCGTCCGCACGTATGGCGAGGTATCGGTGCCTCGAGGTCTCCGCCCATTGCTCAATGGTGTGTTGTAGCTCGACGACCTGCCGCCGGACGGCGTTGAACATGCGCCGGATTCTCTCGGGTTGCCGCTGCAAGACCTCCAGCAGAGCCTCTCGGGACATGAGCCGTGCCCGCTCAAGGACGGGGGCGCTCCACACATTGAGGGCAAGCTCCACTGCGCGTTCGAACTGGGCCGTGAAGCCGCCGAGCAACGCGTCCACCTCCTCATCGAGGAGGTTCCCCTTCACATCGATGTAGCGAACCATCCTCCCAGCCAATGCTGGCTCGGCCAAGCTCATGGCGATGGCGTTTAGGTGACGGACAATCGTGTCGTAAGATCCAAGGCTGACGCAGGGTGCGGGCACCTCTCCGGCGATCATCTCAGCCGGGCGATCAAAGAAGTAGCCGTCGTGAGGGGTGCTGCGCGCGTAGCCCATCACGATGCCGACGCGCGCGCGACGACCGGCGCGGCCGCCCCGCTGGGCGTAGTTGTCCGGGCGGGGCGGCACGTTGCGCATGATGACCGCGTCGAGACCGCCGACGTCGATCCCCATCTCCAGTGTGGGCGAGTAGGCCAGCACGTTCAAGGCCGACACCTTGGGCTTCGCCTTGAAACGCTTCTCGATGAGGCTGCGCTCGTCGCCGGGCACCTGTGCCGTGTGCTCCTGGGCGTAGAGCAGAGACTCCTCCTCGCGGTAGATTCGTTGGGCGTAGCGGCTTCGATCCACCAACTCGTTTGGCCACTGCTCCACTGTGCCGTGGCAGATCGGGCAGGGGGCACCGATCTCGGCCCACGGGAGACGAAGGTTACAGACTGAACAACGGCGCCGATCTTCGGGATCGACGGCTTCGAGCAACACCCGGTCGGCGTCAAGCTGGAGCAGCGTAGTGCTGCGCCGATAGCCGAAGAGCTTGGTCCCGATCAGGTAGACCGGACACAGCAGCCCCAGCAGCTTCTCCATGTGTTCGCGATCAGGCTCTGTGCCACCCATGCGTGACAACAGAGAACGCAGTCTGCGTTCGAGGCTCGGCCGTGTTCCGCCCGCGCCCTCCGCTCGCCACGCGTTGTTCGCCCTGATGCCGTCGGCGACGTCTCCGGCCTCGCAGCGCGTCTTGGGCTCGCCTTCCATCGGATCGTCGAGCGACGCCTTGAAGGGAAAGCCGCTCGGATGCTTGACGCGACGCTCCCACTCGGCTCCCTTCTGCTCGTCGGGAGTCGACGGATGCGCGGGGTGATAACGGAGAAGCGGTCGGTTGACGGCTCCGCGCACGCGGATCTCGTCGAGCACACAACGAGCAATGTGCGTGAGCTGGGCGGTGCTCACACCGAGATCCTCCGCCAGCGAGGTCCCTCGTCTTCCTATGTACTCGGCGAGTCGCTCGTATCGGACGCCGACCAGGCCGAGGTTCACCAGAGTTGCCCGGTACCCCGCCCCAACGGCGATGTCATCGAGCAGCGGCGCCTCCTCCCAGGCGCAGCCTTTGACTCGGGCGGCCTCCGAGATGAACTCCGAGTCGGTGCCCTTCTTGACGTGGGGATTGTCCTCGCGCCGCACGCCCTCGCCGAAGAGTGCCCGCACCACCTGCGTGATCGTGGCAGGCTCGCCTCGATCACGCAGGTATCGGTACACCCGCCGCCGCATTCGGTCGTATCGACCGGCGTACTGGATGAAGCGGGCCTGGTGAGCGGCATCCTGGCGGCTGTCCGAGAAGATGAGCAGCCGTTCCTTGGAATCGTCCCGCTCGTCGCCGGCGTGCTCGGTCGTCAACGCCTCCACGGTGCCCTCAGCGATCACGCGAACTGCCGCGGACGTTCCGAGGCGCACTGGGGTCATGATGCTGCGAGAGCCGGCCGTACGGTCGCAGACCAGGCAGCGGGTACGGGCGGGAGCCAGAGCGACGGGCAACGGGTAGGCGCCTTCCCCGGACTCGAGGCGTTGGAACGCCAGGGTCGCCGGATCGAAGGAGCCACGTTCAACCGCTCGTCCCTTCATCTTGCGCGCCTTGCGCTTCGGGCTCTCCTCCTCGTCCACCTCGTCGGCCGCCAGCGAGCAGGCATTCAGGTCGTACAGCAGCCACTCGAGGTCCTCCGACGGGAAAGTCGCCGGGACCAAGGCAGACTCGCACGGATCCTCGTTGCGCGCGTAGAAGCGTAGCGTGTGCGCTCCGCACCCCCGGCACAGGTAGAGGGGCGCCGTACGGGCGCCACATTCGCCGCAGTGCTCTTCCCCCATTGGGTACAGCTCGCCGCACTCCGGATCCACGCAGCGATGGAAACGCCACCCGCCCCTGACGAAGCGATGTGTCCGAAGCCGGAGGCGGCCGGGCGTCCCCTCGGGGAGAGCGGCCCCGGCCACCAGAGCTGCCATCACCTCCCTGCGAAGAAGCTCCGGGTCGGCGCCGGTCCGCTCAGGGACTCCTTCGCCCACGGCGTCGACGATCTCCGTGAGCGACATCGGTTTCTTGGCGAGCAGCTCGTTGAGCGCCCAAAGGACGCCGGCGGTTCGGGCGTCGGCGGCAATGTCCGTTTCCGCGGGCAGCCCGGCCAGGAGCGCCACGCAACGCGCGACGTCCCCCGCCTCGTGCGGATCCGGCGCGTCAACGTCCACCGGGTCGCCGGGCCAGCCGGCCTCCGGCGGCACCTCAAGCTCTCTCAAGGTCTCGCCGAGCACCAGGAAGGATGCCCGGTCGATCCCTGTCAACGTGGACAGGAAGCCCTGGACCGCCTCGTCGCGCAGCGCCCGGATCTCCTCGGTGCTGCGGTTCGTCTCGTCCACGCTCTTGATGGTGGCCGACGTCGCCACGGCGATGGGGCGCGGGAAGCGCCGCTCGTCCGAGCGGTCGTCCGCCCTCCAATCTTGGACGGCATTGCGGAGGTGCGCGACCACACGGCGGTACAGGAGCGCGATGTTCGCGCCAAGCGCGCCTCGATAGGCGTGCACCTCGTCCAGGACGATGTAGCGGCAGCGGTGGTTTGAGAACAGCGCCTGCCGGTCGGCTTCCCGAACGAGCAGGTACTCCAGCATCATGTAGTTGGTGAGAAGGATGTGGGGCGGGTTCTTTCGGAGGCGCCGCCGCTCCTCGTTCGTCGTTCCCCGGTCGTAGCGCGCGACCTTCACATGGGTGTGCCCCGACTCTTGCAGCAGTTCGTCGATCCTTTCTTCCTGGTCGTTCGCCAGCGCGTTCATCGGGTAGATGAGCAGCGCGGTGATGCCGCTGCGCTTGAAGCGGGCCGAGTCCTCGATGGCGTTCTGGACAACGGGCAGCAGGAAGCACTCGGTCTTGCCGGAGCCGGTTCCGGTCGTGACGGCGAGCGGCCCGGCCTCGGGGCCGAGCAGCCGGCGGATCGCGTCGCTCTGGTGCTTGTACGCACATAGCGATCCGGTCTTCCTCTCGACTACCTCGGCGACGCGCGCATCGAGCCCCAGGTCCCGCCACCGCTCACCCGCCTCGAATGCCCGGTGCGCCTGGAAGAAAGGCTCCTGCGCCAGGAAGCCCTCGCGGTCGAGCGCGGCCAGCAGCGTCTCGCGGAGCTGAGGATCGCGGGCACGGAACTCGGTGCGCAGGTAGCTCGAGTACTCGTCGATGACGTGGTCGACGACGGCGATTGGGTGCAGGGTCATGGTCGGCTCCCGTGACGCTTGGCCTGCGTCGCTTTCATCTCACCGGAGGCGCTCGGTAAGGCGAGCCTCCAGCGCCCCGATGTCCTCCGCGCAGAGGCTGCGTATCCGCTTGTACCGGCTAGCCGCCTCGCGCCCCAGCTTCTGGCGACCCTCGGCCGGGGCACGCACGAGACCGCGCTGCGCAACGTAGGGCAGGAAGTACTGCTCCTTCACGTTCGGCTCGTTACGAAGCTCCTCCCAGCTCCAGTCGGAGGGCAGGTCG
>CAZQPP010000390.1:0-3183 GCA_964594295.1 uncultured Myxococcales bacterium | reverse complement strand
ACGATGCGTGCTTCGTCCATCCCGGCGAGCAGCCACGCCTCGACCTCCTGCCATGCGTGCTCGGCAAGGAGGAACCGTCGAGGCCCCAGGTGCCGCGTCGCCTTTTCCTCGATTCCGTCCAACCGGGCCCGCCGCTTCTCGTCGCCGTCCCGGTCGACGAGGAGCAGGAAGCACTCGACCATCGGGTTGTCGTCCAATATGGCGGCGATCCGGTCCCACTTTAGCGCTTCTCCGATGCCGCCGAGCCTTGGCTCCTGGCAGACGACGACCCTGGCCGAGCGTCCGATGTGCTCGAGCATCGCCCGCACGATGGGCTTGAGCACATGCTGGTCGCGCGTGAAGTCCTCCGGGATGAGCAGGACCGACAGCGCCATCGCCCTTCCTCCTCGCGCTGCCTAAGCAGCCTCCTCTCCGGCAAGCTCCACGGCGTTTTCGAGCCAGCCGGTGGCGTGCAGGTGGGACAGGTTCCGTGTCTCGATCACCCGCCGGGCCTCCGGGATGTCCACGATCCGCGTGACCCTCGACTCGGGCGAGCCCTCGCGCCTGTAGACCAGCACAGCGTCGTCGAGGGACGTGCCGTCGAGGAAGGTGAGGAGGTAGGGGTTGTGTGTGGTTGTGACGACCTGGACGCTGTCGTGCCGGCTCACGCGCTGGAGCAGGTCTGTGAGCAGGTGCAGCCTGGTGGGGTGGATGCCGTTGTCGATCTCCTCGAAGAAGAAGAAGGATCCTGGCTCCGCGTGCAGCAACGTGGCGACCATGCCCAGGAAGCGGAGCGTGCCGTCCGATGCGCTGTGAGCGCTCACGACGGCTCCGCCATCGTCGACGAGGTGGACCAGCACGTTGCCGCCGAAGTCCTCGGGAAAGCGCAGGTCGGAGACGTCGGAAGGCGTCAGCGCACGCACCCAGTCAAGGAGGATCTCCTTTTGCTGCTCGTCCTCGCAGATGCGCAGCAGGACCGAGGACAGGTTCTCCCCCCGGTCGCCGAGGACCGCCGGCCCCGGCTGGGAGGCCTGGCGCATCGCTTCCGGGCTGAGGTCGATGAAGCGCATGGAACGGAACGCTTCGAGGACCTGGCGGATCGCGTCGCGACCGGCCTGATTCATCTTCCTGTGGTCGGCGGCCTGGACTAGGGCGGCGCGGCCTGCGTCCAGTTGAAGCACCGGGCCCGAGGTCGCGTACCTGCCGCCGACTGGGCCGCGGACCCAGAGAGCGCGCCCGTCCTCCGGCCCTCGCACCGGGTCGGTCTTCGGGTGCGAGTCGTAGACGCAATCCCCGGAGCGGTACAACGACTCGCACGCCACCCACGGCCCCGAGCTGCCGTTGTCCACTCGAGCCGTGATCCGGTACTCGAGCCTTCCTTCCGGCGGCTCCCCGAGGGTAGCCGACAGGGTGAACTCCCGCGTTCCGTGGCGTGGAGCCTCGCGCGGGCCGCCGCGAATGCCGCTCCATTGCGGAGTGCCGGACTTCCCCCACTTTCGGCCCAGTGTCTCGGCCAGGGAGAAACCCTGCGCGATGCCGTGGAAGAAGCGCAGCGCGTCTCTGACGTTGCTCTTGCCCGAGGCGTTAGTGCCGACCAAGACCGTGACCGGCCCGAGCGTCAGCTCCTCAGACTCGAAGCTCTTGAAGTCGCGAAGGTGAATAGAGGTCAGCATCGGAAGCGTCGGGGCGGGGACCAGAGCCCAGTTGTACCACGCGGAGCGTAGCGGCGTACGCTGTGGGCTGGCGGTCGCTCATCAACCATCGGTCTGGTCGTCCTTCTTCTCAGGTTCGGCGCTGTAGGGCACAACCTCCTCGGCCGCCATGGGAAGGGTGACCTCGTCGTCGAAAAGCGGGCCGTGGTAGGGGCGAAGGAAGCTGAGCTGCCCGCCGGCCTCGACGGTTGCGCCCGCTTCGTCGTGCGGGTGAAGCAATGCCTGGAGGTCGAGCACCGGCTGCGGGAGGCGCTTGACGAGGGGAACGTCGTGATAGGGGTCGTGGCGCTCGCAGAAGTCGTCGAGGCCGAGGTGACTCAGCTCGTCGAAGGCCGCGAGGCAGCGCTCTGGGGCCGCCGGGTCGCTCGCGTGGCTGAACGTGCTCAGGACGTGCTCGAAGTGCTCGCGAGAAAGGCCGTAGGCCTGAGCGACGACGGCGTCGACGGCGGCGCGGGCAGCCGCGCGCTTCTCCGGGTCGGCGAGCACGGGCCATGACCAGGCGGGGCCGTCCTCGCGCCACGCGAGGCCGACCTGCTCGCGCCAGAGCGGGGCATAGCCTGAGTGGTTGCAGGTCAGGCGGAGGGCGGTGTGAGCGAGGAAAGCGCGGGATACCGGGTCGAGCGGAGGGACGGGGCAGGACTTGAGGATGAAGAGGTTGACGGTGGCCTGCACACGCAGCCGCAGCAGATAGTCGAAGGCGAAAGAGTCCGCTACGCCCAGAAGCGCAAGAGCGTCTGCTGTATGCCTCGCCTCGGGCGCGCGCTCGCAGGGCGCCTTGTTCCCGAAAACAACCCCCGGTGGCAGCAGGCAGAAGATGCCGGTTCGCTCGTTCGTCGAGGCGGCGATGTCCCGAAACGCCAGCCGGAAGTAGCGCGGCGGCTCGCGCCAGGCCTTCTTCCCCAGGACGTGCTCGACGTGCACCGCATACCGCGGCCGCTCCCCCCAGCGGTCGTCGTACTGGTGGAAGGTCTTGCCCTCGTGGAGCGGGAGATAGCCGCGGTTGCGGAGGTCCTCGGCGACATCGGGGTCGCGGGGGTCGGCGCCCTTGGGGAGCAGCTCTTCGGTCGGGGTGAACATGTGGGCATCGTAGGTCATGTTGACCTCTTGGCTCAGTTTGACCCCGAGCTGCCCCAAGAAGTCGCCTAGCCTCTCTGCTTCATGGAAGCAGCGCCGCGCAACGTCTGAGTCTCCTGGACTGCGCAGCTCCAACAAGCTCAGATACTCTCCTCCGGTGCGCCGAACGAAGTCGAGGTCGTATCGGAGCGCTTCATGGCGGCCTGTGAACAGCCAATCCAGGTCGTGGACGTAGAACGCGCAGTCGAAGACACCGGTGCTAGCCGGCGCATTGGCGGCCACAACAGCGGCGAACTTGAAGCGTGAGTCGATCTCGAACAGTCTGCGTTTGTTTTCGAAGGAGAAACAGCACGACAACGCCAGCTTCTCGAGGAACAGGCGCCTCAGTCCCGTTGCCCCTTCATTTGCGTGGAAGGCC
>CAZQPP010000389.1:0-8077 GCA_964594295.1 uncultured Myxococcales bacterium | reverse complement strand
TCGTCCGCAAGCAAAGGGCTACCGGCTCAACGCACGGTCTTCACCCGCCACCCCTGCCGAAAGCCCTTGCCGCTCCAACCCGCTCCGGGTAGTTTCACCCGCCCCGAAGGAGGAGCCGCGATGGCCACCGTCGACATCTCTCACAGCCACCAGCTTCCGCAAGACGAGGCCGCATCGCGCGTGCGGAAGCTCGTCGACGAGTTCCAGCAGAGCAGCGACCTGGTCAAGGACGTCTCCTGGACCGCCGACGGCAAGGCGGCCACGGCAAAAGGTCAGGGCTTCTCCGCGCGCTTCGAGGTCAGAGAGGACGAGGTCAGCGTGGCCGTGGACCTCGGCATGATGCTGCGGCCTTTCAAGGGGAAGGTGGAGAAGCAGCTCACGCGCAAGCTAGACCAGGCGCTGGAAGCATAGCAGCGCTTGCGTCAAGGGCGGCACACGCCCCATTCGCACCCGTGCCCCTGGATCACTAAGGTCTGGCGATGTTTGGCTGGGTACGAAACGCGCCTGCACCCGACGTGGACGACACCGGCACCAACAATGCGCCCGCACGGCGCGGCGCCCCCCCCTCGGCCTTCTCCCCGGTAACTCTGGCCTTCGTGCTCCTGGCCTTCGGGGCGCTCGTCTACGCGGCCCTGGCCCCCGAGTCGCGGTCCGTGCGAGTCACCCTGGTCGTGGCCTCGGCGACCTTGCTCTTCGGGGCCTGGGCCCACTGGTCGCGTCTCGTGCGTCCCCTGAGGCGCCTGGCCGGCAGCGCGCGCCGCATCAAGTCGGGCGAGGATCTGCTCCGGGTGCCCTCCGAAGGGGACGAGGACGTGCGCGCCACGGCTGAGGCCATCAACGCCGTCCTTGGGAGGCTCACCGAGGCGCGGGCCGCCCTGGTCGACGGCGACATCGAGGCGAGCTTCCTGCGCCGGGAGGCCGAGCTGAAGCAGGAGCTCCAGGAGACCAACGCGGAGCTCACCAAGCGCGTGCGCGACCTCGACATCCTCTACGGCACCGCGAGCGCTCTCGGGAGCAGCATCGAGCTGAACGCCATGCTCGACCAGATGTGCCGCACGGAGTGGCGCCAGATGCCGGACGTCGAGATCGTGGTCTTCCTGCTCGACCCCGACCGCGATGTCCTGACCGTCTCCGCGGCGCACGGCATGACGCCCGCGGAGCGCGCGCGAGTCTCCGAGGTGACCTTCAACGATCAGGAGGGCATCGTCGGACGGGTGCTGCGAACGGCCGAGACCGCCATCGTCGACGACGTGGGGACCGACCCGGACTGGACGGCCTACAAGGGCCTCCGCCGTAGCTTTCGAGGCGGCTTCGCCGGCTTCCCGCTGATCTTCGGCGAGCGCCGCCTCGGCGTGCTGACCTTCTCGCGCCCCACGCCCTTTACTGCCGAGTCGGTGAGCTTGTGCCAGGCGGTCACGAACCTGGTCGCGGTGGCGGTCCAGAACGCGCGCCTCTACCAGCGCACGCTGATGCTCGCCACCAAGGACGAGCTGACCGGGCTCAACAACCGCCGCAACCTGCTCGCAGCGCTCGACAACGAGTGGGAGCGCTCCCGGCGCTTCTCGGAGCCGCTCTCCGTCATCCTGATGGACATCGACCGCTTCAAGGAGATCAACGACGCCTACGGCCACCTGACCGGCGACGAGGTGCTGCGCCGCCTCGGCGCGGTGCTGCAGGGAGCCATCCGCCGCACCGACACCGTCGGCCGCTATGGCGGAGAGGAGTTCCTCGTCGTGCTCCCGAGCACCGACGCGGAGCAGGCCACCGGCGTCGCCGAGAAGATCCGCCGGAGCGTGGAAGCCGCCGACATGAGCGTGCCCGAGCCGGTGACCCTCTCGGCCGGCATAGCCTGCACCCGCTCCGATGTCGGCGAGCGAGCCGCGGATCTGCTCGCGGCGGCCGACGCGATGCTCTACCGGGCCAAGCGCCAGGGGCGTAACAAGGGGCTGACCTACGGGTACGGCTCGCGCGAGTGAGCGGGGTACGGACCTGCCGGGCACCCGGGCGCCTCGAGCGGTTGCCCGGCAGGCCCGTACGCCGTAGAAGGTGCGCATGCGCCGCCTCTCGGCAATGCTCGTCCTCGCCGCCCTGTGGTGCTTCCCCTGCCCCGGCGCGACCTGGGCGCAGACCGCGGAGCCCGGCGCGGACCTGGCGCCCGAGGAGGAGCCCGAGCCGCAACTCGAGACTCCACCGAAGCTCAAGGAGCTTGTTGGCGCCGAGCTGCCCGATGGGACCGTGTTTCCTGCCGACGAGGTCGTCGTGGTGCTCGAGATCGAGGTCGGCGCTGACGGCGGCGTGTCCTCGGTCGAGGTGCTGCAAGGCCCGGGCGAGCCATTCGACGGGGCCGCCGCGGCAGCGGCGAAGCGCTTCTCCTTCGAGCCCGGCAGGCTCGACAACGGTGAGGCCGTGCCGGTCACGGTGACCTTTCGCATGCGCATCACGCGCCCGGTGGTCGAGGCCCCGCCGCCGCCGGAGCCCATCGTGCTGCGAGGGCGCCTGTTGGAGCGCGGAACTCGAAAGCCCCTGAAGGGTGTCGCGGTTGTGGCCAAGTCTGGAGACGATGTCTTGGCCCGGACGAGCAGCGAGGCGGACGGCAGCTTCGAGATCGAGAGCCCGGAGGCGTCGTTCCGGCTCGTCGCCGTGCCGGCGGCCCATGATCGCCTCGACGTCGAGGTGGAGGCCGAGCCCGGCGAGGAGCGCAGCGTCACCTACTACCTCGAGCGGGCCCTCGGAGCCCACGAGACCGTGGTGCGCGCGACGAAGGTGAGGCGGGAGGTCACCCGGCGCGTGGTGCGGCGGAGCACCATCTTGAACGCGGCCGGCACCACCGGCGACGCGCTGAAGGTCATCCAGAACCTCCCCGGCGCCTCGAGGACCCCCTTCTCGGGCGGGCCCTTGATCATGCGCGGGGCGAGCCCGGGGGACAGCAAGGCCTTCATCGAGGGGCACCAGATCCCGCAGACCTACCACTTCGGGGGTCTGCGCAGCACCTTCAACAGCGCCTTCCTCGAGAGCATCGATTTCGTGCCCGGCAACTTCGCCACCGACTTCGGCCGGGCGACCGGCGGCATCGTCGACATCCGCGTCCGCGACCCCGACCCGGAGGGCTTCCACGGGGAGGTCGAGGCCAACCTCTACGACGCCGGGTTCGTAGTCGAGGGCCCGCTCTCGGAGCGATGGAGCGTGGGCGCGGCCTTTCACCGGAGCTACGTCGACGTCGTGCTCGACGCCGTGATCCCGGAGGACTCCCCCATCAGCTTCGACGTGGCGCCCCGCTACTACGACTACCAGTTCCTGGCCACGCGCCGCGGTGAAGGCGGGAACAAGCTCAAGCTGATGTTCTACGGCTCCCTGGACAAGCTGCGCTTCCTCATCGACGAGCCGGCCGCCGACCCGAAGATCCGCGGGAACCTCGACACGCGCGTCATGTTTCACAACCTGCACGCGGGTTACAGCTCACAGCTCGCCGAGGGCCTGCGCCAGGAGACCTCGATCGTGCCGGGGCTCCAGCAGGTCAGGGTGCAGATGGGCCCGGACATCTTCTTCGAGATGTTCACCTACAGGGTCTCGCTGCGCTCCGCCTGGACCCTCGAGCTCGCGAGGTGGGTAGACCTCCGGGCGGGCGTGGACGCGCGGGTCGACCAGGTCCACGTCAAGGTCAACGCCTCCCAGCCCCCCAAGGAGGGGGAGAACCCGGTGCCTTTCTCGACCATGGAGAAGTTCGCCATCGACAAGAAGGTGACGGCCTTCAACGCGGGGCTCTTCAGCGAGCTGAGGCTCCGCCCCGTCAAGGGTCTGCTGGTGCTGCCGAGCGTGCGGGCCGACCGCCACGATCCGCTGGACCGTTTCACCGTGGATCCGCGCCTGGCCGTTCGCTATCGCGGCTGGCCGAACACGGTCTTCAAGCTCGGCTTCGGGCTCTACTCCAAGCAACCCCAGGTCGACGAGACCGACGAGGACTTCGGCACCCCCGAGCTCCTCGGCGAGCGCGCCCTGCAGCTCAGCGGCGGCATCGAGCAGGGCCTCTTCGATCTCATGGAGCTCGACGTGGTGCTCTTCTACAAGTGGCTCGACCGCGTGGTCACCCGCAACGACGAGCGCGCCGTCAACCCCGAGGCGCCGAGCTACACCAACGAGGGCACGGGGCGCATCCTGGGCGTCGAGGTGCTCCTGAAGCTGCTCGAAGGCCAGAGGCTCAGCGGTTGGGTCGCCTACACCTTCCAGCGCTCCTTCCGGACCGACGGGCCCGGGAAAGAGGAGCGCCTCTTCGACTTCGACCAGCCCCACATCCTCACCGTGCTCGGGAGCTACCTCCTCGGCCGGGGGTGGTCGGTGGGCCTGCGCTACAGGCTCGTCTCGGGCAACCCCTCGACCCCCATCGTCGGCTCGATCCACGACGCCATGAGCGACACCTACGTGCCGGTCTGGGGCGAGAACAACAGCGAGCGCATGGGCACCTTCCACCAGCTCGACGCCCGCGTGGACAAGACCTGGACCTTCGACACCTGGCGCCTGCAGCTCTACCTCGACGTGCAGAACGTCACGAACCGCGGGAACCCGGAGGGCTGGGAGTACAACTTCGATTTCACCGAGAGGAACGTGATCACGGGTCTCCCGATCCTCCCAGTGCTCGGACTGAAGGGGTCGTGGTGATGCGAAGGCTCTCCGTCCTGACGCTCCTGGCTCTCTTGCTCCTGCCGGCCTGCGGCGAGGATCTCGATCCGGTCACCTTCCTGCAGGAGCCCCGTGTGCTCGCCATCTTGGCCGATCCCATCGAGGCCGGGCCAGGCGAGGAGGTCACCCTGGAGCCCGTCCTCTACGTGCCGGATGGGGCGAAGGTAGCCTCCACGAAGTGGCGCTTCTGCCCGATGACCTTTGGCCCGATGGCTGCCTACGCCTGTCTCGTGCCTTCCCCTCCCTGTCTGGTCGACCTGCCCGCCAAGGCCGACGGCTCGGTCAAGGCGAACCCGTCGACCCTCGCCCTCGGCTGTCTCGCCCACGCGAGCTCCTTGACGGGCCTGGAGGTCGGCGCGCCAGAGTCGGTGCCCGACGAGGTGGAGACGGTGTTCTTCCTCACCGTCGAGCTCGACGACGGCCGCGTTCGCGAGTCTGTCATGCGGGTGCCGCTCCACACCGCTCCAATCGAAGGCCCGCGCAACCGCCACCCGGAGGTCTCCCTGCTCATCGAAGGCAGGGCGCCCGCGCCGGGTGACTCATTCCACGTGTTCGCCGAGGGGGACGATCTCGAGCTGAAGGTCGTCGTGGACCCGGACAGCCTCGACTCCTACGTGGACATCATCGGCCGCGACCGTGTCGAAGAGCCCATCGTCTCCTTCTTCGCCGACGCCGGGTTCTTCGACAAGGAGCGCGACGACGGCACCGAGGTCGAGAACACCTGGAGGTTCTCGGACTTCGGGACCGACCGCAGCGAGGCCAACATCTACGTGGTCGTCCGAGACGAGCGAGGAGGGCAGGCGGTGGCCGGGCCGGTCGTCGTTGAGCTGCGCGCTCCCCGGTTGGCAAGGAGCACCCCCAGGATCTTGGCCAGCGTCTCCGCCGAGGCGGGGCGCTCTCCAGGGTCCTTTCTCAGCAGGCGGTCGTGCAGGTTGCGGAGCTCGGTCGGCACCTCCTCACCGCTCGGCAAGCGCCTCGGGAGCTTGGGCGGCTCGGCCTGGATCTGCCTCAAGACGACCGCGATGGAGTCGTCGGCGACGAAGGGCGGCCGCCCCGTGAGCGCCTCGTGGAGCAAGCACCCGAGAGCGTACAGGTCCGAGCGCACGTCGAGGGCCTGCCCGAGGCACTGCTCGGGAGACATGTACTTGGGGGTGCCTATGATGGCGCCGCTCTCGCTTCGGCCTCGTCGAGCACCTCCGCGGGCACCGTCGGCACGCCGTCGGTCGGACAGACCTCGTGGTCCATGGAATCGGTGCACACTGGACAGAAGCGGCCCCCTATCGTCGCCTCCCTTGTTCGCGCTGCTCGAATGATAGCTCAGACCAGGCGCCCTTGCGATCGTCTCGACTATGCGATTCGTTCGCAGCACTCCGCCGAGGGGATCTACATGGTCAGCGAACGCGCACGCGCCACGACGCCATTCTTCGTGATGGAGGTGCTCGAGCGCGCCCAGGCTCTCGAGCGCCAGGGGCGGTCCGTGATCCACCTCGAGGTGGGCGAGCCGGACTTCGACACGCCGGCGCCGATTCTCGAGGCCGGGATACGCGCGCTCCGCGACGGGCACACGCACTACACACACTCCCTCGGGCGTCCAGAGCTGCGTGAGGCGATAGCCGAGCACTACGGCGAAGCGTATGGGGTCGAGGTCTCGGCGGAGCGGGTCGTCGTGACCGTCGGCTCGTCGGGGGCGATGGTGCTGGTCTTTGCCGCGCTGCTCGACCCCGGCGACGAGGTCCTCCTTGCCGACCCCGGCTACGCCTGCTACCCGAACTTCGTGCGGGCCTTTGGGGGAGCGTCGGTGCGTCTACCCGTGCGTGAGGAGGATGGCTTCCAGTTCGATCCGCAGGCCGTGCGCGCCGCTGTGGGGCCGGCGACGCGGGCGATCATGCTGAACTCGCCCGCCAACCCGACCGGGATCGTCACACCCGTCGAGCGCTTGAAGGAGATCGCCGAGGCCGTGGCCGGCCGCGCGACCATCGTCTCGGACGAGATCTACCACGGCCTGGTCTACGCCGGCCGGGCCAGCTCCGTCCTCGAGGTCGACCCGGGCGCGGTCGTGGCCAGCGGCTTCTCCAAGCTCTACGCCATGACCGGCTGGCGCCTGGGATACGCGGTCCTGCCCGAGCACCTCGTCAGGCCGGTCCAGAAGCTCCAGCAGAACCTCTTCATCTCAGCCCCGGACTTCCCCCAATTCGCGGCGATCGCGGCGCTCCGCGAGGCACGTGACGAGGTGGAGAGCATGCGCCGGGCCTACGACGAGCGCCGCCTCGTCGTCCTGCGCCGCCTCAAAGAGATAGGGCTCGGCGTGCTCGTGGAGCCGACCGGCGCCTTCTACGTCTTCGTCAACGTCAGCCGCTTCACCGATGATGTCCAGTCCTTCTGCTTCGAGATCCTGGATGAGGTAGGCGTGGCGCTCACTCCCGGTGTGGACTTCGGCCCGGGCGGAGAGGGCTTCTTGCGCATCTCCTATGCGAGCTCCTTGGAGGACATAGACGAAGGGCTCACGCGGCTCGGCGCCTTCCTGGCTCGGCGAGGACCAAGGTAGTTCCCGCCCTGAAAGTGGCCTTCCAGGGCGGGAGCCGCTAGCCCTTAGCCGTTAGCCGCTAGCCAGGCACCCGAAATCACTGCATTCCGGCCAACAGCTAATCGCTAATGGCTAAGCGCTGCGTCCTGAAACGCCAGTTTCAGGATGCGAACAAGGTAGGCACCGTCACTCTGTGCCTCTGCGCGAGGCATCTTCACATTGGCTTCCAGCCTCCGACCTACCGGAGGGGCATGCTGATCTGGGGTACGTACTCCGGCTGCGGGCTGAGCTCCCTCAGGGAGGCACCGAAGGCGGCCTTGAGGTAGCGGTTCACCCACCAGTGGATGTTGTGCTTGCGGCAGCTGTCCTGCATCTTGCGCATGCGCCGGCCGCGCTCGGCCTGCGGCAGGCTGAGGGCCTGGTGCATGGCGTCGGCCATGCCCTCGATGTTGTGGGGGTTGACCAGCAGCGCCCCGTCTTCGAGCTGGGCGGCCGCCCCGGCGAACTCGCTCAGGACCAACACGCCGGGCTCGTCGACCTGGCAGGCGCAGTACTCCTTGGCCACCAGGTTCATGCCGTCCTTGAGCGGCGTTACGGCGGCGACATCGGCCAGCCGATAGAGGGCGAGTAGATCCGTGCGCGGCAAGGTGCGAAACAGGTACTGGATCGGCACCCAGTCCAGGGAGGCGAAGCGTCCGTTGACCTGGCCTACGAGCTCGTTGATCTCGGAGTCGAGCGCCTTGTACTCCTCGACGTCTTGCCTGCTCGGCACCGCGAGCTGGACGAGCTGCACCTTGCCGCGGAGCTCGGGGTAGCGCTCGAGGGCGTTGCGGAAGGCGCGGATGCGCTGGGGCAGGCCCTTGGTGTAGTCGAGGCGGT
>CAZQPP010000388.1:1235-8085 GCA_964594295.1 uncultured Myxococcales bacterium | reverse complement strand
CGAGGGCTCCGAGGACACCTGCAGCGACGGCTCCTGCAGCTGCGACGACGGAGACCCCTGCACCTACGACGAGTGCGACGAGGAGCAGGACATCTGCGTCTTCACCCCGGTCGACTGTGACGACGGCGACGCCTGCAGCGCCGACAGCTGCGACCCGGCCAGCGGCTCCTGCACCTACGTCTACGCCGACTGCGACGACGGCGACGCCTGCACCATGGACTACTGCGACACGACCTCCGGGAGCTGCTTCAACGACTTCCTGAGCTGCGACGACGGCGATCCCTGCACGATCGACAGCTGCGACCCGAGCTTCGGCGGTTGCACCTGGAGCCCGGACCCGAGCTGCGACCCCTGCGTCGTGGATCCCGCTTCCTGCGACCCCTGCCTCGTCGACCCTGCGTCCTGCGACCCGTGCTTGACCGACCCGGCCGGCTGCGATCCCTGCCTGGTCGACCCCATGATGTGCGATCCCTGGGTCGACCCGCCCTTCGTCGGGCCCGCTGTCGGCTGCAGCTCGACACCCGGGGTGCCTGCCGGGCCGGGCGCAGTCTTCGCCTTCCTCCTCGTGGGCCTCGCGGCTCTGCGACGGCGCTTCAAGACCTACTGATCCACACGACCTGAGAACCGCTACACCCAGGGGGCGTCGCGCCGGCTCCGGCCGGGCGGCGCCCCCGACGCGTTCTTGAGGATCACGCGCTGCGGTCCTGCTCTTCGGCCCAGGCGAGGGCCTCGGCCACGTAGGCGCGCAGCAGCTCGACCACCGGCGCCGCGCGCTCCTCGTCGTAGTCTTCGGGCTCTCCCTCGTCCATGTAGGCGGCCTGGGCCATCTCCAGCTGGACAGCGTGCACACCTTCTCCTGGCTTGCCGAAGCTCCGCGTGATGAAGCCTCCCTTGAAGCGCCCGTCGACGGCCACGGACCAGTTGCCCGGGCGCCGCAACACCCCGCCGAGGCGCTCCTTCAGCTCGGTCGCCGCGCTGAGGCCGCCGTTGGTGCCCAGGTTCAGGTCCGGGAGGCGGCCGTCGAAGAGGCGCGGCACGCGGCTCTTGATGGAGTGGGCCTCGAGCAGGACCGCCACGCCGCAGCGATCGCGGAGCTCGGCGAGGATCTCCTCGAGCCGGGCATGGTAGGGCCGGAAGTAACGCTCGACGCGCTCGCGGAGCTCGCCGGCCGTGGGCTCCTCTCCCGGGCGGTAGACCGGGTCGCCGTCGAAGGTCGCCGTCGCGAAGAGGCCGGGTGTGTTGCTGCCGGGGTACAGGGGGGCGTCGTCGGGCGGCCGGTTGAGATCCACAACGTAGCGGCAGTGAGTGGCGGCGATCATCGAGGCGCCGAGCTCCGTCGCGAAGGACCAGAGGCGGTCGACGTGCCAGTCCGTGTCCGGCAGGGCGAGGGCCGCATCGTGGAGCCGCCCCTCGATGTCGCGCGGCAGGTAGGTGCCGGCGTGGGGCACGCTCACCAGCACCGGGGCTGTGCCGGCGGCGAATGAGGACAGGGGAGGGGCGCTCATGGCACGTTCACGCCGTGCGCTGCGCCCGCGACCACGCGACCGGCGCACGGGCGGCCTCCTATCCAGTAGGCCAGCTCGGCTGGCTCGCCGATCTCGAAGAGGGCGAGGTCCGCCCTCTTCCCCGGCTCGAGGGTGCCCCGGTCGTGCAGCAGGCCGAGGGCCGCGGCGGCGTTCCTCGTGACCCCCGCGAGGGCCTCCTCGGGGGTGAGGCCGAAGAGCGTGCAGGCCATGTTGAGCATGAGCAGGGGCGAGGTGCACGGGGAGGAGCCGGGGTTGGCGTCGGTGGAGACCGCCATGGGCACGCCGGCGGCCCGGAGCTCGTCGACCGGCGGACGCTTCGTCTCGCCAAGGCAGTAGAAGGCTCCTGGGAGCAGGACGGCCACGGTCCCGGCCTGCGCCATGGCGGCGACGGCGTCCGGGCCCGTGTGCTCGATGTGGTCGGCGGAGAGGGCGGAGAAGCGGGTCGCGAGCGCTGCCCCGCCGCCGTCCGAGAGCTGGTCGGCGTGGAGCTTCACCGGCAGCCCGAGGGAGCGGGCCGCTCCGAAGAAGCGCGCGGTCTGCTCTGACGAGAAGGCGATGCGCTCGCAGAAGGCGTCGACGGCGTCCGCGAGGCCTTCCGAGTGCACGGCCGGGAGCACCTCCTCGCAGACCAGGTCGACGTACTCGTCGGCGTGGTCCTTGTGCTCGGGCGGGACCGCGTGCAGGCCGAGGTAGGTCGTCCGGACCGAGAGGGGGAGCTCGCGGCCGAGCTCGCGCGCGACCCTCAGGCAGCGCATCTCGGTCTCGCGGTCGAGGCCGTAGCCCGACTTGATCTCGACCGTGGTCAGGCCTTCGGCCATGAGCGCCTCGAGTCTCCCGGCGGCGCCGGCCTTGAGCTCGTCGCCGGAGGCGGCCCGGGTGCTCCTCACGGTCGAGGCGATGCCTCCACCGGCGCGCGCGATCTCCTCGTAGGAGCGGCCGAGCAGGCGCTGTTCGAACTCGGCGGCGCGGCTCCCTCCGAAGACGATGTGGGTGTGGCAGTCCACGAGCCCGGGCAGGAGCCAGCGCCCGCCGCAGTCGGTCACGTCGCCGGCGCACGCCTCCGGCTCGGCAGGCAGGTCGGCCCGTGCCCCGACCCACGCGATGCGCCCCCCGTCGACCGCGAGGGCGCCGTCCTTTACCGCGCCGTAGGGCTCCGGGGCCCCGGGGCGCATGGTGGCGAGGTGGACGTCGAGGTAGAGGCGGTCCCAGCGCTGCATCAGGCTGGCCTACCGAGTCGCGCGGCAATCAGCAAGAACAGCCTTGTGCGGGCCTTGGCCGCACAAGAGGTCCTCGCTGAAGCCGACGCCGCCCGTGCGGAGTGTGGAGAGTCGAGATTCGGCGCGGCGCGGCTTGGCTCGGGGCCGATCGTTGCGAGTCGCGCGGTGATGGGCGGGGCCTGGTAGGCTGTGCCCTGATGCTCCCGACCGCTACCACCGCGGCCCCCACCTTCGCCCTCTTCGCACCCTCCGCTCTGGCCGCGGGTGGATGGGCCGACGAGGTCCGCATCGAGATCGACAGCGACGGGATCATCGTCTCGGTGTGCGCCGGCGCCTCCCCGGAGGGAGCTGAGCGCTGCCGCGGCCCGGTCTTGCCGGGCATGCCGAACCTCCACAGCCACGCCTTCCAGAGGGCCATGGCGGGCAGGGCGGAGCGCGGCTCCGGCAAGGGAGACAGCTTCTGGACCTGGCGCGAGGAGATGTACCGCCTCGCCCTCACCCTGGATCCCGAGCAGCTCGGGGCCGTCGCCCGCATGCTCTACGTGGAGATGCTCGAGGGCGGCTTCACCTCGGTGGCCGAGTTCCACTACCTGCACCACGACACGGACGGCAGCCCCTACGACGCGCCGGCGATGATGTCCCTGGCCGTCGTCGAGGCGGCCGCCTGGGCCGGCATCGGGCTCACACTGCTGCCGGTGCTCTACGCCTCCTCGGACCTCGGCGGGGAGCCCCCGCTGCCCGAGCAGCGGCGCTTCGCGTGGGATCCGGAGGGGGTGCTGGGGCTCGTGAACGAGCTCGGGGCACGCCACTCCGCCACGGTCCGGGTGGGGATGGCTCTCCACTCGCTGCGGGCGGTCCCCGAGGGCATGCTGCGAGAGGCGCTCGACGGCCTCGCCGCGGCGGCCCCGGGCGCGCCGCTTCACATCCACGCCGCAGAGCAGCCCGCCGAGGTCGAGGCTTGCCTCCGCCACCTCGGCAAGCGCCCCGTGGAGTGGCTGCTGGCGAACGCCCCGGTCGGTCCGGAGTGGTGCGTCGTCCACGCCACCCACATGACGCCCGAGGAGAGCGCCGGTCTCGCGGCCTCCGGCGCCACGGTCGGTCTCTGCCCGAGCACCGAGGCGAACCTCGGCGACGGCGTCTTCGACCTGCCCGGCTACCTGGCCCCCGGCGGCCGCTTCGGCGTCGGCACGGACAGCCACGTCGGCGCGCGTGCGGCCGAGGAGCTTCGTCTGCTCGAGCACGGCCAGCGCCTGGTCCGGCGGGCCCGCTGCGTGGCGGCTCCGGGAGGAGGCTCGACCGGCGGAGCGCTCTGGCGGGCGGCCCTCGACGGCGGGGCGCGAGCGCTTGGGGCGGCTCGGCGAGGGCTCGAGCCGGGGGCGAAGGCTGATCTGCTGGTCCTCGACGCGGAGCACCCGCGTTTGCTCGGCGCGAGCGGTGACGACCTGTTGGACGCCCTGGTCTTCGCCGGAGACGACCGCTGCGTGGCCGACGTCATGGCCGGCGGCAGGTGGGCGGTACGCGACGGCAGGCACCTGCGCCGCGCGGCAGCCGAGAGAGACTTCGCGCGCGTCACGAAGGAGCTGAAGGCTCGATGACAAGAGAGAGGACAGGACTGTTTGCCGCGGCAGCGGCGCTCCTCGTGGTGCTCTGCCCGCGCGGCGCGTCGGCTCACGGGGTGTGGGCCCATGTGCACGTCACGGGCTGGGCCGTGGAGAACCTCGAGGAGGGCGAGCTCAGAGACTTCCTCGCCGAGCCGGAGGTGATGAACGCGGCGCTCTTCGGGGCGGCCTTCACGGACTCGGGCTACGCGCCGGGCATGGCCCCGGTGGAGGAGGACTTCAAGGGCAGGGCGCACGCATACGGTGAGCACACGCACTGGGAGCCCTTCGTGCAGGACTTCGTGGCCTGGATCCGCGCCAACGATCCCCCGCCCTGGAGCGACCTGGAGTCGCGAAAGCGCGTCGCGTTCATGATGGGCTGCGCGGCCCACGGACTGCAAGACGAGATCTTCGACTCGCTCTTCCTCATGCAGACCAGGGCCCACGACGGCGCCGGGCAGGAGGCGGCCGACCCGGCCATGGACGGCTTCCTCTCCCTCGACGGCCACCTGCGCTTCTTTCCGAAGCCTTACTTCCCGGCGGAGACCCTCGTCGAGCTCTACGAGGTGCTAGCGGCGGACGTGACCGCAGAGGACATGGAGCGGGCGGTCCGCATGATGACGAGCATCTACCTGAACGAGAGGACGGGGCCGACCATCACGGCTTCCCTCGGCCGCGACAACGAGGAGAAGATCCCCTGGGCACGGGAGCACTACCTCGACCCGGCGGTGCCGGGCAGCCTGCGCTCCGAGATCCTGCCCACCGCGGCCTACTTCGAGGCCCTGTGGGAGCGGGTGCACGGCCGATTCGAGCACGCCGCGGCCGTCACCCACACCTTCCCCAATCCCCCGCGGCGCTTGCTCGGCGCCGAGGCGGAGGCGCCCGACAGCTGGGTGACGATAGTGCTCGGCATGGGCCTCAAGGGTCGCACCGCGACGCTCACCTGGGCAGAGCGCGGGGGCTCCGAGGTCGCCTTCGACCTCGAAGGCACTCGGTGGGGCGGGCTGGGCACCTGGGGCCGCCTGCTCACCCTCAGGCCGCAGGCGGACCTCGGCGCGGGGGCGTGGCACGAGGTGTCCCTGGAGCCCGGCATGGAGCTGATGGACGGCTCGACCCTGGCGGAGGCCTTCACCTTCGCTTTTCAGGCTCCCTGCGGCGGCACGGATGAGGACGCCTGCCCGGAGCTCTCGGGGCTCGAGGTCGCGAGCATCGACTCCCCCGACGCGGGGACGGCGGAGGACGCGGCCGACTCTGCTGACACGGCCGCGGATGCGGGCACCGACCCGGGCACCGACCCGGGCGCCGACTCGGTCGACGACACCGGCGAGAGCCCGGACGCGGGAGCCGAGGAGCCGCAGATCAGGTCGGCGAGCGGCTGTGGGCTCGCGAGGTCCGCGCCCCGGTCCGGCACGGCCTGGGCGCTGCTGTTGCTGGTCGTCTTCTTGCGTCGTGGCCGCCGGCGGGTCTGACGCTCACTCTTCCCGCGGGCCTATGCCCCCTTCGACTGCCTGGAGGCCCCGTGGCGGCGCGGCGTTGACTACCATCCCGGCCCGGCACTTGACGGCCACGTCCTTGAAAGTGGTGCCTTCTTTGTGGGCGCGCAGGTTGTAGGTGTCGGGAGGCACATTCACGAAGAGCACGCCGCCGTCGTCGGTGGTCTTGTCGAGCTTGCGGTCGGGGTAGATGACGTCGTAGCGGACCGTGTTGAAGTAGATGGGGCCGACCTCGGGGTCGACCGCGGGCTCGATGGTGACCGTGGCGTCCGGCTCGCCGTGGGTGCCGGGCGTGGTGTCGTACAGGGAGTTGCCGCGCCTCGTGACGGTGGCCGCTATCTGGCAGAAGGCCGGGTCCGGCTTGACCCTGACGGCGGTGGCCAGCAGCCGGTAGACCGAATCGGTGGGGGCCTGGAAGGTCACCCTCTCGAGGTCGTGGTCCGGCATCACGAAGGTGGCGGTCTGTACGAGCGGTCGCCCTTCGGCCTTCAGGACGAGGGACACCTCGCTGCCCGAGGGGAGGCCGTCGAAGGCGAAGGCTCCGTCCTCGGCGGTGACGGTCTTCCGTTCGGGAAGCTCGAGTATCGACACCTCGGCGCCGCCGATGCGCCCGCCGCGCCCGAAGTCGAAGGCGTGGCCTCGGATCGAGACCTCGACGCTACCGGGGGCCGGACCGGGATCCGGGGCGCCTGCGCCGTCCGGGCCGCCGTCGCTCGTACCCGGGTTGTCGTCTCTCTCCGCGGCGCCGTCTGCGGAGGCGTCGACGACGACGACCTCCTCCGCCGCGGGCTGTGCGGGGTCATTCGCCGCGGGCTCGCCGGCGCTGCAGGCGGCGACACGGACGGCGACACAGAGGATGAGGACCGAGGGGGATGCAGCGGAGAGGCGTGTCATTGGGCCACTTGAGGGGGCGAAGCGACGCTCAGTGACGCTGGTGGGCTCGGAAGAACTCCATCACGACGTCGCCGAGCACGAAGGTGTTCCAGGGGATGGCGCCTTGCTCGGTCCAGGTGGAC
>CAZQPP010000388.1:0-1225 GCA_964594295.1 uncultured Myxococcales bacterium | reverse complement strand
AACGAGATGTGCGTGAGCCCGGCGGCCTGGGTGCTCCCGGGAAAACAGTGCCCCTCTATCCCCGTCGGCACCCCCGGGATGACGCCGGCGGCGGCGTAGTCGTGCTCCCAGAACTCCATGACGGTGCCCGACGCGGTCGTCCAGCGCTTGGCCTTGTGGCTGGCGTCCTGCTCGAGGACGAATGCCAGCCCGAAAGGCCAGGCCGCGAGCATCTGGTCGCGCATGTGCTCGGACGCTCCGAAGGGCACGACCCGGTCCTTGTGGCCGTGCACGATGAGCACGTCGATCTCCTCGGATGGCAGGTCGTCGCCCTCGAAGCGGCAGCCGCCCTCGATGCCGGCGATCGGCGCGGCCGAGGCGAAGTAGTCGGCGTGCCTGCACAGCATCCTCCAGGTCATGCCCCCTCCTTGCGAGAAGCCCGTGACGTGGCGCCGCCGCGGGTCCACGCCGAGCACGTGGGCGAGGTCTCTGACGAAGGCGAAGACGGGCTCGGTGTGGCGCAAGATCTCCCAGGTGGGGACCACGCCGGGAGCGGTCGGCTGGACCACGACGTAGCCGTGCTCGCGGCCGCGCCGCCTCATCTCGGTGT
The DNA here is from genome assembly GCA_964594295.1 of uncultured Myxococcales bacterium. Classification (GTDB taxonomy): domain Bacteria; phylum Myxococcota_A; class UBA9042; order UBA3505; family UBA3505; genus CAZQPP01. The sequence goes on along the minus strand of CAZQPP010000388.1, from coordinate 636 downwards.
TCTCGTCTTGGAGCTTGGCGTTCATCGTCCAGCCGTGGACGTCCAGGATGAGCCCGCAGCCGTAGGGTGGGCAGCCGGAGGGGATCTCCACGTCGTAGCGGATGCCCTCGCTGCACGGGAAGACGTGGTGGCCGGGGGAGGTCGCCTTGACACAGTCGGTGCTCGGGGGCGCTCCGGGGTCTGCGGGAGGGCCGGGGTCGGTGGCCGTGGCGGTGTCGGTGTCGGGGGCGGTGTCGGGGGCGGTGGCGGTGTCGGTGTCGGTGGCCGTGGCGGTGTCGGTGGCCGCGTCCGTGTCCGTGGCCGCGGCCGTGTCGGAGGCGGAGGCACTATCGGCGGCAGAGCCGCCTGTCGTCTCGGCGGCGGAGCCACCTTGCGTGTCGGTGGCCGTGTCCGTGTCGGCGTGCGTACCCTCGCCCTCGCCGCTGTCGCGCCCCGCCAGCGAGTAGCCCGGGCCGGAGGGCTTGGTCGTCGGGAGGTCGCTGGGGAGGGTTACGAGGCTTGTGTCGAGGGGCGCTCCGCCCGACTCCGACCCGCAGGCCCCGAGCCCCGAGGTCAGGAGGGCCAGGCAGGTGGCTGGGAGCAGGTGGCAGAGCCTCTGGAGAAGCGGTGACGCCATGGCAGATGGGTACAACATCG
>CAZQPP010000387.1:0-8101 GCA_964594295.1 uncultured Myxococcales bacterium | reverse complement strand
CCGACGGCGTCTCCGACGCGGACTATCTGGAGTGGGGCAACTCCCTCGGTTATGCGCTGCGAACCGGCATGCGCCAGCTCTACATGCTCGACGGTCCCGAGATCGAGTTCACCTTGGAGTCCATGTGGGAGAGGCGCATTGGAGAGCGCAGTTTCAGAATGGGGGCTCTGACCTTCGTCGACGCGGCAGTCGGCGGCAGCGGGTTCCTCGAACGGGCGGCCGCAGGCCTTCATCTCGTCGCCGAGCGTGCCCTCGACCACCTTCGCCACGACGGCTGCGAGCGAGCCTGCTACCGCTGCCTCAAGTCCTACCGGAACCAGCGGCTGCACGAGCACCTGACTTGGCCGCGCGTCGTCGAAGACCTCCAGATGATCGCGGCTGCACCGCCTGAGGCCGTGCCACTCCGGCTCAGCGACAGGAACGACGACGAGGCCTGGCTCGAAGCATACGACGCAGGCGTCGGCTCACCGCTCGAGCTGCGCTTCCTGCGGCTCTTCGAGCGCAACGACATTGCGGTCGAGCCGCAGGTTGGCGTGGCCCCCGAGCCCGGCGGCGAGCCGATCTCCATCGCCGACTTCGTCGTCCCCGGCACCAGGGTAGCGATCTACGTGGACGGCGCCCGCTTCCACGTCGGAGAGCGACTCAGGCGGGATCGCTTCATCCGGCAACGGCTCGCAGAGGGATCTCTCGGGTGGCGCATCGTGGAGCTACGGGCCCCTGACCTCGCCGACGAGGCCGACGTAGTTGCTCGGATTCGAGAGGTAGCCACGGCCGGCAGCGCCACCACGTAGGCATCGAAGCGCATCACCCGGGTAGGACCTCGACGCGCGCCCAGTGCACCGTGTCCTCTCGCACCTCTCGCACCTCGGTCTCGCGGCTTGACAGGTGCTCCATGACGCGAGTGCTCGCTTGCTGTAGGTCAGTCTCGTCGACGCGCTGGTATCGCCGCAGCATGTGGGTTGTCTTGTGCCCGGTGATACGCATGATCGTCTTCTCGTTGATTCCGAGTCGCGCCATGTTGGTGACCGCGCAGTGGCGGAGGTCGTGGAAGCGGAAGTCCTCCAACTCGGCGCGCCGGCAGGCACCGGCGAAGACACTCCGGATGCACCGGATCGGGGCTCCGTCCCGAAGGAATACCTGCTCGTGCAGCAGTGACCGCGGAAGCCGGCGGAGAGCTTCGGCCATCTCCGCGTCGAGCGGCACAAGGCGTCCTTCGCCCGTCTTGGTCTGTCCGGATCGGAGGGCAATCAGCCCACGTCGCAGGTCGACCTGGTCCCACGACAGCTCCAGAATCTCGCGCAGACGCATCCCCGTCCGGTAGGCAAGCCGGACGATCGGGCAGAGCCACACCGGGCACTCGTCGAGGAGTCGACCGTGCTCCTCGCCAGTCAACACGCGGTCCCGGATGTTGTGCTCGGGCAGCAACTTGAAGCCGGCCATGGGGCTGCGGTCCAAGTGCCCGGCCCGCACGGCGCGGTTCAGAATCGTCTTGAGGTTCGACAGCTCCCGGTTGATCGTGGCGTCCGCCGGCGCCGTTCCTTTGCAGGTGATGCTGGCGCGCCGCCTGCGGATGTAGCGGTAGACATCGTCCTCGGTGATCGCGCTGAGCAACGCCCCGCCGAAGAACTCCCTCAAAGGCCGCAGAAGCTGCTCGTCCCGTCGATAGGATCGACGCCTCTCCCTGGAGTAGGCCAGGAACGCATCGGCGGCCTCCTCGAAGGACACCTCAGGCGGTTCGTCGTCGAAGAAGGCGCCCGTCGCGACCCGTCCCATGACTTCGTCGCGCTTCCGAACCGCAGCAGCCTTCGTGGTGACGTCCAGCCACTGGCGCACGCGAACGCGACGACCTCCCTTGTCCACGTAGAAGTCGAGGCGATAGCGGTCACCAACCTTGCGGAGACCCTTGGGAAGCCCGTGCCTATTCCGTCTGCCCATCGGCCACCTCCGTTTCCGTGCCGTCCGCGAAAGGGTGAGCCTCGTCACCCAGGCGCCTGATCGCTTCCTCCCGGCTCCACGCAGCCGCCACGACGACGCGAGCCAGGATAGCCTGTGTGGGTCGCGGGGCCGGAGCATCCGCCGTGCCGATTGCCCAGTGGAGGGTGCCTTCGGGTACTTCCTCAGTACACGTACCGAGGAGAAACACCCCGCCCATCCCGTCCCGTCGAACGTGAGGCGTGCGCCGACTCGGAGGGCTTGGCGCGGTGTACGGGACCACGCGCTCTGCGACGACCAGACCCGTATTCGCTTGCTCCGAGAGAGCCCGTGCCCGCGCCTCCAGCGCCGGCCAGTCGAAACTCACATCCGCGCCGGCCGCCGACGCCTTCTCGGCGGCCTGTTTCCGCACCGAGTTGGGTATTCGGCCATCCGGCGGCAGTGTCGCCAGGTACAGCGACGTCGGCTTCCCGTCGATCCTTGCGCCGTGAACCAAGGCCAACGAATGGCCGCGCTTTCTGACTGTGGGCATGGTCGACGCCTCCTCTTCGAGCCTTTGGTTGGGCGCTCACAGTGTAGGCATCAAGCCCTGTAGCGTCAATGACAATTCAGCTGTGTAGCGTCAGCCAGTCGTTCCGTCCTTTGGCTCACCGCCCTGACCCCCCTCTCCCCCTGCTTCTGCCAACGCGTCGCCCTTGAGCCGGGCCGGACGTGTCCGTGGTCTATCGAGTCGCGCAGGGTTGGGCGGCTTGGCCGGTCTCATTCCAGCACGCTTGCGGGCGGCTTCCTGCACGGCTTTCCTGCTGACGGCTCGGTGGGCAGCGGAGCACTCGGCGGCCTCGCCGGTACCATCCTCTGACCACCGGTTCGCCCACTCAGCTTGCTCCTCCCGATGCTTCCGCCGCTGCCTGTTCCCGGCCGCCGTCGCTCCCGAGCGGAGAGCGAAGGCATCGAGGTTCGCGCCCGGAGTGCGTACCCATTCGAACGCCTGGCCTCGTTTCCCAACCTTGGTAGCGAGGCCCTCCCGCGCCAATCTGCGGAGGTGATCGCGCACCGTGCGCGGGTGGCGCCGCCCCACAAGCGCGCTGATCTCCTTCGCAGTCTGCGGCGTCGTGCTCAAAGCCTCCCAAACGCTCCGCACGGCCAGCCCGAGACCGCGCTTCCATCGCCAAGCGTCGTTGTCGGGAAGCACGAAGCCGGTGGCATGTGGTCCACGTTCCTCCCCATGCTGGGGGCGTGTATGTGGCCCACCTACCTCCAGCTTGGCGTCAGAGCCGGCGACGGCGTTGCTCGAATCGGCTGATGTGCGGTCGTGTCCTTCGGGAAGGCGCAGTCTCCAACGATGAGCATGGCGTGGGTGCGTCGCCCTCTCGTCGGGTGGTTCGAACCATCCTCGACCGACACATCGCCAAAGACTGCGAGTGGCCGTCGTGCGGCTCACGCGTGCCAGATCGGCAACCGTTCTGCTGGCCGCGTGGGGACAGATGGTACCCTGTGCCCGACCGAGGGCGATCACGGCCAGCAGTACTGCCTTGTCCGTGTGGCCCGCCATTCCCACCCAACCTACGAGTTGGAGAGCGGTCTCGATCTCCGAGATCGCTCGTTCGACACTTGGAGCGACCACTCGCCGAGGCGGGCTGACGGCTTGGAACTCCAGCGCCCTTCTCCACGACCTCTCCAGCCACTCCTTCGCCCTACCCAACCCGCGTTTCTCGATGCGCGTCCGGTACGTTGCGCCTCCGAGATTGACCGGATTGGACAGGGCGACTTCGAAGTCGTGGAAGGACCAGCCGGCGTTCGCGGCCCCCAAAGCTATCGCCTGCACCACCTCCGATGCGCTGGCGTACGTGCGACCTGGTTGGGTTCCGGTGGCAAGCAAGACCGCCATGCTGACCGACAGTAGCCGGCGGCTCGACAGCTCTGGCGATGTCGCGGCGACAACAGAGAACTGGGCAGCTGGGGGCCGGGACAGCTCTTCGACGGGAGCGGTCCCCTTTGCCCCATTGTCCGCCCACCTCAGTCGTTCCAACGCCTCATGAGGAGCCGCTGGCGACAAAAGGGTTGACCGACCTCCCAGACGATGGGGCGAGAGCGGCGGTCGGATGCAGCCTCCGACCGGCGAGCGACCAGGCGCACGGGGGGAGCGGAGATCGAACGTAAGGCCCTTCAAGATCGCGCTCTTCCGAAACTCGACAGCGCAGGCCATGGCCTTCTCCGCCGTCTCCGCTATTCCGAAGACGTGGCGGTGTCCTTCGTGCCCGCTCGCCACCACCACGGCCGGAATCCAGTGACGCCAGAAGGTCTCCTCCGCCAGTTCGACTACTTCGTCGGCGTCCTCGGGATTGTCGGCGTCTACAACCACGAGGTTCCTTCGCGGCGCAACGGCGTAGGCCTTGCCCGACGCAATCGCCACGGGAAGCAACACCCAGCCGTCGCCATCGTTCTGGTCGTCGATCAGGAGCGCCTTGCCCCCCGGTTCGGCGACAACCCTGGCGAATTCGAGGGCATGGCCGGATGCCTCATCCTGGAACCACACATCACCTGGCGGCGGCTCGGCGCCATGACTCCTCGGCTCAACCAGCGCATGCGACGCACGGCCCGGACTCACCGGTCTCCCCCTTGCCCAGCATGGTTGGTGTTAGCCACTGCCTGCGGCAAGCTGGCGCCCCCAAGCGTTGGCACCTCACTGTCCCGCAGGAATCTCTCTAGATCTTCTGCCCGAATCCTGACATGTCGACCCAGCTTCACATAGGGCAGCCGCCGTTGCTGCCGCCACCAGCGGACTGTGCCGAGCGGCACTTGAAGGATCTCCGTGACTTCTACTTCCGTCAGTAGTCCGCGACTGGCCATGGCTGCTTCCATCGCTGTCCGCCGGTTGCACTCAGCGGTTTTCAAGCACCGTCACCACATACCATGCACCACACACACCTAGCAACAGGAAAAGGCACCTAAACACCTGTGTTTACACTAGGTTACACCCGTCTACACATAGGGTTCACACAGAAACGTCAACTGCCTTGACATAGGCGAACACAGCCCCCCCCCACAGGCACTCCCCGAGTTGGACACAACGGATATATCGTACACCCTCGCTGTGTCACCTCGGAGGTGCCGGTTGCCCTGAGAGAGAGCGCCCCGACCAACCCGCGAACGGCCGACGGTGAGTCGCTGCGATTTGGTGCTCGGGGCTCCTCGACGCTCCCCATCTGCCTGCGCTGGAAGCGACCTCTTGTGGTGGACAGACGAAGACCATGATGGGCGTCTGCCAGGGCGAACCCTGCCTCACGATTCGGCAACGACGCTCGGCTTGGCAGCAAAGCCTGGAGGACCGTTTCGTGAGGGCTGACGGAAGCGCAGCCCGTTCGGGAACGGATGGCGCCAGTTCCGTGCGACCCAATACGGTCGAGGGCAGGCATGGCAAGACCACGGCCACCTAGATGCACCGTTCGACGATGTTGAGGTTTTGGAGCCGATGTCTGCCCTGTCGAAGAGCCGAACGCACGCGCCGGGCTCGCTCGGGCGCTGTGTCCTATTCGTGCCTTATCGAGTCGCCTCGCGCCGTCGAACTCCGTTCCCAACCAGCGCAAGTCGGCAGCAGTGATGGCGCGAAACCGGCCATCATCGCTGGCTTCGCCTGCGATCTCGACAACCTACCGCCCCGCCCTCTCACGGATTTTGAGTCCGCCGTGTCTACCTATTCCACCACTCCGGCAGTGGCCGGCGTTACTAGCCGATCCGGGTGCCGGGCGGCAAGTTTTCGCTTGGGCCTTGACGCCAATGTGTACCATGTAGTACACAGTACTCATGCCGCACCCATTCGGCAGCTTCGTACGCGAACGCCGCGAAGACCTGCGGCGAAGTGACCGGCGCTTCTCGCTCCGGCAGCTTGCGCAGCGGGTGGGGGTCGAGCCCTCCTATCTGAGCAAGGTGGAGCGCGGGGATGTCGCGCCTCCCTCGGAACGGACCATCGCTCGGCTCGCCGGGGAGCTCGGAGAGGATCCGGACGTGCTGTTGGCGCTCGCGGGAAAGGTCTCTTCCGACCTCGCCGAGATTATCCGCAAGCGGCCGCAGCTCTTCGGGCAGATCATCCGGGAGCTTGCTGAGATGCCCGACCACGCCGTGCTGCGGGTGGTCCGGGAGGTGCGCGACGGTGACTGGTAGCCCCAAGGAGGACGAGATGATCGAGCTTCGCCACGACTCGTTGGTCTTCACGTTTCCAGAGGTCCACAAGGCGCTCGAGAGCACCCCGGAGCTCGAGAAGCTGAAGAGCGTCTCGCAGATCGGCGGGGAGCGGGGCGACAAGCCGCTGCCCGAGAACGCGTCCGCCTCAACAGAGAAGATCATCACCATTCACGCAAAGTTACGGCCCGGCCAGGTCCGCGAGGGCGACTTCTGAGGGGTGCCGGCGCCCGCGCGCGGGATGATCAAACCCCGCCGCGGTGTTAGCCTCCGCCACTGTCACCAACGGATCACTCGAGGCGGAGGGAGCGAATATGAGCTCTACGGCACGACTCTTCACGGCGCTCTACGCGTCCCTGGCGTTGTTGGTCGCCGCCGGCTGCGGCGGAGGCGAGTCCTCGAGTGGGGACACGGACAAAGGCGGCTCCGTGACGGACACCGGCGCGACCGCGGACACGGCAGGAGAGAGCGACGAGGGCGGGGTGAACCCGTGCGCCGAGAACCCCTGCCTCGCGCTCGGCGTGGAGGGCAAGACCAACTGCGTCAAGAGGAGCGCCACGGAGCACGACTGCACCTGCAACGCCTTCTACGAGGACGACGGCGAAGGTGGCTGCAACGAGAGGCTGCGCGAACCTCAGACGGAGCTGACGCAGGGGATCGTCGACTGGTCGGACGAGGCGCCTGGCTTCAACGCGACGATCCGGCTCGTGGACGCCGCGGGGGCGCCGGTAGCGGCAGCGAAGGTGATTGACGGGGAGCAGGTCTTCGCCGCCGACGACGAAGGCATCGTGCGCCTCGCAGGGCTCCCGGCGGCGGAAGCAGCGGTCTACCGCGTGGACGCGGATGGGTTCGCGCCGACGGTCTTCACCGCAAACCTCATGGAGGCCGGCATCTACAAGCAGCTCGTCCCGGTGGCGACGCTATGGGGGCCCTTCGAGATCGACGGCACCACGGGCGGCTCCGCGACCACAGGCGGAGGCGCCTTCTACTTCCCGGCTGGGGCATTCTTCGACCCGGAAACCGGGGCCTCAGCCGGTGGGACCGTCGCGATCACTACCGCCACCGCGGCCGCGGGCGGCGCTCCTGCGGCGATGGGCCTCGACGAGGACGGCGGAGCCGTCGCCCTCGACGCCCTCGCGGCTCTCTTCGTGGACGCCAGGGACGCAGGAGGGACGGCGCTCCGGCTCATGCGAAACCGCAAGGCGACCCTGGTCTTCGAGCTCGCCAGCGGCACGGCCGAGGACGGCGACGAGCTGCCCCTGCGCACCTTCGACCCGGAGGCCCTCGGCTGGCGGGAGGCCGGGAGCTGCACCGTCGAGGCCACCCCCTCCCTGCGCTGCGTCGGGGCGGTCGGCGCGCTAGGCTGGTGGCAGGTCTCCATGCCCACGGACCTCGCGTGCTCGAGCCTCAGCCTCTCCCTGACCTACGGGGAGCGCTTCGAGATCAAGGAGACCTTCACGCAGGTGCGCCTTTGCGCCGGTGGAGGCGAAGAGCCGCGCTGCACGCTGCGCCCCCGCTCGCGCTCGGCGATCACCTCCATCGGAGCCCTGCCCGACCTCTCCGCACGCGCCGGAGCCATGGCCGTCGGGCCGACGGAGAGCGACCCCGAGGCCCTGTGCGCAATGGCGCCGTCCATGGCCCTCAACGGCTCGGTGGGCTGGACCTGGCAGATCGTGCGCACCTACGTGGTCGACGACAGCAGCACCGGCGAGACGATCAAGCGCGTCTACCGTTACGAGAGCGACCCAATCTCAATCGACAAGAGCGTCCCGGCCGAGTCAGCGGCCGCGCTGCGCTCCGGTCCGGCAGGTGTCTGCCGCTCGGCTGACGCGTGCACCCACACGAAGCTCGAGATCACCGCGGAGGACCTCGTGCTCCTCGAGCCGGAGGACGCTGACGGCGACGAGCACGAGAGCCGGGGCGAGGCGATCTTCGCCTACGTGCTCTTGTCCCACACTGACCACTCGTAGACGGCGTAGAAACCCCGGAC
>CAZQPP010000386.1:0-8132 GCA_964594295.1 uncultured Myxococcales bacterium | reverse complement strand
GCCGTCGAGCCCGTCGACCGGGGAAGCCTTCAGGTCCACCCCGAGGCCCCAGAGCTCCGAGCCGAGCGGGTGAGTGACGTGCCCTCCCAGCTCCAGGGCCCAGGGCAGGCCGCGGCGCGCGGTCATCGTGAGCATGCCGATGGCGCCGGAGGGGGCGCTGGTGCCCTTGGTCCAGGCCTTCGAGCTGGAGTCCACGAGGGCGGCCCCTCCGGACACGCCGAGCTCGAGCCCGAGCGCGCCGAGGCTGGCGCCGCCTCCCGTAGGAACGGGTTGGAGCACCGTGCCGAGCTCTCGCACGAAGCGCTGGAAGGCCCCGACGTCGATGGCCAGGCCTCCTCCAGCCTGGATCTCGGCGAAGCTCTCGGGCTGGAGCGTTATCGCCTCTGCCCCGCGTGGGGCCGAGACGATCAACGCCAGGGTCAGCAGGAGAGAGGCGCCGTAGGACGCGGGAGATCTCATCGGCTCCGGTCCTCCCGCGAGATCGCCTGGGAGACCAGCTCGACCAGCTGGGCGATCTGCTGCTCGAGCACGGCGACCCGATCCTCGAGGCTCTCGAGGCGGCGCTGGCGGTCGCTCGTCGCTACCGGGCGCTGCACCGGGGCTGTCTGCTCCGGCTGCGCGGGCTCGGTCTCCGGCGGCTCGGCATCGGGGCTCCCCTCACCGGCGCTCTCGGCCCCCGTTCCCCTGCCGAGGCGGATTCCCTCGTCGAGCCTGCGCTGGAGCTCGTCGATGCTGCGCTGGGTCTGGACGACCATCTCCTGGAGCGCCGCGCGCACCTCCTCGACCGGGGAACGCTGGCGCAGGGTCTTGAGCTGCCGCTCGGTCTCGTCCCGGATGTTCATCAGGGTGCGCTCGGCGTCGTCGCGGAGCTGGACGACCGGCTGAGCGATGTGGCGCTGCAGGAAGGTGCCGCCGCTCTGAAGCACTTGCCGAATGTGGGTCAACGAGAGGTGCCGTTGCCGATCCTTCGCCGCGTCGAGGAGCACGTTTGCCAGGGTCTTGCTCGTGATGTCCTCGCCGGAGTCGTTGTCGACTATGCGCAGCTCCTCCCCCTCGCTCACGAGCTCGGCGAGGTCTTTCAGGGTGACATAGCGGCTGCTGCCGGTGTCGTAGAGCTTCCGGTTTGCGTAGCGCTTGATGATGCGGAGCTCACTCACGCGCTGGACTCCAGGCCTGGCTGTGGGTTTCTGGTCCGCCCAGGATAACCAAGGCTCCCGCGCGATGCACCTTCAGCCTTCTTCGCCGCCGCGGGGACGAGGAGCAGGTTGTAGCGCGGCTCGTTCTTCGCCGCGTCGAGGGTGGCGCCGCCGAGCTTGCCGGCGCGGACGCGGAAGCTCATCGCCGCAGGGCCCGTGACCCGCAACACCCCGTCTCCTTTGGCCATCCGCAGCGAGACGGGCTCGGGGCTCAGCCCGGCGATGACCTCGGCCTGCCAGTCCGCGTCCTTGGCGCCCGCGGCGCTGCGGCACCAGGCCCAGGTCAGCTCCGCCCCGGCCAGAGCGCTCGCCAGCTGCCGCGCGAAGAGCTCGACCTCCGGGGCCGTGGGGACCTCGAGGCGGAGCTGCAATGGCTTGCTCCGCTCCTCCGGCCGGCGCACGCGGATCGACCAGCCTTCGAGCTCCTCCTCGATGCGGCTCCGCCAGGGCACGGTGTCCGGAAGAGTGTGGAGGCGCGCCGCCCTGACCGAGAGGCGCTCCGTGCCGTCGCCAAGGGAGACGCGCTCAAGGCTCAAGCCGACCCGAAGCGTCCTCCCGCCGGAGATCTCCTCCAAGACGAGCAGGGCAGCGCTCCACGGCGCGCGCTCACCGTCGCAGGCCGGCCCGCCCTGTCCGGGGGCTGCGATCCGGGGCAGAGGCATGGACACGAGGCGATCGAGCTGCGGGTCCTTCGGGCGCTGCTTGATCTTCGTGCACCCTGCGCCGCCGCACAGGAGCAGCAGCGAGACCAGGAGCAGGAGGACGCGATCTCTCACCACTTGGCCTTCGGGCACGCCTTCGCGTCGCGGCACCAGTGTCGGCGGTAGCGCACGTCCACCCGGAGCGGGACCGGCTCGGTGGCGCCGGCGGCCAGCTCGAGGTGAACCTCCTCGGCGTCGACCATGCCTTGAGCAGAGCCGAGGCGTGCCGCCCGCAAGGCTCCGGCGACGCGCGCCTCGATCTCGGGGCTCCGGTGCCGCACGGCGCCGGTCTCCTGTACGAGACGTCCGGAGTGGAGGACGCAGTCGAGGAGGCGCGATGCGGCGCCGGAGGTGCTCGCGCCGTCGCTCCTCGTGCAGCTCCAGTCACCCTCGATGCGCACGTCCTTCGGCGCCGCGCCGTCCTTGGCCGCGCCCCCGCCGGCAGCCTTCAGCAGGGCCGAGACCGGGAGCTTCCGGTGGGCGACGCCGGCCGAGCTCGGCTCGTCGAGCAGGCGCAGGGGGCCGAGGGGGAGCTCGCCAGGAGCCCTCACCTCGCCGCTCCGCCGCCGAAGGTCCTCGGCCAGCTTTGCAGAGTCGGGCCGCGTCTGGAGCCGCTTGACGTCCAGCTTCGGGGCGTCCTTGCTCCCGGTCCACTCCGCTTCGAGCTCGGCGGCTACCCGCACGGGCGCCATGCCGTGGGCGCGCAGGGTGGTCTCGGCCTTCTCCTTGACCGCGGCCCCGGGTAGGGCCGAGGGCTTGCCCGAGATCTTGTTGTCTTCGCCCTTCCCCGGGCGCAGCAGCTCGTCGAGGCCGAGGGCAGGGCGCTCGAGCACCTCTGGCACAGGCGGCACCGCGGGCGGCTTGGAGCACGCGGCGCTGAGGATCAGAAGAGCTAGGGGAAATGTGGCCCGACGAGGCATTGGCGCCTCATAGCACGCGCAACGCCTGTCCGCGACCAGGTCGTCGGAGTCAGCGCACCCCGCCTCTGCGCCTCTGCGCCTCTGCGCGCGTCTCTTCCCTCGCCTCCGTGTGGAGGCAGTGGACCCACGGCAGAGCCGTTTGGTTGACACCTACGTGCCGTTCGGCGAGATTGCCGCGCATGTCGGCAAAGCTCCTCCTCCTCCCGCTGACGGCCGCTCTCCTCCTCGCCGTGTCCTTCGCCGTCTCGAGCTGTGAGACGGACGTGGCCTACGGCCCCTGCGACTTCGACACGACGATCCAGGCCGTCTGCTATGCCCCCGGGGCGGGGACGAAGCTCTCCTGCCTGGTCACCGACCACCCGACCTGCTCGGAGCGCGTCTGCCTCTCCTTCCAGGGGAGCACCTCCTTCTGCACGCAGACCTGCTCGGGAGGCGGGGACTCGACCTGCCCGCGAGGAGGCGCCTGCCTGCCCTTCATCGTGGAAGGGCAGAACCACTTCTACTGCGTGGCGCCGGAGCTGCTCTGAGCCGCTGAGGGATCGGGGCCGGCGCTCTTCTCCAAGAGCAGCAGCCACTCGATGTTCCCGGCGCGCGCGCCCGGGGTGGGGCTCTCAATGGGCCCCGGCTCCCGCCGGCTGCGGGGGGCGGCCGCCGAGACGATGCGCTCGAGGGCGCGGCGCCTGGCCACCTCGTCACGGACAACTCCGCCGGGCTCCACCTGCTCGGCGGGGAGCTCGAACTGAGGTTTGACGAGCGCGACGAGGCGGCCCCCTCCTCTGAGGGCGGCGGCGATGCCGTCCATCAAGGGCTCGAGGGAGGTGAAGGAGCAGTCGGCCGTGACGAGGTCGAAGGGCTCGCCGAGGCGGTCGCGGTCCATGGTGCGGAAGTTGGTGCGCTCGAGGAGCCGCACCCTCGGGTCGGAGCGCAGGCTCCAGTCCACCTGGCCGTAGGCCACGTCGACGCCGGTCACGTGGGCCGCGCCTGCCTTGAGCAGACAGTCGGTGAAGCCCCCGGTGCCGATGCCCACGTCGAGGCAGCGCAGCCCGGACACGGTCAGCGCGAAGCCCTCGACGGCTGCCTGGAGCTTGAGACCGCCCCGGGAGACGAAGGGACAAGGCTCCCCGCGCAGGCGCAGGCCGGCCTGCCGGGGCACGAGGCTCCCGGGCTTGTCGGCGGGGCAGTCGTCAACGAGCACGAGGCCGGCCCGGATGAGCCGCTCCGCCTGGTCGCGGGAGTCCGCCAGCCCTCTGTCTACGAGAAGCTCGTCGAGCCGTGCTCGGGTGCTCCGGGCCAAGGCCCCTGCTACTCCTCCATCGGCACCGTCTCTACCGCGCCGTCTGCCTGCACGCCGACGATCTTCTCCACCTTGGCCTCGGCGGCCGAGAGGATCGTCTCGCCCTTCCGAGCCAGGTCCATGCCTTCGCTGAACAGGGCGAGGGACTCCTCGAGGGCCGGCGGGTCCTGCTCGAGCCGCGTGACGATCTGCTCGAGCCGCGAGAGGACCTCCTCGAAGCGCGGCCCGTCGTCGCCTCCGGCGGGGACGTCGTCGAGGGGAAGCTCGTTTGGGTCTTTGGTTCCTGGCTCGGACATGGTGCGCTCCGTATGTGCTGGCGCTACCAGATCGTGCCGTCGTCGGAAAGCGACACGGCGTCCAACCAGACCTCCACCACGATAGGAGCAGCGGGCCGGGTCAGCACGAGAGCTACGTCGACGTGAAGCTCGGTGAGGTCCCCGAGTCCGCCTTCCCGCGTGAGACGCAGCACGGCCCTGCGCAGGTGCCGGGCCTTCCTGCCCACGATCGACCACGCGAGGAGCTCCGACGAGCGCCTCGCCGAGCTGCGCACCTCGACGACTCGCGCCTCGGAGCCGCGTCGGAGCACGAGGTCGAGCTCGTCGGCCCCCAGGCGGAGGTTGCGGGCGACGAGCTCGAAGCCGAGGGCGTGCCGGTACCACCGGGCCACCAGGCTCTCCGCTTCGCGACCAACGGCGACGCGCGCGGAGGGATCGAGAGATGGCGGGCGCTTGCGTTCCACGCCCGGCGTATCGACCGGGTCGCGCCGGAGCTCAGAGCAGCTTGACCTGCATAGCCTCCCTGACCGGCGCGAAGGAGCGGCGGTGCAGCGGGCAGGGCCCGTGCTCTCGCAGCGCCTCGAGGTGCTCGGCGGTGCCGTAGCCCACGTGGCGCTCGAACCCGTATTGCGGGTGGGCGCGGGCCTGGTCGCGCATCCAGCCGTCGCGCTCTACCTTGGCGAAGACGCTGGCCGCCGCCACCGCGCGGCACCGGCGGTCTCCCTTCACGACCGCCATCTGCCGGACATCGGGCAGATCCGGGATGGTGTCCTTGCCGTCAACGACGACGAGGGCCTCTCCCAGGGGGCACGGGAGCTCGCGGGCCATGGCGCGCAGGGCCCGGCGCATGGCCGCGAAGGTCGCCGGCCGGATGCCGATGAGGTCGATCTCGTCGACGCCGGCCCAGCCCACGCCGAGGCACACCCGACCGCCGCGCATCGCCTTCAGGCGCACGGCGATGTGCTCCCGCCGCGCGCGGCTCAGCTTCTTGCTGTCGTCGAGGCCGGGCAGGCGGGTGAAGGGGGCGAGGCAGACCGCGGCGGCGACCACCGGGCCGGCGAGGGGGCCCCGCCCGACCTCGTCGACGCCGACGATGTGCTCTGCTCCCCTGGCGCGCAACGCCTCGTCGAGGCGTAGCCGCCGGGTCTCGCGAGGGGCCCGCTCGCGGAAGAGCGAGCCCTGGTCCTGGTCCCTCAGCGCTGCGAGCTGAGGTGGCGGCGGCGCGGCTTCAGGCGGGCGGCCTTGCCCTTGCGCTCACGCAGGAAGTAGAGGCGGGCCCGGCGCACGTGCGCTCCCTTGAGCACCTCTATCTTGGCCACCTGCGGGGAGTGCAGCAGGAAGATGCGCTCCACGCCGACTCCGAAGCTGACCTTGCGCACCGTGACGGTGGATCGCAGGCCGCGGTGGCTCTGCCTGATGACGACACCCTCGAATACCTGGATGCGCTCCTTGCCAGGCGTCTCGGTGATGCGCACGTGCACCTGGACGGTGTCTCCCGTGCGGATCTGCGGCCTGTCGTCCCGGAGGAAGGCCTTCTCGACTTCAATAAGATTGTGCATGGCAGTGCTCCCAGGCAGGGGTGGATCGTCGCGCTCAATTGCCCCGCAGACGATCCAGTACTACGGCTACGGCGGCTCGCACCGAGAGGTGGTTGTAGTCGTCTTCGCCGGAAATGGGCGCGAGCTTCGCGTCGGCTCGCGCCACCAGGTCGTGGGCCAGGCCCCAGCCGGTGCCGAAGAGCAGCAGGGCGTGGCCGTCTCGTGTCTCCAACTTCTCGCGGAGCTCGGCGTAGGGCATGTCGCCTTCGCCCCGCTTCGCGCTCGTCGCCACCAGGTAGGGGGGCGCGCCGGTCACCGAGGCGAGATCTTCGAGCACGTCCTCCACAGACGTCACCGCGTGGCCGCGGCGCAAGGCCTCGGTGCGCGGGTGGTCGGCGTGGACGGGGTTGTCCAGCCAGTGGCTGAAGACGTGCTCTACGAGAGCGCGCTGCTGGGCGATCGGGGTGACCATGTAGGTACGCTCTACCCCGTAGGTGCGGGCGCTTCGGGCGACGTCATGGATGTCCAGGCTCGTGATGGCCGTGGTCACGACGTCGCCGCTGCGGGAGAGGACCGGGTGATGAACGAGCGCGATATGAAGCCCCATCGACATGAAAAGGTCAAGAGCCTTGCGGCTCTACCTCCTCTCTGGCTTGGCCGGCGATGAGATCTGGCCTCATCCGGCGCGTCCTCTCCACGGACTTCTGGCGCCTCCACTCGTCGACGCGGGCGTGATCTCCGCTCAACAACACCTCTGGCACCTCGTGGCCGCGGAAGCTGTGCGGGCGCGTGTACTGTGGCGGGGCGAGGAGGTCCTCCTCGAAAGACTCCCCTTGCAGGCTCTCCTTGTTGCCCACCACGCCCGGCACGAGGCGCGCGACGCCCTCGATGACGACGAGGGCCGCGACCTCGCCGCCGCCGAGCACGAAGTCGCCTATGCTGACCTCTTCGTCGACGAAGTGCTCGGAGACCCTGGCGTCGATGCCCTCGTAGCGGCCGCAGACGAGGGTGATGCTCTGGAGGCCGGCCCAGCGTACGAGGTGCTCCTGGCGCAGCGGCCGGCCGCCGGGGGAGAGCATGATCCTGTGGGGCCTGTCCTCGGCGCTGCCTTCCGCGGCCTCGAGAGCGGCCACGACAACGTCCGGGCGCATCACCATGCCCGCGCCGCCGCCGTATGGAGCGTCGTCCACCGTCCGGTGGCGGTCGGTGGCGTGCTCGCGGATGTCGTGCAGGGTCACGTCGATGATCCCGCGCTCCACAGCCTTGCCCAGCAGGGAGGTGCGCAGGGGGCTCTCGAAGATCTCGGGGAAGAGGGTGAGCACGTGGAAGCACAGGGCGGGCGCGTCGCTCATGGGTGCGCACCCCCTCCGGAGCGCCCGGGCTCGGTGGGCTCGGGCTCGAGGCCCTCGGGAATTCGCACGACGAAGCGCCGGCCGGGGTGGTCGATGGAGATCAGGATCTCGCGCAGCACCGGCAGCATCCACTCGCCCGTGGGCGGCGCGGCGCCGTCCTCGGCGGGCGCGGCGCGGCAGTCTCTGGTGGGACGGACCACGAGCACGTCGTTGCCGGCCTCGAAGACCGAGATCACCTGCCCGAGGCATGCTCCCTCCTCGGTCCAGACCGAGTAGCCGAGGGCCTCGGCGTAGTAGAACTCGTCAGGCGCCGGGGGATCGAGCTCCGCGCCCGGCAACACCAGGCGCCAGCCTTTGATCTCCTCGGCGCCCGCGCGGTCCTTGACGCCGGAGATCTCCACGACGAAGCGGCCCTCCTGGGTGGAGGGCCTCGCCTTCTCGATCCCGGCCTCTCGGGCCGTGCCTTCCGATCCTTTCGGGATCAGCCGGAAACGCGCCCCGGGCAGCAGCCTGTCGGTGTTGGGGTTGAACGCGCGGACCAAGAGCGCGCCACGCACACCGTGGGGACGCACGACCACACCGAAAGGCAGGTCGGCCCTGTCGGAGTCGACCGGCATCGCATCATGAGGCCCGCTGTCTCAGGCGGAGCCTTTCTCCTCTTCGGCGGGAGCCTCTCCGGCCTCGGCCGGGGCTTCTTCGGCTTTCTCCACAGCCTTCGGCTCTTCAGCCGAAGGGCCTTCAGATGCCTTGGGCTCCTCGGTCTTAGTCTCGGCGGGCTCTTCGGCCTTGGGCTCTTCGGCCTTCTCCACAGCCTTCGGCTCTTCAGCCGAAGGGCCTTCAGATGCCTTGGGCTCCT
>CAZQPP010000385.1:1251-8142 GCA_964594295.1 uncultured Myxococcales bacterium | reverse complement strand
CGCCGCGGCGCTAAGTGTCAAATGTCGACACCTGACCCCACTGCCTGAGCGCTGGCAGCTCTACGAGAACGTCTCCTCGAAGGAGTAGAAGCCGTCGCAGGCCACCGAGAAGACGCAGCCCGTGCACTGCTCGGTGCGCACGCGCGCGCCCGCGAGGTAGTCGAAGAGGTTCACGCTCTCGCGGGTGATGAAGATCATGTTGCGCTGGAGCTTGAGCACGTCTCCGGCCACGAAGGGCTCCTGGCCCGGGAAGAAGCAGAAGGGCACGTTGATGAGGTAGGTGTCGAGGCGCTCCTTGTGCTCTTCGATCAGGCCGCTCAGCGAGGGCGCCACCTCCTCTGGATCGGGGACGATGTCCTGCCCCGCGCGGCCGAAAGGCGTGAGGAACTGCACGTTGAGCTTGGGCACGCCGAGACGGATCAGGAGATCGTAGAAGTCCGGCAGGTGCCGCCAGTTGCCGCTGGTCAGGGTCGTGTTGACTCCGAGGTCCAACCCGCGGGGCCTCAGGCGCACGGCGTTCTGGATTCCTCGGCGGGTCTGCTCGAAGGCACCCTCCACGCGCACGAGGGCCTCGTGCACCTCGGCGTTGGGGCCGTGGCAGGAGATGAGCAGGCTGGTGATGCCGCTGCGGAGGACCTTCCTGGCCACCTTCTCGTAGGCCATGAGCCGGCCGTTGGTGGTCACGTTGATCTGGCGGTAGCCGAGCTCGCGGGCGTAGGCGACGAGCTTGAGCAGCTCCGGGTAGAGGGTGGGCTCGCCTCCGTCGAAGTCGACGAGGTCGACGCCCTTCTCGGCGTAGCTGCGCAGGACCTCGTGGTGGAACTCCGTGTCCCCGTGCTCCTTCAAGCGGTTGCCGACGGCGCAGAAGCAGCAAGCGTTGTTGCACTTGTAGGTCAGGTTGACGATGACCTTTCGTGTCTCCGACTGGGCGATGCGGATGCCGAGCAGCTCTCTCAGCGCGTGCAGCTCCCACACAGCGAGGCTCTCCTCGGGCCGCGCCTGTCCCGGCGGGCTCGCGGGGATGCGGGGTGGACCCTCCGGAGGGTGCGCCAGGGGATCGGGCGTGTCAGCCGGCAGCCGCGGGAAGGAGACGCTCAGCTGCGGCCGGTGCTCCTCGTAGATCTCCCAGATGCCCTGGGCGCGGCGCACCGTGACCGCGCGCGGCTCGCCCGGCGCCCCGACGACGCCGGAGAGCACGGCCCGCCGGCTCTCGTCCTTGCAGCGCGCGAGGCGCCGGTCCATGTCGCGCAGCGCGCGCTCGTGCTCCGACCCCCCGAGCTCTGCCACGTCCAGGACGAGCGGGTCGTCCCCGTGCGGGGCCCCGCTCAGAAACGGCCCCCCACGAAGACGGACCGGGGGGTGACGAGCACGCTGGGCACGAAACCTGCCTCGTCCCCGCCCGAGGGCGCGAGCAGCCACCAGGTCACGCCGCCGATGATCGCGGCGGCGCCGACCGCCCCCACCACCACGCCGATCGTGTCCTTCGTGTTCGCGTCGTCCTCGATGGTCTGTGCGTCGGCGAGGCTTATGAGGAGCCTGCCCTGAGCGTCGCGCTTGGCGTCTCGGATCTCGTCGCGGTCGGCCTCGGCGAGGAAGTGCATGCCGACCCCGCCGCCGACCAGCGCCAGGCCGGCTCCGGCCGTGACCCAGGGCCAGATCCCGGCGCCTCCGCCTTCGTCCGGCGCGCTCTCCTCGACGACCGGCTCGGGCTTGGGCTCGGGCTTGGGCTCGGCCTTCGGCTTGGGCTTGGGCTTGGCCGTCTTGGGCTTCGGCAGGAGCTCGGTGAGGGACATGGTCGTGCCGGCGCCCACGTTGGCGTCGACGCCCAGAGCCTTCTTCCCCTCCTGCTTGATCTCGACACGGTAACGCCCCGATGGGAGGCGCAGCGCCGCCAGGCCCGAGACGTCTGCGCGCAGGTCGTAGCCGTTGACCGTGATGGACTCGAGGGCGGGCGTGAGGCCCTCGAAGAGGAGGCGCCCGCTCGAGGCGGGAGGGTTGTCGAGGTCCTGCTCGATGACGGTGCGCACGTCGAGGGTGAGCTCCCTGAAGCGCAAGAAGACCTCGTCTCCGGCGGGGCTGCGCATCTCGAGGGCGCGCAGGCCAGGATCGGAGGAGAACTCCTGCCCTGGCGGGGCCGTGGGCTTCTCCCCGTCGACACGCAGCTCGACGCCATCGGGCTTCAGCTTGGGCAGCACCCACGCCTTCCCCAGCTTCCCCTGGACGATGGCCATGCGGGAGGCGTCGAGGGCCCGCAGGTTGGGATCGGCCTCGGGGTCGTCGGCGACCTTCTTGTAAGCCTCGAAGGACTCCCGGTAGCGGCCGAGCTCCTCGAGCACGCGGCCGAGGTTGTTCATGAGCTCCGGGGCAGGGCGGATCTCGTAGGCGTCGCGCAGGAGGTCTACGACGCGGTTGAGCTTGCCCGCCTTCTTGGCCTGGACCGCCTCGGCCATGATCGACTCGAAGGTGCGCTGCTGCGCCTCCGCGCGTGCCGGCAGGGCGAGCAGGCAGGCGAGGACGATGACGCCGGGCGCCAGGCGCATTGCGGCCTTTGCTGCGACCATGCGTTGAGCCTCCATGGCAGGGTCGCTGAGATGATGCCACCCGCCCGGAGGGGGTGCAAATAGCGGACATGCGGGCCGACGGCTCGAGGGCGCCCGCTGAGGGCTGGAGGCTCCGACTCGAGCAGGCCCGTTGATCCTCAAGCGTCTCGAATCGCTGCCGATGATCTGTTACGACACCACCAGCCTACCCCCCGGTGTCGGCCGAAGCCACAGAGGTTCTGTGATGAGTGCCGTTGAGCGCTTTTGCCCCCTATGCGAGAAGCGGATGGACGACGAGGTCTGTCCGGAAGACGGAGTGCCGACCGTCGAGTCGAACATCTTCGACGTCAAGGAAGAGGGCGTCGGCGCGGGCACGATCATCGCCGACCGCTACCGCATCGAGGGCGTGCTCGGGAAAGGTGGCATGGGGACGGTCTACCTGGCCACCCAGCTCAGCGTGAACCGCCCCGTGGCCCTCAAGACGCTGCTCAAGGACCTGCTGAGCGAGCAGAAGCACGTCAAGCGTTTCTACCAGGAGGCCCGCAGCGCCAGCCACCTGAACCACCCGAACATCATCCGCATCTTCGACTTCGGCATCGACAGCGGGACCCGGGTGCCCTTCCTGGCGATGGAGTTCTTGGAAGGCCAGCCTCTCTCGGAGATGCTCGAGGAGAGCGGCCCGGTGCCCGAGAGCCGCGCCGCCGCCTTGCTCGCCCAGGTCGCCAAGGCCCTCGTGGAGGCTCACGAGAAGGGCATCGTGCACCGCGACCTCAAGCCCGACAACATCTTCGTCCGGGTGCTCCCCGACGGCGAGGAGCACGTCAAGGTCTTGGACTTCGGCATCGCCAAGGTCGTCAACAGCGACTCGACCACCCAGAACAGCCTCACGGCCACGGGCATGACCCTCGGCACGCCGCTCTACATGAGCCCCGAGCAGATCATGGGGGAGAAGGTCGACTTCCGGAGCGACCTCTACTCCTTCGGCTGCATCCTCCAGGAGGTCTTGACCGGCAAGCCGCCCTTCGACGCCGAGGAGAGGCTCGGTGTGCTGGTCAAGCACATGAGCGAGGAGCCGCCCGCTCTCCCCGGGGCCCTCATCGACGGCCAGGCTCCCACGCCCGACCTCGTCGCTCTGCGAAAGTCCCTGCTGGCCAAGAAGCGCTTCGACCGCCCGAGCACCACGACCGTGGTCGCGCGCGTGCTGAACGCCCTCGGCCGCAACGAGCAGATCGGCGTGCCCGAGCTGTTGGAGGAGGCGAGGACGGAGGCCGTCGCGACCGGACGCATCCGCGCCACCAAGACCGGCATGACCGCCGCCTCGGACCCGGAGGAGAAGCCGAAGACGAGCGTCACCGACGCCTCCGAGATGCTCGGCACCGCGAGGACGGCCCTCGCACCGACGCCGGTCGAGATGACCGGGCAGGACGTCTCGGCATACACGCAGGCGCAGACGCCCCCCGACGAGGCCCTCACCGATCTCGACGACAGCGCGGTCTCCTCCACGAGCCCCGAGCGCGACACCAACTTCGAGGAGTTCGCCGCTCTCGTCCCACGCCGGAGCAACCGCAAGGCCTGGCTGATGGCAGCCGCCGTGCTCATCATCGCGGGCGGCATCGCCGCCGCCCTTGTCTTCTCGGGTGCGAACGGGGACAAGCCGGGCGACGGCACCGCCCTCGCGGGTGCAACCCAGAGCGACGCCGCCAAGGTGGTCAAGGGGGCCGAGCCGAAGGCTCCCGCCCCGCCGGCCGGGGAGGCCGCCGGGACGCCCGAGCCGGCAGCCGCGCAAAAGCCAGTCGCCGCCGCACCGGAGCCTGAGCAGCCCGAGCCGAAGCCCGCGGCCGCCCCGGCGCCCGAAGCGAAAGCCGAGCCCAAGCCGGCGGAGCCGCCCAAGCCCGAGCCGCGCAAGGTAGAGGTGACCAGCACGCCCTCGGGAGCGAAGCTCTTCGTCGACGGCGTGCCCATGGGCACGACCCCGAAGGTGCTCGAGCTGATGCCAGGAGCGGCTGCGAAGAAGATCCGGCTCAGCCGCAGCGGCTACCGGGACGTCTCGGCGACCCTGAAGCCGGACTCGGCGAGCCCCTTCCAGATGAAGCTCAAGCGCAAGCGGGCGAAGCGCCGCCCGAAGCCCACCCCCGCGGCGCCGAGGCCTGCCCCGCAGCCCAAGAAGAAGAAGTCGGTGGTCCCGGTCTGGTGATCCGTCGATGGGTGGGGTGTTGGCGCCTGTGGGCTCGGCTGCGCGGGCCCGGCGGCCCGCTTCGTCTGCGCCCCTCTACGGCGCCAGGCACCACGACCCTGCGCTGCGCATGGCGCCGCTGTGGTGACGCCCCAAGAACGCCGGAGTGACGGATCACCTGGGGCGTTGTGCGCCTCGCCCGGGTGAGCCGGCGGCTCTTACCTGGGGCGTTGTGCGCCTCGCCCGGGTGAGCCGGCGGCTCTTACCTGGCGGCGGTCTGGATGCCGCCGGGGGCGAGGGCGAGGAGGGCCCGGCTGGCGCCGCCGTTGGTGACCTTGTCGAGGTCGAGGCAGAGGGCGCGGGCCTCGCGCTCGAGGCGGGCCGCCGTGCGGTCGTTGCCGGCGCTGTCGAAGGCGGCGCGGAGGCGGAGGGTCACAACCTCGCGCCAGCCGCGGTCTACCGCTCGCATGAGGTCGGTCATGAGGGCGCCGGTCGGGGGCGGACACCAGGGGGCGCGCCGCGCGGCGGTGCCCGCTCGGCTCTGCGAGCTCTGGCCGACGATCCAGTCGCGCGCCGGACCCGGGTGGAGCACGGCGAAGCGGGCGGCCTCTTCGAGCAGGGAGCGCGGTACGTTGGCGAGGGGCCCGATGCTCGGCACCTGGTCGTGGGGAACGCCGGGACCTCTCTCGAGCGTGGCGGGCAGCTCGCGGCCGTCATAGGCCGCCGCGGGAGCAACGAGGCCGAGGCCCGAGAGGGCGACGGCGGTGGCAAGGAGCATCGGTCCGTAGAGGCGCATCGCGCTGGTCACCTCCCACGCCGCAGGAGGAGGAGGCGCACCTCGTTCCCGCGGAGCTGGACAGCGTCCGTGGGCTGGACCCCGCGGATGTGGTCTGCGTCGGCGGCGGTGCCGGCGTCGGCCGTCGCGGCGTCAGGCGGTGCTCCGGGCTCGGCCGTCATCTCGCAGCCAGCGAGGGCCCCGAGCATGAGCAGGAACGCCATGGCGGCTGCACATCTGGGTGGGCGCTGTGGGCTGCTGTGAGGCACTGGCTTCCCGAAGAGGCGTGTACCCCTTCAATCGGCTCGCGGGCCCTGGTCTTGAGGGCCTTGAACAGCTCCGAGCACTCTGCCAAAGTGCGTGCGACGGTCCCCTCGCGCGAGGAGAAAGGCATGGCGCGTCTACCCGCCCGGTATCATTGGAAAATGCTCCCCCTGGTCCTGCTCCTTGGGGCTTGGTTCCCGAGCTGCGGTGAGGGCCTCGGCGGCCTCTTGATCTCCAGCGAGCAGGAGGTCGAGATGGGCGAGGGGGTGGACAAGGAGCTCGAGAAGGAGTTCGTCATCGTCGACGCGGCGGATCCGGTGGCGAAGTGGGCCGTGCAGCTCGTCGCTCCTTTGGAGGTCGCCTCCAAGCCCTTCCGCGACCCCGTCCGCATCGGGGGCTACAAGGTCGAGGTCATCGCCGACGACAAGCTGATCAACGCCTTCGCCGCGCCGGGTGGCTACGTCTACATCACGACCGCGCTCATCGAGGCCTCGAGCACCTGCGGGGAGCTCGCCGGCGTGCTCGGCCACGAGCTCGCGCACGTCACCGAGAGGCACGGTGTGAAGCAGATCGAGGAGGAGTTCGCCGCCTCGCAGATCCTCGCTTTCTTCTTCGAGGACTCGGACGAGCTGCTCGCGAGCGCGGCCAAGACCATCTGGAGCTTCCTGCAGGCCACGAAGTTCTCCCGCGATCACGAGGCCGAGGCCGACGAGGTGGGCCTGCAGATCGCCTACGACGCCGGCTACAATCCCTTCGGGCTCGTCGATTTCTTCAAGAAGATCCTAGAGATGGAGCGCCAGGCCAAGGAGCAGGGCGGCATCGGGGTGCCCGAGTTCCTGTCCTCGCACCCGGCCACCCAGAGCCGCATCGACGAGGTGGGCAATGAGATCCAGGCCCGCTACGGCGACAAGGTCGTCGAGGGCAAGACCCAGACCTACGACTGCGTGGGAACGGACCTGCAGCTCACCGACGTGCAGAAGCTCATCTCCGAGGACAAGGTCGCCGTCCGCCCCGGCACGGGTCCGCCCCCAGCGAACCTCTAGCCTGAATGTCGCCTGAAGCTTTGAGCCCGAACGACGCGGGGGCCGAGCCGCGGCCCGAGCTGAGCGTGGTGATCCCGGTCTACAACGAGCGGGAGG
>CAZQPP010000385.1:0-1241 GCA_964594295.1 uncultured Myxococcales bacterium | reverse complement strand
TATCTGAGCATCCGGCCGAGCATCCTGAGCGACCGGGAGGCGTTGCCGCTGCTGTTCGAGCGACTCGTGACCGCCCTCGAGCCCCTCGGGATCGAGTGGGAGGTCATCTTGAGCAACGACGGCTCGAAGGACGGCAGCGACGAGCTGCTCGACGAGCAGTCCGCCGGAGACCCCCGCTTCAAGGCGCTCCACTTCAGGCGGAACTTCGGCCAGACCGCGGCCCTCGACGCCGGCTTCAAGCACGCCCGAGGCGACTTCGTGGTCGCCATGGACGCGGACCTGCAGAACGACCCGGAGGACATCGGGCTGCTCATCGAGAAGGCCCGCGAGGGCTACGACGTCGTCAAGGGATGGCGCAAGGACCGGCAGGACCCCTACCTGAGCCGCATCCTACCCTCACGCATCGCCAACAGGGTCATCGGCTTCGCCACGGGAGTCCGCCTCCACGACTACGGCTGCACGCTGACCCTCTTCCGCCGCGAGATCTTAGAAGAGATCAACCTCTACGGCGAGATGCACCGCTTCATCCCCGTCTACGCCGACGCCGTGGGCGCGCGCATCCTCGAGGTCCCCGTCCGCCACCACCCGAGGACCCACGGGCAGAGCAAGTACGGGATCATGCGCACCTTTCGCGTGCTCTTGGATCTCTTCACCGTCCGCTTCCTCCTGGCCTACACGACCAAGCCCCTCTACTTCTTCGGACGCTTCGCCGCCCTCGCCGGAGTAGCCGGCGCCGCCGCGTGGACCTGGACCGGCATCAAGAAGCTCCTCTGGAGCCTCCCTCTGTTCACCGACCCCTTCTTCCTGCTCGGGGCCTTCCTGCTGCTCGCGAGCGTCCAGTTCCTGCTCTTCGGCTTGCTGGCGGAGGTAACGGTGAGGACCTACTTCGAGAGCCAGGACAAGCCCTCGTGGATCCTGCGGCGCCCCGCGCATCACGGGGGTCCGGGCGCGGAACGCGCGCAACGCGAGGGCTACTAGCGGTGCGTCACGCAAACTCCACCGCGTTCTCGCCGGCCCTCGCCGCCCCTGGCCGCGCGTTCAGAACCCCGAAATACTACGAGTATTCCGGGAACCTGAACGCTCGCCAGGAACGACGATTGCTCGCCGAGAAACGGCGCGGGATTTCCGCGCCACCCCGCTAGCATGTGCGGCATCGTGGGCCTGGTCCGAGAGGCGCGGCAGGCCACCCAACGGGACTCGTCGGCGGTCGCCATGATGCGCGACCGTCTCACCCACCGCGG
>CAZQPP010000384.1:0-8142 GCA_964594295.1 uncultured Myxococcales bacterium | reverse complement strand
TCCGGGCGCCGAGCCTGCCGCACCGTCGGAGCCGGCGGCGCCGCCGGCGCCGCCGGGGCCCGCGTCGGTGCCGCAGCCGCCGCCGGTGCCGGTGCCGCCGCCGGTGCCCGGCTTGGCTATCTCGCACACGCCGCCGGCGCCGCAGGTCTCCTTGGGCCCGCAGTCGCGGACCCCGCTGCAGCTCTTCTCGTAGACCCACACGTTGCCGCTCTCGCCCACCATCCAGCCGGTGTTCAGCGAGGGCATCACTCCGCTCAGGACCTGCCCGTCCGAGGGTGTCGTGTTCCCACCGCTCGGCATCAGGCTCATGGTTATCTCGCCAAGGTCGGTCTTCTGAAAGGTCTCGCCGCCGTCGTTGGTGACGAAGTCCACGATGCGGAAGATCGTGTTCTTGCCGCCTCCCCCGCCGCCGCTCGACGAGGTCTGGGCGACGTAGGCGTGGCCGCCGAGGTGCCCTCGGTCTTTGCTGACCCAGTGCATGGCCGGAAAGGAGGAGGCGTGGATGGGCATCTTCATCATGAAGATCAGCTCCCCGACCTCGGTGTCCACGGACAGGTCCTCGAAGGTCTTGCCGCCGTCGTCGCTCCTGAGGAGGTGGGCCACGAACTGCCCCTCGTTGTCCCCCGGACGCGCGGCCACCAGCCACCCGGTCCCGCCGTCGGGCAGGAAGAAGAGGGGGCAGAGGTACTTGCCGTCGGCGACCTCGTTCACGGCCCAGCTCTGCCCGCCGTCGGTGGTGGAGAGGACCACGCCTTCGCGGATCTCGGTCTTCTCCCCCTCCTCCCCGAATGGATCGCCCGTCGTCTCGGTGCGGTGGCCGGCCGCGAAGCCTCGGTTGTCGTCGACCCAGAACATGCACGTCAGGTCCGCTTCGGTGCCCGAGGCGACCTCTGTCCAGCTCTCTCCTCCGTTCGCGCTGCGGACTACCAGGCCGCCCGAGCCGACGGCGACGCCCTTGTCCGCGTCGAAGAAGTGGATCGCTTTCGGACCCTTGGAGAGTGTCGCCGAGCTCCACTCCATGCCACGGTCTACGGTGCGGTAGAGGTTCTTGTCGATCGCGGCCCAGCCCCTGAAGCTGTCTCTGAAGTGGAGCGCCGTGATGCCGGCCGAGAAGCCCCCGCTCGGCAGGTTTCCGAGGGCGGGCATGCGGGTCTTTCCCCCGTCGGGGCTCCAGAACAGGAGCGTCGACATGGAGGGGAAGCCAGACGACATCTCGAGCTTGAGGCCGCCGAAGAAGATCTCCGTCCCGTCGGTGGCGGAGAGCGCCACGTAGATGTCGCTCTTGCCGCCGCTTCCGACGGTCTTCCATTCCGCGGCGGCGGAGCTCGAGAGCGACAGCAGCAGCGCGGCGGCCGCGAGGGCGATGGTGTTTCGCATGGGAGGGTCCGGCTGGCTCGGGTGCGTGGACCGTCCCTTATACCTGGCCGCGCCGCCGCCTAGAAGAGTACCAGGTCCCGGGCCTCCTCCACGGCTCGCGTGACCGCTGGGTCGGGGTCGCCGGTCACCGCCGAGAGGGCGTCCATGATGCTCTCGCCGAGGAGGGCGCGGCGCTGCGCCTCTCGCGAGCCCTCCGGAAGCGGCCTGCCGTCGCTGCCGATGCGGCCGAGGGCGAGGGCGGCCTCTGCGCGCACGGCGGGCGCCGTGTCGTGGAGTGCCGAGTGGAGTGCCGGCAGGGCCCTCGGGCTCGCGATGAAGCCCAGCGACCAAGCCGCGATGGACCGCACGCCCGCGTTCGGGTGGGCCAGGTAGGTCACGATGGGCTCGACCGCGCGCGGGTGGCGGAGGGCGCCGAGGAGCGCGATCTCCCTGCCGAGGTCGGCGCCGGGCGCGTCGAGGCGTGCGATGTGCGTAGACACCAGCTCCGAGAGGTCCTCGTAGTGCGAGAGAGTGACCGCGGCGTTGAACCAGCTCACGAAGTCGCGGCTCTCGAGCATGGCGGCGAGCTGCTCCCGGGCCTCCTCGAGGGGCTCGCGCCGGAGGTCGAGCATGGCGACGAGGCGCTCATTTGCGTCGGCCGAGCGAAGCCCCGCCAGCATGTGGCGGTGCACCGCGCCGTCGTTGGGCTTGTAGGCGTAGCTGCGCTTTCGCTGGCCTATGCGGCCGTCGAAGAAGAGCTTGGCGTCTTCCACGCCCTCGACGACCAACATGCCGAAGCGGTCGGTCCAGCCGCGCAGCTCGCGGCCGTCCGGGGTGCGCATGGTGTAGGTCGAGCCCACCGACGGCAGGGCGCAGCTGCAGTAGGCCCAGTAGAACATGAAGGTGTGCTCGGTCGTCGGGGCGGGGTCCTCCACCACCACGGGACGCTCGGGTGCGGGGGCGGTAGGAGGCTGATCCAGGAGCTCGGCGCGGGTGCGCGGGCGGCGGGCCTGCTCGGTCTCGGGTCGCTCGACGAGCCTGGCCGCCGAGGCGCTCGCCGGCCGGGAGCTCGAGGCGGCGGCTACCGTGGCGGCGAGCGGCGCTGTCATGATCGACCGGAGCACCGGCCGCGGCGCCAGCAGTGGGCCGACCCGGTCCGCGTCGGAGTGGCGCCGGGTGTAGGGGGTGACCGTGGCCACGTCGGCGACGCGCATCCAGCGCGCGATCGTGCGCGCGGGGTCAGCCCCGTCCAGGGCGACCGTGGTCGGCAGCCGCTTGTGCTCCGCGTAGTCCACGGCGAGGTGGGTGTCGGCCGGGAGGCTCAGGATCTCTTCGCCGCCTACCTCGAGGACGCGCTCCGAGGAGAGGCCCACGTGCAAGCGCAGGACCTCGTTTCCGCCGGCGACCAGGGCCACGCGCTCGCTCTTCAGGTGGCTGCCGTCCCTGAGCTCGGCCTCCACCGAGAGGCTGTGGTCCACCCACGGCGCAACCGCGAGGGCGACGTAGCCGTCGAGCTGCCCGTCGGGGGAGCGGAGCACGGCCTGGCCGGCTGGGGCGCCGTCGAGCTCGATCTCCACGACGGCAGGTAGCTGCTCGCCCGTGCGCAGGGCCCCGGCGAGGGCCTCGAGGTCGAGGGACACCAGCGCGGCGCCGTCTGCGGCCCCTCCCGTGTCGGCCGGCTGGCAGGTCGCGAGGAGAGCGGCAAGGGCGAGAGCAAGACCACGCTTCATTCTGACCTCCGCGGCGTCAACCGTAGTATAACCAGCCAATGGCCGATTCGAATCCACCCGGGGAGGGGGGCGCGCAAAACCGGGGCGCGACGATGCCGTTCCGGCGCCAGGCGCTCCGCTTAGCCGTACTGCTCCCGGCCTGCTACCTTGGGGTCGTGGGACTCTTCGCACTGCTAGAGAGCAAGCTCGTCTTTCCGGCACCCGGGGTTTCACGGGCGGAGCTCAAGCTGTGGGCCCGGCAGTTCGGGGCCACGGAGGTCTCCGTGCGGACCGGGGACGGCGAGGATCTCTACGGCTGGCGCCTCGGCTCGTCTGACCGGTTGGTGCTCTACTTCTCCGGCAACGGCTCGACCGTCGGCGAGGTCGAGACCTACCGGGCCTTCGCCGAAGCGGGGCTCTCGGTAATGCACGTCAACTACCGCGGCTACCCCGGCAGCACCGGGAACCCGAGCGAGGAGGGGCTGCGCGCCGACGCGCTCGCCGCCTGGGCGGAGGCGCGGCGGACCCACCCCGCCGAGCGCATCCTGATAGCCGGGCACTCGCTCGGGGGAGGCGTCGCCGTGGCTCTCGCCGCGGACCGGTGCCGCGAGGGCGGGAGCGAGCGCCCTGGAGCCCTGCTCCTGATGGCCACCTTCTCCTCGGCGGTGGACGTGGCCAGGGACCATTACCCCTGGCTGCCCGTGGGCGCGATGATGCGCAACCGCTTCGAGTCGCTGGCCTCCACCGGGGAGCTCTGCTGCCCTACCCTCATCGTGCACGGAGATCGGGACAGCCTCATCCGCATCGAGCACGGCCGGCGCCTCGCCGAGGCGGTCGAGGGCGCGCGTCTGGTGACCGTGCCGGGCGCCGAGCACAACGACCTGCTGCTCTCCCACCCGGCCGCGCGGAAGGCCTTGGAGGAGCTCGCCGGTGGCATGTAGGACGGCAATGGCGGCGATCCTCGTGGTCGTGTTGCTGGGGCAGCAGGGGCTGCCGGTAGCCACGGCGGCCGAGCCCGGTGAGGGGCTCGGGGCGCCTGCGCCGGCCGTCCCGAGCGAGTGGGTCGGAGCCCCCGCGCCGGCCGAGCCCCCGACCAGGCTCAAGAGCCCGAGCTCCTCGGGCAACACGACGGGCGGGCTGGTGCTCCTCGGCTGCGGCGGCGCGGTCATCGCTCTCGGCGGCGTGATGCACGCGCTCACCGTGACCGAGATCGACGCCATGGGCCAGCACGCAAACCCGGACCCGCTGCGCACCGAGGCCGAGCGACGGGCCGCCTACGACAGCCACGACGCCAAGCGCTCGAACTTCCGCGCCCTGACCTACGTGCTCTACGGCTCCGGCGTGGCGTTGGCCGGCGCCGGCGTAGCGCTCCTGCTCGTCGGCGACGACAAGGGCGAGCCTGCCTCGGGGCTGAGCTTCGGCCCCGCACCTCGCCCCGGCGGCATGGGCTTCGAGCTCCGGGGAGGCTTCTGAGATGGCCGCCCGAGCCCCGGCGATCCTCCCCCTGGCGCTCCTCCTCTCAGCCCCCGCCTGCCTGACCGGCCCCGAGTTCGTGGGGGACCCCTCGGACGCCCTCTTCGGCGGTCGGCTGCCCGGCTCCGCCACGTTCGTGCAGCCCGACACCGCGGCCTACGAGGACGCGAGCTGCACCAACTCGGCCGGCACCCCCTGCTGCGCTCCGGGGACCACCGTCGGGCTGGACCTCTGCCCGGGGCCCGCGCGGGACCTCGTGCTCGTCGTCGACAACTCGGGCAGCATGAACGAGAACGACCCCGAGGGGCACCGCTTCGCCGGCCTGTCCATGCTGGCCGGCACCCTGTCGCCGCGGGACCGGGCGCGTGTCGTGACCTTCCACGAGGAGGCCCGCCTCCACGGCCCCTTCACCTCGGACGCCGGCGTGCTCAGAGCTCAGATCGACGAGGCGCGCGCCGAGGGCGGCGGCGGCGGAACCGGCATCCAGGCGGCGCTCTATGCCTCGATGGATCTCTTCTTAGACAACGGCCGCGAGCGCATGCTCATGCTCCTTACCGACGGCGACGACGAGTACTGCGGCCCCTGCTACCGGAAGTACGCAGAGGAGCTGCACGTGCAGCTCTTCGCCCTCGGCTTCGGCCCCGACGTGAACGAGCGCCTGCTCGAGGAGACCGCCACCGAGGACGCCGGCTTCCACCACGTGGCCACCGCGGAGGACATCGCCGGCATCTACATGCAGACCTACGTGGGCGTGGCCTACTCCACCTGGATCGAGTGCAACGCCGCGCAGGCGTGGGAGCAGAAGAAGGGAGGATGTCCGTGACGGCTCGCCGGACCTGAGCTAACCTCGAATCTCCAGCGCCGCGAGGAAGGCGGGTGCACAAAGAAAACAGACGCAGGCCGAGCTGGACCAAGCTCCCCGTGTTCCACGGTACCCCGCTCGGCGCGCTCGTTCGCATCGAAGGGGCGCTCCGCGAGGAGCATTTCGGGCCTGGCGACGTGATCCTCCGAGAAGGAGCGGTCGGAGAGGCGATGTACCTCCTCTCCGAGGGCACCGTGCGCATCGAGGGACCGCAGGGCGAAGGGGCCGAGGAGAGCTTCGAGGCGGAGCTCGACGCCCCCTCCATGTTCGGCGAGATCGCGCTGCTGACGGGAGAGCCGCGCACCGCCAGCGTGGTGGCCAAGGGCCCCGTGCGCTGCCACGCGCTGCGCAAGACGGACTTCCACACCCTGCTCCAGTCGACCCCGCAGGCCGCCCACTTCCTCGCGCGCCTCGTCGCCGATCGGCTCCTGGAGTCCGGCGCCATTCGCAAGGTCGGCCAGTACGAGGTCCTCGGCGCCCTCGGCTCGGGTGCGGAGGCGACGGTCTTCGAAGGCCGCCAGCTCAAGCTCGACCGGCCGGTTGCCCTCAAGATGCTCTCCCACGCCCTGGTGCACAAGCCCGGCTTCGCCAACCGCTTCGGCCGCGAGGCGAGGATCATCGCCCAGCTCGACCACGAGCACATCGTCAAGGTCTACGACGCGTTCGAGGACTGGGGCACCCAGTTCATCGTGATGGAGAAGCTCTCGGGCACCCTGCTCGAGGACATCGTCACCGACAAGTCGCGCACCCTGGCCTGGGGAGCCATCAGGCGTATCTTGAAGGAGGTCTGCCTCGGCCTCGCCCACTCCCACGCCCAGGGCCTGCTGCACCGGGACGTCAAGCCTTCGAACGTCTTCCTGACCCAGGACCGGCGCGTGAAGATCCTGGACTTCGGAATCGCCCTCGAGGAGGGCGACGGCGAGCAGGACCCAAACAGCCTCGTGGGGACGCCCTACTACATGGCCCCCGAGCGAATCCTGGGGAAGTCGGCCGACGGGCGCTCGGACCTCTACTCGGTCGGCATCATGGCCTACGAGCTCGTCACGGGCGACGTCCCCTTCCACGCCGACAGCTTCATGGACCTCCTGCACCTGCACGTGCGCGCGCCGGTCCCGAACCCGCGCATCAAGGCCAAGGACGCGCCGCCGGATCTCGTCGAGTTCATCCAGAAGGCCACTGCCAAGAAGCGCGTGGACCGCTTCTCGAGCTGCGCGGAGGCGGCCGACTTCTTGGAGATCGCCTCGGAGCTGCCCGTCGTGCGCCGGATGGCCATGCGCACGGTGGCCATCTCCTACCACCCGAGCAGGGAGGAGCTGGTCGACGAGGCCATCGCGGAGCTCGAGGCGAAGCTCGGTGACCAGCCCGGCGTCATGCTGGTGAGCGGGGGGCACGTGCCGGAAGAAGGGTAGGCCGCTCGGCGGCCGCGCTCAGCGCCGGTACACCTGCCGCCCCCCGACGACCACGAGGAGGACGCGTGTGTCGAGGATCTCCTTGGGCGGGATTCCGCGCAGGTCCTTCTCGAAGACCGTGAAGTCGGCGAGGGCGGCGTCGTGGCCGACCGCGCGCGCGGCTTCGTCGCTGAAGGCGTGGAGCGCTTCGTCGACGCCCAGGCGTTGCTTCGGGTACCAGCCTCCGCGCGGGCTTCCATCCTCGTCCGCGCGGGTGACCGCGGCGTAGATACCCTTGCGCGGGTCCGGGCTCTCGATGGGGAAGTCCGAGCCGAAGACCAGGCTCACGCCGAGCTCTCTCATGCGCCGCCAGGCATAGGCTCCGGCCATGCGCTCGCGGCCCAGGCGGGCTTCCGCCCAGTCCATGTCGCTCGTGGCGTGGGTGGGCTGCATGGAGGCCACCACCCCCTCGTCCCGGAAACGCGCGAAGTCCTCGGGCGCGACGACCTGCGCGTGCTCGACGCGGTGGGGCAGGGCGCCCTTGCCGGCTCCTCGCAGCGCGTCGAGGGCGACCCTGACGCCGTGATCACCGATGGCGTGGATGGCGAGCTGGAAGCCGGCCGCGCGCGCCTCCTCGGCCATCTGCCTCAGCTCGTGGGGCTCTTGCTGGAGGAGGCCCCTGTTGCCCGGGTCGTCGCTGTAGGGGGCGAGCAGGGCGGCGCCGCGTGAGCCGAGGGCGCCGTCGGTGAAGAGCTTGACGCCCACGATCCGGAAGCGGCGTCCGCTGTGCGGGCGCATGCCGGGCTCCGGCTCGCTGAGGTAGCCGTAGACGCGGATCGGCACCTCACCGGCGGCGTCCAGCTCTGTCAGGGCTCTCACCCCCGCGGCGTTCAGGCCCATGTCGTGCACAGCGCTCAGGCCCAGCTCCGTGCAGCGGGCGAAGGCGCGGCGCAGCCAGCGCTTGCGGTCTGCCGGGGTTGGCTCCCTCTGGGCCTTGCGCACCAGGTCCATCGCGGCGTCGACGAAGACCCCCGTGAGCGCACCGGCCTTGTCTCGCACGATCCGCCCACCCTCCGGAGCCGAGGTCTCTGGCGACACGCCGGCGCGCTTCATCGCCTCCTCGTTGGCCACGAGGGCGTGGCCGTCGATCCGGTTGAGCACGACCGGGCGCTTCGGGAAGGCCGCGCTCAGGTCGTGGTGGGTCGGGAAGCGCTTGAGGGCCCAGTCGTTCTGGTCCCAGCCGCGCCCGAGCACCCAGCCTTCGTCGGGCGCGAGCTTCTTCGTGCGCGCGACGACCTCTGCCCACGAGGCGGTGCCCACGAGATCGACGCGCACGAGGGAGCGGCCGAGGCTC
>CAZQPP010000383.1:0-8143 GCA_964594295.1 uncultured Myxococcales bacterium | reverse complement strand
AATGCCTGAGCTAATGGCTAACGGCTAATGGCTAATCGCTTGTTTTGGGGCTAGTTTCTGATCGTGCGCCCAGCCTCTCCAGCCCTCCTGGCCCTCGCCCTCCTGTGGGGCGGCTGCACGACCGGTGACGACATCGTCGCCGGCGGAGCAGACGGGCGGACCGCTGCGACACCGACCGCGGATGCGGCCGCTGGAGCCGCCGACGCTCGACCGTCGGGGGTGTCGCACAAGGAGCCGCCCGTGCTCACGGTCGACCACCCGCCCCACGGTTTCTGGGCCCCGGGGGCGACCGAGGTGGAGATCCGCGGCACGGCGCGGCCGGGGACCGCGGCGCTGTCGAAGCTGGAGGTCTCGGGGGTGGAGGTCCCCATCGGCGCCGACGGCAGCTTCGGGACGCTGCTCCCGCTGTCCGGGAGCGCAGACATCTTCGGGCTGCGCCTCGAGGACGTCGACGGCGGGCGCGCGGTGGACGCGCGCGCGGTCCTGTCGGGTGGGGAGCACGCCTCCGGGGCGCTCATCCCGGACGCCATCTACCTCGCCCTGCGCGACGACTTCTTAGACGACAACGAGCCCGACCTCGACGACCTCGCCGGAATCGTCGAGCACATGCTCGAGGACCCGACCACGACGGCCGGGCTCGATCTGCCCTACGAGGCGGGTCTGGCGACCGTGCGCCCCATGGCGGTGCGCATCCCCGTCGCGCGCGCGGACATCGAGCCGCTGCGGGACGCTCTGCGCCTGCGCCTCGTGCTCGAGCAGGCCGAGGTTGACTTCGAGATGGAGGGCTCTCCCGGCTTCGAGTCCCTCTCGACCACGGGCAGCTTCCACGCCCGCGAGGTAACCCTCCTGCTCAGGCTCGTGCTCTCGGTGGACGGCGGCTCGGTCGTGGCAGAGGTGGCGGATGTGGACGCGACCATCGAGGGCTTCACCATGACCACCGTGCGCTACGCTGACCTGCTCGACGCTGCGCCTTCACTGGTAGACTCGGTCGCCGGGATGCTCGAGCAGCGCATCGAGGAGGAGGTGAGCACCAGGGCCGGGGACCTGATCGCCGGCTACGTCCAGGCCATGGCCTTCGACTTCGCCCTCGACCAGCTCGGCCTCTCGCTGTCCATCCACATGGAGCTCTCCCGCCTGCAGGTTAGCGAGCGCGGCGTGCTCATCGTGCTCGCCGCCTCCGCCTGGAGCCCTGCCGCGCCGGGCGTGCCCAACGCCGACACCCTCATGAGCCTCCGCACCGTGTCCACCCCACCTCTGGAGGGCTTCGGCCTCGCGCCCATCGCCGCCGCCGTCGACGACGACCTCTTGAACCAGGTCTTCCTCGCGCATTTCGCCGGCGGCGGCATGACGAGGCTCGCGCTCACCGAGGAGGACATGGGAGAGGGAGCCGAGGAGCTCCCGGACGTCTTCAAGCCGCTTTACAACGTCGAGCTCAACGCTACGCTCCCCTCGGTCGTGCTGAAGCGGCCGAACGACGGCGGGCTCCCCTTCGAGCTGGTCCTCGGCGACCTCGGCGTGACCCTGCGCACCGGGGACGGGCGCACCTTCGACTTGCTGCTGAGCATCCGGGCGGGCCTCCGGCTCTTCGCCGACGAGAACCCTCTCCTGCGCCTCGACCTCGAGCACCGGCCCCGCCACCTGGAGGTGCACGTGCACTGCACCGAGGCGCCTGGCGGCGTAGACCCGGGCAGCGTGGCCGCCCTGATCCGGCTCATGATCCCGCCGGCGTTGCGCCACTTCAACAAGGACCAGCCGGGCCTGCCCATCCCCGCCGCCCCCATCGGCTCCCTCCTGAGCGTGGAGTCGCTCAAGGACCACAGGCTCGTGATGACGAGCATGGAGGTGCGAAACGACGGCGCGGAGGGGCACTTCCTCGTCTTCGAGGGCCACGGGGTGCTTCAGCCCGGCGGCATGATCCAGCCTCAGTAGCTCACCGCGAAGGCCAGGTAGGCGTGCCCGAGGTCCTCGAAGTGGCTCAGCGTGCTGCGCTCCTCGCCGCCGAGCAGCACGGCGCCGAGGCGGAGCTCGACCGTGTCCGCGTGCAGCCAGCTCAGCTCGCCGCCGCCCAGCCACCCTTTGCCGCTGGGGTCGAGGTCCGCGAGCTCCATGGCTCCTCGGGCGCTCAGCCTCAGCCTGCCCTGGAGGAAGGGCCACACGACGGCGGCGAAGGCGTAGTGGTGCTGGTCGCCGGCCGAGCGCTCGAGGGCGAGGCCGTGGAGGTACTGGAGGTTGACGTAGGGGCCGCCCGGGATGTCGAAGTCGAGGCCCGCGACGGCGTTGACGAAGGGGTCGTCCTTCTGCGTTACGGACACCGGGACAGGGTCGGGCATGCGGTCGATGTTGCCGAGCTTGACGAGCTGGCCGAGCTGGACCGGGTCGGCGCTGAGCGCGGTCCGCTCGGGCTGCACGAGGGCCGCTTCGACCCAGACGGAGAGGCTGCCGTGCACGTGCCCTCGGTACTCAAGGCCGTAGACCGAGATCTCCGGGAAGACGAGGGGCACGCTGACGTCCACCCGGTGCATGGTCTGGAACCCCGACAGGCGGGCCTTGCCGTCGCCCTGGGGCAGGGAGTCCCGCCCGCGATACCAGCTGAGACCCAGGTGGCCGGCGGGGCTCTTCCAGACGACGCGGGCGCCGCCGGACACCCCGTCGAGGGTGGCCTCGGGGGCCTCGAGGGGTAGCTCGATGCGCCGCACCTCGGGCGGCTCGCCCGTCGAGTACTCCTCGAGGTCGAAGGGGTCGGCGTCGCCCTGGAGGCTCGTGACGTCGAAGCTCTCCACCGGCATGGCCGCGGGCGAGAAGAGGGGCAGGAGGGCACCTTCGAAGGTCACCGGCCCCGCGTGGTAGCTGAGGAGCAGGGCCACCGATGAGAGGCGCTTGTCGAAGCGCGTCGGGTCTTCGAGGTCGTAGGGGTTGAGGCGGTCGGTGGGGTTGAAGCCGTCGGCGGTGCCCCAGGCGATGCGCTGGGCGCCGACCTTGAGGTCGAGGTCATCTAAGAGAAAGCCCACCAGCGTGACCGAGGCCTCACGCACACGGAAGCTGATGGGCTGGACGCGCTCGGCCCTGCCGAGGTCGTCGAAGGTCTCGATCTCGCTGAAGTTGAGGTTGCGCAGGTCGAGGCCGATGTTGAGGTCGACCCGCTCGTGGGGCCTGGCCTCGATGTCGAAGCCCAAGACGTTCAGGTTCCTGAAGTTCTTGAGCTTGCAGCTCCCCGCGCCCCCCGGGCAGTCGGAGACCCCGACCTGGAGGTGGGTCGAGAGCGAGCCGCCGAAGCGGAGGTCTGCGGCCGCCGAGGCCCCGGGAAGGGTCGTGCCGGTCAGGTTGAGCGCCAGCAGGAATGCAACGCCCCTGGCGGTTGCAAGGGCTGCTGGCTCTTGGTGCAGTCGCGTCAGTTGATTCGCCTGCCCCTCATCGTGAGGCTGATGGTGCACGGCTCCGCTCTGTAGCTGGGGCAGGTGTCTCCGGAGGACTTCCAGTCGCGCACCTTGATCGTAGCGTGCAGGTCGAGGTTGTCGTTGTCGACGACGGTGATGTCGGCTTCGATGCTCATGTCAACGTTGCAGTCGGCGTAGCTGCGGTGGTCGACGACGACGTCCGCCTGACTGGAGTCCTCGACCTTCATCTGGTTCGTACCCGCCACCTCGAGCCTGACCTCCATGTCGCTGAAAGGCTCTTGCAGCTTCATGACGAAGGTCTTGGGCAGGTCTTCCCAGGCCGGGATCTCTGTCGGGTGCTGCAAGTCGTAGGGTTGGTCCATGCCGCCGGGCATGAAGAGCAGGCTCAGGGCGCCGTCGAGACAAGCGTCCGCGACCTCGTGAGTGGTGAGCTGGAACATGCCGCCGCTGAATACGGAGGGGGGCTCGGTATGGGTGTCGGCGCTTGCAGGTGCGGTGTCGATGCTCGCCGGCGTGTCCGCTCCGCCCGGATCTTTCGAGGTGCCCGGATCGGGCGTGCTGCTCGGAGCAGCGTCGCTGCCGTGGTCGCCAGCCGACGGGCGACTGTCGGCGCCTTCACCAGGAGCGGAATTGGACTCGCATATGCCCGCCCTGCAATCCAGGCCGGTGTTGCAGGTGCCGTTTGGGTAGCAGGCGGCCCCGGTCGATCCCGGCTCTCCCGTGAACGGAGGGCTCACACTGGTGCCGTCGTCCGAGCCGCAGCCGGCGGCCACAGGGAGGGCCAGCGTGACCAAGATCGAGATGGCGCGAGCTTGCCAAGTGCTCATCTGAGTGCTCCCGGCGGTGTCTGGTAGTCCCGCACCCGGGAGCAGCCGTGGCTCCCGGGCGCTTGGGCCGAGCCTTCGACGAGACGGGGCGCTACTTGATTCGCGCGCCCCTCATCGTCAGCGTGATGTCGCAGGGGTCGGACTTGACCTCGGGGCAAGTGTCTCCGCTGGACTTCCAGTCGCTGACCTTGATCTTGGCGTAGAGCTCGATGTTGTCGTCGTCCACGACGGTGAGGTCCGCGTCGATGCTCATGTCGACGTTGCAGTCGTCGTACTTCTTCGAGTCCACCACCAGGTCGGTCTGCTTCGAGTCCTTCACGACCATCTTGGACGCGCCGGCCTTGTCGAGCTTCACCTCCATGTCGCTGAAGGGGGCTTGCAGCTTCATCGTGAAGGTGCTCGGAAGGTCCTTCCACGCCGGCAGCTCGGTCGGGAACTGGAGGTCGTAGGGCTTGTCAGTACCGTCTGGCATGAACAGGATGCTCAGGGCGTTGTCGAGGCACTCGTCCTTGGCCTCGTGGGTGGTGAGCTGGAAGTTGCCGCCGCTGAAGTCGAATGCGCCGGTCGTGGAGTCCTCGGTGGTGCCGGCGCCGGTGTCGGTGCCGCTCTCCGCGGGGTCGTCCTCGGTGCTGCACCCCGCCACGGCCAGTCCGGCGGCGAGCAGGAGCGTCCACATCAATGTCGTGATCTTCGTTCGGGTCATGGTGGGGTTTCCTCCCTGCGTGGTTTTGCTCAACGTGATCGTTTGTGCTGGGTGCTTGTGCCTTGCGTGGCAAGGCTCACGGTGAGCGCTTGAGCTGACGTTCGGTGAAGAAGCCCTCCGTAAGGCCCTGGTCGAAGAGCACGCCGGCGGCCGTGCCGACCGTCACTGCGCCGCTCTTGTGGTCTCTGACCTCGACCCGGTGCGGGAAGGAGTACCCCCCCTTCTTCTGGAGCTCACCCAACGTCACGGTGCGCGTGACTTTGCCACTTTCGTCGCGATAGTCCACCTTGCGCACGAGGTGGTCCTCTGCGCCGACCTCCAGGAGGAGCGAGGCATAGTGCCGCTCGCTGCCCTTTTTCGGGTTGAGCTCCAAGGTCTTGCGCCCCCCGGCCTCGCCCACGAGCTTGGCGTCGTGGCGTTGCGCGAGGCGCACGAGGGCGAGCTCGTCGATGGAGAGGTTCGTGCCCATGAAGGTCTCCCCTCCCTCTCGCCCCGTGATCTCGCGCACACGTTTGTAGGCGGGCAGGTAGACGAAGAGGCGCCCGTCGCCGGGGGTCAGGATGCCGGTCCCGCGCAGGCGCGGGGGCTCCAGGAGCTTGACCATGCGACGGTCGCCGGCTTGCCAGACCTTGAGCTTGCGCGTCACCTCGGTCCCGTCCTTGCGCTTGGACTTGAGCTCGAGGGTGAAGCTCGAGTCCTTCGCCGGCCGGCTGGCCGCGTCGACCTTCTCGAGGATGGCCTGGCCGGGGTCGCCGGCGGCGGCGAGGGCTGCCGTCACCAGTATGACTGTGCCGATGCTCATTCGATTGCCTCCTCGCGCCGCGTCAGCGCTCGACCCCCGTGAAGAGCACGAGCACGCTCTCCCCTGCTCCCACCTCTCTTTCGCGCACGAGATGAAGCAGGCCGGCGAGACCCGCTGCGCCCGTGGGGTCGACCGGGATGTCGGTCTTCGCCCGCGCGAGCTCCCAGGCCTCCGAGACGAGGGGCTCGGGGACCACGACGGGTGAGCCGCCGGTCTCCAGCATGCCGCGCACGGCGGCGAGCCAGTCGTAGGTCTCGTCGTCGAGGATGCCGCGGGCGAGGCTGCGAGGTTCCTCCTCCCAAGGCCACATGAACGCCGAGCGGTGCGTGGCAGCGTAGCGCAGGGCGGCTTCGCGAGCGGTGGCTCCCTGGGCTGAGAGGTGCTCCGAGACCAGCGCAAAGGCCCGCTCGAGCGGGTGGGCCCCGGCGGTCTGCACCGCGTGCAAGCGCGGCACCCGGTCGATGACGCCGAGGGCTGCCGCCTCCCTGAAGCCTGCGTAGACGGCGCTGGTCAGGGCGCCTCCGCCGACCTGCACGAAGACGCGGTCCGGGGCGCGAGCGCCGGCGGCTCGGAGCTGGGAGACCACCTCCCAGGCGATGGTGTGGCCGCCCTCGACGGCCAGGCCGTTGCACGGGCCCTGGACGCCGAAGGGCAGGGCGCCTGCTTCGAGCGCCCCGTAGAAGCCCTTGACGCAAGGATCCCCGACCTCACCGGGGCTCCTCGGGCAGACGACGCGCTCCGCCCCGAGCTCGTCGAGGCGGGTGGCCACGTTCGCGGGCGCGTCCGGCGGCACAAAGACCCGCAGCCGCCTTCCTGCGGCCCTCGCCACGACGGCGGCGGCGAGGGCGGCGTTGCCGCAGCTCGCGATCGCGAGGTCGGGCAGGGCGCCTCCAGCCCTCCTCGGGCCGCGCCCGGTGCGCTCCAAGACCTCGAGGTAGAGCATCACGGAGAAGAGGTGGCGGGCCTTGTGGGAGCCCGAGACGTTGGAGGTCTCGTCCTTGATCCAGAGCAAGGAGTTTCGCTCGGGAAACGCCCCGCGGTAGTGGCGTCTCGCTTGCGAAACGCCTGCCCCGCCATGCAAGGCGTCGAGGCCCAGCGCGGCCCCCAGATCCGGCTCCGGAGCCAGCGGCGTGTGCCTGAAGCCGGCGCCGGCGACGCCCTCGACCGCCGCGTCGAGCTCACAGACCAGGTCTGTGAAGTCGGCGTCGCTCCATCCCGCCGCCCGCGCCACGTGGTAGGCGTGCAGGAGCTCGCGATAGCGCACGTATGGGTTGTCGTGGCCGCCCTCCGGGAAGGAGGTCTGCGATAGATCGAGCTCCCGCGCCACGACGTGGTCGACGTCGTCGCCGGCCTCCGCGGATGGGCAGCGGAAGCCGGGCAGGTCCTCCGGATCGAGTGGGGTCTCGCAGCCCGCGCAGCGGAGGGAGCTCCGGGCGGCTCTCATCCCTTGACTACGCGCTCGTTCGTCTCGGTGATGAGGGCGTCCCAGGCGTCGAGCTTCTCGCGCAGGCCCCCCCAGA
This sequence comes from uncultured Myxococcales bacterium, assembly GCA_964594295.1. Lineage (GTDB taxonomy): Bacteria > Myxococcota_A > UBA9042 > UBA3505 > UBA3505 > CAZQPP01. The sequence goes on along the minus strand of CAZQPP010000383.1, from coordinate 896 downwards.
AGGACTGGTCGAGGCGCGCGTCGAAGTCCTCGAGCTCGACCCCCTGCTGCTCGACCCACGTGAAGTAACCGAGGTTGAAGACCCGCTTGCGCTCGGCGTGGTCGAGCTCGCGCAGGTGGTCCGTGCCGGCGCCGAGCAGGTGCTCACCGTAAGCTTCGGCCGCGGCCACCATGTCGAAGCCCTCGGGGTGGTCGCGGCGCATCAGGCGCTCGGTCTCGCTGTCGTACATGGCCGCGCCGTCGGTCGCGACGGTGGCGAGCACGTCGTCTGGGCCGAGGTCGAAGGCGCGCGCGACCTTGATGCAGGCCAGCACGTTGCAGATGGACGAGAGCCCGAAGACCGGCAGCATCTGGATGAGAGCGTCTGTGAGGCCCCTGCGGTCGTGCAGGTAGCGGCGCCCCTCCGGGCTCTGGAAGAGCAGGTGGAGCTCGTCGGTCGCTCGATCCGAGATGCCGACGAGCACGTCGGTGTTCATCACGTTGTGGATGTAGGGGACGTGCTTGTCGCCGATGCCCTGGATGTTGTGGGCGCCGTAGCCGTTGTAGAGCAGGGTCGGGCACTCGAGGGCCTCGACCGCCACGGTCTTGGAGCCGTGGTGCTCCTTGAGCCAGTCACCGGCGCCGAGGGTGCCCGCCGAGCCGCTCGCGGAGATGAAGGCGAAGAGGCGGGCGTCTTTGCGCGTGTCTGCGAAGGTCTCGAAGACCCGGGACAGGGCCGAGCCCGTCGCGGCGTAGTGGATCAGGTGGTTCCCGAACTCGCAGAACTGGTTGAAGATGATGTTCTTCGGGTCCTTGTCGAGCTCGTTGCAGGCGTCGTAGATCTCCTTGACGTTGCTCTCGGAGCCGGGTGTCCGGATGATGTCCTCGTCGCCGCCGATCCAACGTGCGAGCCACTCG
>CAZQPP010000382.1:0-8159 GCA_964594295.1 uncultured Myxococcales bacterium | reverse complement strand
GCAGCCTCTTCCGCATCGTCCCCGGCTTGCCCGGTTGCGCCAGGGCGCTCTGCAGCTCGGCGCCGATGCCCTTGCGGTTGTAGAGGGCGGCCAGCACGCCGGTCACCGCAGCGGCGGAGCCGAATCCACCGTCGTAGAGCCCCGAGCCGTTCTGAATGCGCAGCGTCTTGGCCCCCGGGCTGATGGCCGCTACCCACGCGCGCAGGCGCTCGAGGCCCCCCGCGAAGCCGCGCGCGGGGTCCTTGGACAAGGCGAGCAGCAGCACCTCGGCGAGCTGGTTCTCGCTGTGCTGCAGGGTCTGGCGGGCGATCTCCGCAAGCGAGCTGCTGTCGTGCTTGGCCACCGCCTCCGTGCCGTCGGGCACCTTGTCTCTGACGACGGCCGACCGGGGCACCTTTACTCCCTGGTCCTTCAGCAGGGCCCTGAAGGTCTCCGCGGCCCAGCGCTCGGGGTGACGGTTCAGGCGCACCCCAGTGACGCCGCGCCCGAGGGAGCTGCCGAGGGTGCCGGTGAGCTTGATCCGCGGCAGGCCCTCGCCCGACCAGTCGATCTCCACCGCGACGCGGTCCCTCTTGCCTCGCCTCGTGGTCGCCTGGTTCGAGACCTTCACCCCGGGCGCATACGGACGGAGCTTGAGCACCACCGGGGCTCCCCTGGTCTTGCCCGGACGCAGGTTGATGAGGATCCTGTTGCGCTCCAGAGAGAGGCCCCCGACCGGTGCGCGGTAGGAGACGTCCTCGTCCTTTTTCTCGAAGCCGGGCGGGAAGCGCGCCGGGCCGAAGGGGAGCGCCACGGCGGCGACCTCGTCGGCCCGCTTGATGCCCTCCCGCGCGACCGCCGCGGCGAGGGCCGCGAGATCTCCCTCCGACAGCACGGGGTCGCCTCCTCCCACCAGGAGCAGGCTCTGGACGCGGTCTCCCTTTCGCCCGCGCGCGACCACACGCGTGCGGAAGCTGCGGTCCGGTCCCAGCAGGTCGAGGGCAGCCGCGACGGTCAGGACCTTGGTCACCGAAGCGAGGTTGACCGCCCCTTGCTTGCCGCGCTTGTAGACCAGCTTGCCGCTCGGCAGGTCGCGCACGGCCACCTGCACGACGGCGCCCTTCGGCAGCCGCCCCCTGTGATCTGCGACGGCGGCGTCTACCCGCCTTGCCAGGGCGGAGTGTGCCGGAGCGCGGGCGGGAGCCGGCGCCGCCGCGCCGCAGGCAGCCAACAGGAGGATCAACCCGGCGGCGGTGGCCGGAGATCTTGGTCTCGAAAACGGTCCCACGAGGGGACGGTAGCAGTTTCGAAAAGATGGACAAGCACCCCCCGACTCGACTAGCTTCGTGAAGCGGGGCAGGCGTTTCGCAAGCGAAGCGCCACTGCCGCGGGGCGTTGCCTGACGGAAACGCCCTGTCACCGGGAGCAAAGACGACTCGGAGGTGCGGATCATGCGTGATTGGCTGGTGCTCGCGTTGGTGGTCCTCATGGCGGGCGCGTCCGAGAAGGCTGCGGCCAAGGCGCCGAGCGCAAAGGACGTGCTGCGAATGGCCCGCGACGAGGGGACCGTGAGCGCGCGTCTGAAACGTTACGTGGCGGTCGAGCTCGGGGTTCACGGCAAGGCCATCGATCCCGAGGTCAGCGAGATGATCCCCCCGATCCTCGACGCCGCCCAGCGCGTCGACAGGGTCTTCTGGAGCCAGCGCTCTCCCGAAGCGGTCGGGTGGCTCAAGGCTCTCGCCGCGGACAAGAGCAAGCGGGCCGGGGATCTCTCGGCCTTCCTGCGCATCCACTACGGCCCGTGGGACGTGCACAGCAACGACGAGCCCTTCGTGGGCGTGCGCCTGCGTCCCCCCGGCATGGCGCTCTACCCGGCGGACCTGTCGCGCTACGCCCTCGAGGCCTTCGTGAACGATCACCCGGCGAGCGCCGTCGCCCTGCGCAGCCCCTACACGGTTGTGAAGCGAAAGGGCGGCGGGCTCGCGGCCGTCTCCTACTCGAAGGCCTACGGCAAGGACCTCCGGCCTGCCGCCGGCGCCCTCGAGGACGCGGCTCGGGCCTACGCGTGCAAGGGGGAGAAGTGCTCGTGCGCCGGGCTCGTCGCCTTCCTGAAGGGCAGGGCGGCCTCCTTCCTCGACGACGACTACCGAAAGAGCGAGGCCCTCTGGCTCGACACCGGCGCCTGCCCCCTCGACGTCGCCATCGGCCCCTACGAGGTCTACATGGACCGCCTCACCGGCACCAAGACCTTCTTCGAGGCCATCGTCTACTACCGCAACGAGAAGGAGACCAAGCGGGCGGCTCGGCTGTTGAAGGAGCACGAGTGGCTCGCCTTCAACCTCCCCCTCTCCGAGGCCCTGCGCGGCCGCTTCATGCCGGAGAAGCCGTCGCACATCACCATCGCGGACGTGCTCTACACCGCGGGCGAGGCGCGCGCCGGCTTCCAGATCCGCGGCTTCATGCTCCCCAACGACGAGACGGTGCGCAGGGAGAAAGGCACCAAGAAGGTGATCTTGAGGAACGTGGTGAAGGCCAAGTTCGAGAAGCTCGTCAAGCCCATCGCCAAGCGCATCTTCGAGCGAAAGGTCGCGCGCCGCGTGAACTTCGGCCCCTACTTCGATCACCTCCTGAGCTGGCAGCTCGCCCACGCCCTCGTGCCGCAGGAGGTCGAGCTCCCGGGTGGCAGCAAGACCAGCCCCCGCGTCCAGCTCCACGCACGCTACAGCTTCGTCGAAGCGCTCAGGGGCGAGACGGTCGCCCTGGTGAACCACCTGTATCTCATCGACAAGGAGGTCTTCTCCGGCGCCACCGAGAAGGACCTCTGCGCCACCTACCTCGCCAGCCTCTTCGACACCATCCGTGTCGCCGAGGGATCGCCTCAGACCCTGGCCAAGATAGTCGTCTACAGCTACCTGGCCGCCGAGGGCGTGTTCCGCTACTACCCGCGCTCGAGGACCTTCGAGGTGGACGCCAAGACCTTCCGCGAGAGCGTGCGCAAGCTCGCCGCCGAGGCCTTGGAGATCCTCGCTCGCGGAGACTACGACGGGGCCGGCCGGCTCATCGTCCAGCACGGCATCATGCCGCCCGAGCTCAGGGCGAAGCTCGGAGAGCTCCGCGACCTGCCCGTGGAGATTCTGCCCCGCTACACGGCGGTGACGGGCGCGAAGTAGCTGTTGGCTGTTGGCCGTCAGCTATTAGCTGTCGGGAGCGCGCGGCCTCAGCCCCTCGGCAGGGTCACTATCGTGAACCAGAACTCCTCGACCGCGGAGACGATCTGCTGGAAAGACGAGGCCTCGAGGGGCTTGGTCACGTAGCAGTTCGCCCTCGCCCGGTAGGAGTCGAGCACGTCCTCTTCGGTCTCCGAGGTGGTCAGGATCACGATGGGGATGTGCTCGAGGGCGGGGTCGGCGCGGACCTCGGCCAGGACCTCGTGGCCGCCCTTGCGCGGGAGGTTGAGGTCGAGCAGGACGAGGTCCGGGGCGACGGCGTCTTCGTAGGGCTCCTCCCTGCGGAGGAAGGCCATGGCCTCGACACCGTCGACGACGTGGTCGAGGTCGACGCGGAGCTTCCCCTTTCGGAGCGCGATGCGCGTGAGCTCGGCGTCTGCCGGGTTGTCCTCGACGAGCAGGATCCTTGCTACGGAGGCTACCAGGGGCTCGCTCATTGCTCGGGCTCCTTGGGGATGGTGAAGCGGAAGGTGGCCCCCTCCCCGGGGCTGGACTCGGCCCAGATGGTGCCGCCGTGAGCCTCGACGATGCGCTGGCAGATGGAGAGGCCTATGCCGGCGCCGTCGTAGGTGCCGGTCGGGTGCAGGCGCCTGAAGACCCCGAAGATCTGCTCTGCGTACTCCTGCTCGAAGCCGATGCCGTTGTCGCTGATGCGGAAGCGCCAGGCGACGATGTCGTCCCTGCACACGACGCGGATCAGGGGTGGCGAGGAGCCCTTGAACTTCAAGGCGTTGGCGAGCAGGTTCTGGAAGAGCTGGTTCAGCAGCCGCGGGTCTCCGTGGACCACGGGCAGCTCGCCACGCTCGACGATCGCGCCCGTGTCCGCGATGGAGGAGTGCAGCAGGCTCTCGACCTCGCCGAGGAGCTCGTTGGTGTCTACGAGCTCGGGCGCCCAGGCGTGCCTCCCGACGCGGGAGAGCTGGAGCAGGCCGTCGATGAGCAGGCGCATGCGCACCGCGCCGCCGGTGATGAAGCCCATGTAGTTTTCGGCTCGCTCGGACAGCTCCTCGCCGAGCTCCTCTTTGAGCAGGTCCGTGAAGCTGTGGATGGTCCGCAGGGGCTCGTGCAGGTCGTGGGAGGCCACGTAGGCGAAACGTTCGAGCTCCTTGTTGGAGCGCTCGAGCTCACGCGTGCGCTCTTCGAGGGCGGCCCTCGTCTCCTTGAGCTCGGTGATGTCCTCGGAGATCCCGAGGAGGAAGGCCGGCTTCCCGTCGGGGTCGAAGAGCGGGACCTTCCTCGTGTGGAGCCAGCGCAGCCCGCGGGCCGTGTGAATAGGCTCCTCGCCGATGTCCAAGACCTTGGCGTCCGCGAAGACCTGGCGGTCCTTGGTGGTGAAGAAGTCGGCCTCTTCCTTTGGGAAGAAGTCGTAGTCGTTCTTCCCGTACATGTCGCTCCGAGGGATGCCGAGGAGCTCCTCGCCGGCGCGGTTGAAGCGCACGAAACGCAGCTCCGAGGCGTCCTTGACGAAGATCATGTCGGGGATGTTCTCTATGATGGCGTCCAGGAAGGTGTTGGCGTTTCGGAGCTTGTCCTCGAGGCGCTGGTGGTCCGTGACGTCCACTCCGCACGCGACGACGTTCCTCGGGTCCGGCGGGTCTCCGAGCATGGAGAGGCGAACCAGCACGTGCCGCCGGTTCCCCTTCATCGTGCGCACCGCTCCCTCGGCCCTGAAGATCCTGCGCCTCTCGGCCACCGCGACGATCTCGCCGGCGAGAACGGGCATGAAGCCGCGGTCGAAGACCTTGTCGAGGGAGGCGAGCAGCTCCTCTTTGGAGTCGGCCTCGAGCAGGCGGAGGGTCTCCTCGTTGACGTCGACTATCCGGATGAGCTGCCCGATGCGCGCGGTCTCCCACGGTTTCTCTGCGAAGTAGGCGCTCAGATCGGCGACCCCGCCCGCGCGGAGCTCCTCGACGGCCTCGAGGGCGTCAGCAAAGTCCTCCACCCAGAGCGATGCTCCAGCAGTCTTGAAGATCTCCTCGAAGGGGAGCTGCGAGCTGCGGTCTGCCATTTGTCCCGTTCCGACCCGTGCCCGGCGAGCAGGGGCCCAATCCACAGATGACCCCTCGACAATAGTCTAATTCGGCGCCTCTCGTCACGGGATCCCTGACGTACATGTCAGGCTGCGCCACGTTCTACCCGCCCCACCGGCACGGGATTGCCTGGTAATGTGTGTAGATCCCGGCAGTTGCATTGGCTGGTACGGGGGCTGCGCTGGTGCCCGTCGGCGTTGCCAGCCAAGGAGCCTCTGATGAAGACACTCAGGACGCGAAACCTCCTCAACTGTGCCGCTGCCTCCATCGCCCTGCTCGTGGGGGCGTGCGAGAGCGGGTCGGGTGGCATCTCTCCCCCGGCGCCTGCGACGACAACGCCAGCTTCGAGGCCTACCTCGCCTACCTCGACGAGCGCTCCGAGCTACCCGACGTCCTGCCGGTGGACGTCACCGAGCGCTACGTCGTGACCGTCATGGACGGCGCCACCGAGGAGGCGATCCCTGACGCAGGTGTCGGGGTGGCGGCCGGCGCCAAGCTCGTGGCCACGGCGCAGGCCAACGCCAAGGGTCAGTTCCTCTTCCACCCGGCCCTCTACGGCGTGTCCGCGCAGGCGACGAGCTTCGAGTACGAGGTTGGCGCGCCGCCCCACCTCTACGAGCAGGCCTTCACCTACGTCGAGTCGGTGGAGACCGCCGTGCAGGACGGCATCCGCATCCACGGCGTCGGCGCCAGCGGAACCTCGGAGCAGGCCGAGTACATCCTGCGCCAGCTCGCCCAGCTCACCATGGGGCACTTCTTCTTCCTGACCTACTCCAACGACATCCCGGGCAAGCCCGGCAGCGGTACTGGATCCGGAGGCGAGGATGGCTACTCCGTAGGCGAGTACCTCGCCGGGTCGCTCGACGAGCTCGTCGTTCAGCTCGTCGGGAGGGACGTGTTGGCATTGGTGGGTGAGTAGGACGGCGTGGGGAGGGCGGCCTCACGCCCTCTCCACCGCCTCCGAGAGCTCGTCGAGGGCCTCCCGCAGCCGAGCGACCAGCGGCTCCACTCCGTCGAGCGTGCCCTCCCTGGCCATGGACTCGATACGCGCGGCGACGGCGACGAGGCGACCCGCGCAGACGTAGGATGCCGTCCCCTTTATCCGGTGGGCGCAGTCGCGCAGCGCGTCGGGGTCGCCGGCCTCGAGGGCTTCGGCGACCGCCTCGATGCGCCGAGGAGCGTCGTCCAAGAAGTCGCTCAACAGGTTCTCCAAGATCTCCTCGCTGCCCAACGTCATGCGCAGGGCGGCCGCGCGGTCGAAGACGGGAGCCGGCGTGTCGTCGCGGCCCGCCGCGTCCGGCTCACGTCCCCTGGGGCTGCTGCCGAGCCCCTCGATGATGCGGGCGAGGCGCTCGGCGGAGATGGGCTTCGAGAAGTAGGCGTCCATGCCGGCTTCGAGGCAGGCCTCCTTGTCGCCTACCGAGACCTCCGCGCTGAGCCCTAAGATGGGCACGCGCCTCCCCTCCGGCTCAGCTGAGCGGATGCGCCCGGCGGCCTCCCTGCCGTCCATCTCCGGCATGCGGCGGTCGAGGATGATCAGGTCGTAGGCTGCCCGCTCGGCGGCGTGGACGGCCTGCTTGCCCGTGGACACCACGTCGCAGTCCCAACCGAGGCCCTGAACGGTGAGGGCCACGATCTTCTGGCTCACCGGGTCGTCCTCGGCGAGCAGCACCCTTCGTCTCTGCCGCGCCGCGTCCTCGCTCAGGCTGTGGCGGGTCACGAGGCGCCGCTGGCTCTCCTCGGGCGCGTCCTTCTCGGCTCCGATGACGCGGGAGAGGCAGCGCGCCAGCTGGCGAAGGCGGAAGGGCTTGCTGAGGTAGGCGTCGGCACCCACCCTCACCGCCTCGGCGGCCTGCCCGCGGTAGGGGTAGGCGGTGACCACGACGACCGGCAGCGCCCGTCGCGAGATGGTTCGGCGAATCTCCCGGACCAGGCTGAGGCCGTCGATCTCCGGCATGCGGATGTCGACGACGGCTGCGTCGTAGGCTCCGCGCTTGGAGCTCGCCAGGTGGAGCAGGTCCAGGGCCAGCTGGCCGTGCGCGCAGGCGTCGGCCTCCACGCCGAGGGCCTCGAGCATGTCGACGGCCACCTCGCGAGCCAGGGCGCTGTCGTCGATCACCAGGACTCGCAGCCCCGGAGGGAGCGCGCCCTGTCCCTCGGGTGGCTCCGGGGCGCTCTCGGCGGGGTCGAAGGCCAGCTCGACCTCGAAGGTGGAGCCGCAACCTACCTCGCTCTCGAGGGAGAGCCGGCCCCCCATCAAGGTCGTGAGCTCGCGGCAGATGGCCAGGCCGAGGCCCGCCCCGCTTCGGATCTGCGCGCGGTCGCCCTCTCCTCGGACGAAGCGCCCGAAGATCTCCTCCTTGGCCTCCGGCGGGATCCCGGGGCCCGTGTCGCGGATCTCCACCCGCACCCCGCGGCGCTTTCCCTCGTCCATCGTGTGCTCGGGAGAGACCCGCACCACGACCTCGCCCTCCTTGGTGTACTTCACCGCGTTCCCGACGAGGTTCATCAGGATCTGGCGGAGCCGCCCGGGGTCTCCGCGCACCCAGCGCGGGACGGCCGCGTCGAAGGTGAAGGCCAGCTCGATCTTCTTCAGCTGGGTCTGGGCCGCGAGGAGCTGGACCACGTCCTCCACGCAGACGCGGAGGTCGAAGTCGATGGAGTCGAGCTCGAGGCGGCCGGCCTCGAGCCTCGAGAAGTCCAGCACGTCCCCGACGAGGGTGAGCAGGGCGTCGGCTGAGGAGCCGATGGTCTCGACGTAGTCCGCCTGCGCGGCGTCGAGGGTCGTGCCCTGGAGCAGGCTCGAGGTGCCGATGATGCCGTGCAGAGGGGTGCGCAGCTCGTGGCTCATGTTGGCGAGGAACGCGCTCTTCGCCTCGGCGGCGGCCTCGGCCGCCTTCCGGTGGGCGGTCTCGAGGTCCTT
>CAZQPP010000381.1:0-8228 GCA_964594295.1 uncultured Myxococcales bacterium | reverse complement strand
GCCTACCCGGCCGTCACGCTACGGGCGGGTCCGCGACAGCGGGTATGTCCAACGCCTTCTTGGCGGGGCGGGTGTTTCGGGGCGAAACACCCCTACGCGGGGCGCTTCCTTTCGGAAACGCCTTTTTGTGCTAGCTTTCCGGGCCAGACTCGGCCCGCACGCAAGGAGAGAGATGCTCAAGCGTTTCGCCACAGTGCTGCTCCTCGCGACGATCTGCCTGCCGTCGACGGCCACGGCGGAGGACCGCGGCTTCTCGGCGATGGCCGTGCAGAACCGGCACTACGTCGGCACTCACGAGCTCGGGGTGGGCTTCGGCGTGCTGCCCATGGACGCCTTCACCAAGGGCATCACGGTGAACGCGGCCTACACCCTGCACTTCACCGAGGCCCTGGCCTGGGAGGTAGCCCAGTTCGTCTACTCCTTCCACGCCGACACCGACCTCAAGAGCGACCTGGCCGCCTTCGAGCTGCGGCCCACGCCCTTCGAGGTGCTGAGCTACCACCTGACCACGAACATCGTATTCAAGCCGGTCTACTGGAAGGGGGCCCTGCTCAACGGGGCCCTGGTGCGGGGCGAGTTCTTCTTCGTGGCCGGAGGCGGCTACGGGTGGTTCACGCGCTCGGGCAGGCCGGCGCTGGACGCGGGGGCCGGGGTGCGGGTCTACGGCAGCAAGCACTTCAGCTTGAGGCTCGACACGCGCTACCTGGCCTTCCTGCACGACCAGCCGGGCGGCATCGACGTCACCCACGAGATCTGGATCGGCCTTGGCGTTGCGCTGGTCCTCTAAGACACGACCCGCCGGCCTCTTGGGCCTGGTCGCGCTGCTGTGCTGTGCCGCCTGCGCGAGCGTCGGCGTAGACGGCGACCGCGAGGACGCCTTCGCGCGCTCGGTGGCGGCCATGCAGTCGGCCGACCCGGCCACGGGCATGGCCGCGGCCTGGCAGTGGCTCGAAGGCGCAACCCGCGACGATCCCAACTACGATCGCGCCCTCCTCCTGCTCGGCCGCAACGCCGAGGCCCTCGGGCTGCGCTACGCCGCCTCCCTCTGGTACCTCGAGGTCGCACGCGCGCGCCGCGACGCCGAGCTGGTGCCGACGGCCCTCGCCGGGCTCGACCGCATCGTCACGAACTCGCCCCACGACGAGGAGACCCTCGTGCGCGGCTTCCTGTCCGCGACCGAGCTCAGCGGGCTGCCGGCCTCCCAGGCGCCCTTCCTGGAGTTCCACCAGGGCCTGGACGACGCACGCAAGAGGCTCGTCGAGTGGGGGGAGCTGCACTTCCGGAAGATCCCTCCGGGCAGCCCCTACCACGCCAGGGCCGAGTACGTGAGGGCCGTGCAGGCCGTCGCTCGACAGGACCTCGAGGAGGCCCAGGGCCGCCTCGAGCGCCTCCTCGAGCGCCGCGACCTTCCCCAGGACGTCTCGCTGGACGCCCGCCAGAGCCTCGCCCGCCTGCACTACCACGCCGGCCGCTTCGACCAGGCGCTGCGCTACTACCGGGACCAGCGCGAGCTCGCCCCCTACGACCCCGAGCTCCTGCTCGAGATGGCCTGGACCCACTACTACCTCGGCGACTCCCGCCGGGCCCTCGGCCTGCTCGTCTCCCTCGACGCGCCTATCTACCAGGACCTCATCGCGCCCCAGCGCTTCCTGCTCGAGGCCCTCTGCCTGAGGCGCCTGTGCCAGTTCGGGCCGGCGCGCAACGCCGCCGTTCGCCTCCAGGCGCGCTACGGCGACGCCCTCGAAGACCTGCGCGGCGGCACCGCGCCGGTGGACTCGAAGGCCCTCCGCGCCGCCGGGCGCCACCGGGGCCTGCTCAAGGCGGCCACCGCCCACCACGACCGCCTCGGCGTCGAGGCGGGGATCATGGGCGACGCCGGAGGTCGCCTCGGAGAGTCCCTGAAGGCCTTCCTCGACGAGCTCTACGCCTCGGGGCTCGCCAACGCCGATCGCCGCGTGCGAGAGGTCGGCTCGACCGAGCTCGAGGAGCTCGCCGCGGAGCTGCTCGACGCAGAGGAGGGCGTGCGCCTCATCCTGCACGAGCTCTCCGTCGGAATCCTGCGCGGCCGCAGCCGCCCCGAAGGCCCGCCCGAGCCGCCGCCCGACTCGGTGGAGGCCAGCCGCACGCGGGTAGTCTTCCCCTTCGACGGGGAGTTCTGGACCGACGAGCTCGACAGCCTCGCCGTGGTCCTCGAGGACCGATGCATAGACTGATCGCAAGATGCAGTGGCGGCGGCCGGGGCCGTGACCGGGGCCGGGCCCGTGGAGTGACCGGGCTCCTGCTCGCCCTCCTCCTCTCCGCATGCGGCGCCGCCTCCTCCGAGCGCACCGAGCGCGACCCCCCGCACGTCGAGCGCCTGCGCATGCGCATCTCCGAGGTCCGCCACGCCGCCGCGGACGTCCGGCGCACCATCGCGGCCTCCCAGGGAGCGCCGCACCTGCCCGAGCTCTACCTGCGCCTCGGCGAGCTCACCAGCGAGGAGGCTCGCTACCACTACCGCGTCGCCTTCGAGCGCGAGCAGCGCTCCAGCAAGAACCTCACCGTGCCCCACGTGGCGACCCTCAAGCGCCGCGCCATCGGCATCTACCGCCAGCTCCTCGAGCGACACCCGGACACGTCGTTGAAGGACCGGGCGCTCTTCAACATCGGCCACGAGCAGCGGGAGCTCGGGCGCTTCGACGAGATGCAGAAGACCCTGCGCCGCCTCGCAGACGAGCACCCGGAGAGCCCGCTGCACCAGGAGGCCCTGCTCATCCTCGGCGACCACTTCTTCGACAAGGGTGAGCTCGACAAGGCGGAGCGCTTCTACGGCCGCATCATCACCGGCCCGAAGGCCGCCGTGGTGGGCCTCGCCCACTACAAGCAGAGCTGGGTCTGGGTGAACCGCGGCAACTGCAAGAAGGCGCTCGGGCACATGGAGCAGGCCATCGCGACGGCCAAGGCCTTCGAGCGGGAGCGGGCGGCGGCCGAGGCCGAGGCGCCCGGCACGCAGGGCATCGACGTGCGCCGCGAGGCCCTCGTGGACAGCGCCTACTGCTACAGCCGGGTGCGCAAGCCGGACGACGCCCTGCTCTGGTACTTCGAGCGCGCGGCCGACCGCGGCGCCTACGTCGCGGCCCTCGAGCGCCTCGCCCGGCGCTACGGGGTGATGGACCAGGCCAAGGGCGCCGTCGTGGTCGGCCGGGAGCTGCTCGCCCTCGGGGCCGCCAACGACGATCGCCTCGAGGACGCCCGCATGCTGCACGCGGGCATTCGCCGCACCAAGGACTACTCGCGGGTCGACGACGACGTGAGGCTCATCGCCCAGACCGCCCTGCGCCAGGCCTACCGGGCCGGGCTCTCCGGTGAGGACCGGCAGACCATGCTCAACGATTTCGAGCAGATGACCAGAGATCTGCTGACGCGCGCGCACGAGGCGGCCTCCAAGATCGGGAAGGAAGCCCCGAAGCGGGGGAAGCGCGCCACCGAGGAGGACCGGCTCGCCGCCCTCGAGACGGTCGGCCGTGGATACGAGGCTCACCTGAAGGCCTTCCCGGCCTCCCCTGCGATCGCGGACGTGCTCTCCAACCTCGCCGACCTGAAGAGCGAGCTCAAAGACGACCTCGGTGCCGGCCGACGCTACCTCGAGGTGGGCCACCTCCAGGACGCCGACGCCCAGGCCGCCTCCTGGTACGACGCCGTCGTGCACTTCCAGCACGTGCTCCAGGGCAAGGAGCCCAGGAGCCAGCTCGACCGCACCCTGGCCCGCGCCGGGCTCAGGCGCGCGGCCGACGGCCTGCTCAGGCGCGGCGGACTGCCCGCCGACAAGGAGGCGAAGGTCAAGCTCGCGGTGGGCCTGAGCTACTACGAGGAGGGGCGCTATCGGGCCGCCATCGACCGGCTCGAGGCCACGGCCTACGAGTTCCCGGGGCGCGAGGAGGCCAAGGCCGCCATCCACCTGGTGCTCGACTCCCACAACCTCCTGAACGACTACGACGGCCTCGCGGCCGCCGCGCGGCGTTACCTCGCCGACAACAGCCCCGCCGACGCGGCCCTCAAGGCCGAGATCCGCCCAATCCTGCAGGCCGCCGAGCAGCGCAAGCTCGACGAGGTCTCCCTCGAGGCCGCCGGCGGAGAGGGCGGCGACCTCCAGGCCCTCGAGGACCTCGCCCTGCGATACAAGGGCACGAGCCTCGGCGAGCGCGCGCTCCTGAACGCCTTCCTCGCCGCCAGAGCGGCCGGCGACCGCGCCCAGCTCTACAAGCTCGCCGATCAGATCGCGAAGGAGTACCCGAAGTCCGAGCAGCTCGCCGGCATCTACGCCAGCGTCGCCCAGGCCGCGCTGAACAGCTTCGACTTCGAGCGCGCCCGGGACTTCCTGACGCGGGCGGCGGAGCTGGCGCCGCAGAGGCGCTCCGGGGTGCTGGTCGCGCTCGGAGAGCTGAGGGAGAGCCTCGGCGACTCCCAGGGTGCCCTGCGCACCTACGGCCTGGCCCTCGCGGCTGCCAAGAGCGCCGAGGCCCGTGAGGGACCGAGCAGCCTGGCGGCAGCGCTGGCCGAGCGTCTCGGCGACGCGCGCAGGACAAGGGATCTGCTGGCCCCGATGGCCGGCGACGCCAACCCCGAGGTGCTGAGCCGCCTCGCCCTCGTGCAGGCCGCCCTCGGCGAGCCGGACGAGGCCGAGATGAGCGCACAGGGGGTGCTGGACTCGGCGGAGGGGGGCTCGCCCGAGGCGCTCGGGCGCGCGCACCTCGCGAGCGCCGAGGTCCTGCTCGGGGTCGTGCAGACCTACGAGCCCGAGGGCGACCTCGACTCGCTTCAGGAGCTCGTCACCCTCGTCGAGGTGGCCGAGCAGTCCTTCTTGAACGCCGCCCGCCAGGGCAGCGCCGCGGTGAGCGGGGCCGCCTTCTCGAGGCTATCGGTGCTGGCGAGCTTGTCTTCTCGGCGCCTCGCGCGGCTGCCGGCGCCACCGGAGCTGTCGGCCGGCCAGCAGGCCGCCATCAAGCGCGGCCTCGAGGCACGCTCGAAGCAGCTCGCCCAGACCGCCGAGGCCGCGCTGGCCGCCTGCGCGGACCTCGCGTGGAAGCAGAAGGTCTTCACCCCGGCGGTGCGCGGCTGCATCGCCGGTCGGACCGAGGACCGGGCCGGCCTGAGGCTGGACCCCATCAGCGCGCGGGGCGCGACCGGCGCTGCCAAGCTGTCGAAGGAGGACCTGCGGAAGGCCGTCCGCAACCCGGACGACACCGAGGTGCTCACCAGGATGGGCGTCGCCTTCCTCGACGCCGGCGATCCCCACGCGGCGCGGGTCGCCTTCGGGCGAGCGGCCGAGCTCGGCGCGGGGCCCGAGGTCACGAACCTCCTCGGCGTCGCCGCCTACGAGGTCGGTGACGTCGCCGGCGCCCTCGAGGCCTTTGCCCAGGCCGCCGAAGGAGGCATCGCGGCGGCCTCCAAGAACCTCGAGCACGCCCTCGAGCGCGTGGGGCTGTCGGCGGCGGCGGCCAAGGCGCTCGAGGTGTGGCCGCCGGGGGACAAGAAGGGCGGGCGCCTGCTGGGAGGTGGGCGATGAAGCGTGTGCCTGCCCTCCTCGTCCTCGCCACGCTCCTCGCCGGGTGCGGAACGGCCTCGACGCAGAGCCTCATCCACCACCCCCTGCTCCCAATCGAAGCCAAGCGCCGCGTGGCCGACGGCGAGGACGGCGTGACCATCGCCAAGGCGGCTCGCGACGAAGCCCGCAGGGATCAGGCCGCCGTCAAGGCATGGCGTGACCGCCTGCTCCGTCAAGGGTCCTGGGGCAAGGACGCCCCGCAGGACCTGCTCAAGGCCCTCCGCGACATGACCGGCGCCCGCCTCGAGCTGCAGCGCCTCATCGTGAAGAAGACCGAGGCCGATCTCGGCGTCGCGCGGGCGAAGCTCGAGCTCGCCGAGGCGGAGGTCCAGGTGCAGCACGACCTCGACGTCTACGACCTCGGGGACTACGAGCAGGGCCTCGAGGCGGCGAGGGCCGAGCTTCGCACGCGCATGCGGGCCGTGGAGGACCAGCGCCTCGCCCTCGAGAAGGCTGGCACGGCCTGGTGGAATTCATATGCTGACTACCTGCGCAACGGCGGCGACCGTCTTCGCCTGTGGACGGCCGGATCCCCGGTCCAGGAGAAGAGCGAGCCGCCCGCGGCTCCGGCCGGGCCGGCGTCCGGGAAAAAGGCGGCGCCAGCAGCGGCCGAAGACAGATAAAGGAAGGCGCATGAACGGCAATCCGACGCGGACGATGCTCCTGACGGCCGCTGTGGCGGTGGTCGCCGCAGCGACCTCCCTCGTCGCCGGCTGCTCGGGCTCGAGCGGTCCCTCCCAGCACCCCAGCAAAATCGAGGCGGACCCCGGCCCCATGGACTCGGGCTTCATGGACCTCATCTGCTTGACCAGCGACGAGCAGTGCGGCGCCGACAGGGACTCCGTCGAGGGCGGCGACCCCGGCAGCGACAAGTGGGACATAGGCGCGGGCAAGGCCGACCAGGGTGATACGAGCTCCGAGACGCCCGACGGCGGCGAAGAGGTGGACACGGGCCCCGAGATCCCGCCCGAGTGCCGCTCCGAGAGCGGCAAGGGCTTCCTCTGCCCCTGCGAGGAGAACCTCCAGTGCCAGAGCGACTTCTGCCTGCCGACGAGCGCCGGCGAGACCCAGTGCACCGTCTCCTGCATCGACGACTGCCCCGTGGACGGGTGGTTCTGCCACCTCATCACCCTGCCCAACGAGGACACGACCCAGCTCTGCTTGGAGTCCCACTTCTCCTTGTGCCGCCCCTGCCTGCGCAACGAGGACTGCCACCCGACCATCGGCGCTACCCTCGACCGATGCGTAATCTACAGCGAGAAGGAGGGCTCCTTCTGCGGCCAGACGTGCCACAACGACGAGCAGTGCCCCGAGGGCTACGTGTGCGAGAACAGGCTCGAGAGGGAGACGAGCGAGACGGTCAAGACCTGCGTGCTCGCAGAGGGCGACTGTGCCTGCACGGCGCGAGCGATCGCGGACGAGGCGTCGACGACCTGTGAGGTCTTCGGCTGCCACGGCGAGCGCATGTGCACCGAGGACGGCCTGACGGCCTGCGACGCCCCCCTGCCCACCGAGGAGGAGTGCGACGGCGAGGACAACAACTGCGACGGCACCACCGACGAGGGCTTCGCGGACACCGACGGGGACGACCTCAAAGACTGCGTCGACGGCGACGACGACAACGACGGCGTCAACGACGACGAGGACAACTGCTCCCTCGTGGCAAACCCCCTCCAGGAGGACGAGGACGAAGACGGCATCGGCGACCTCTGCGACGACTTCGTGCCCCCCGACTTCGCGCTCACGGGCACAGACCCTCCCTCCCCCGGCAACGAGAACAACCCGGTCGTGCTGTGCACGGCGGAGGCGGGCTCGGTGATCAAGCTCTACACGAAGCCCGACTGCCCGGAGCCGCCGATCGCGCAGATCACGGTGGGCGAGGACGGGGTGTGCCGAGTCCCTGTGCACGTCGAGGACAACACGATCACCGTCTATCTCGGCACCGCGACCGATACGGACGACAACACGACCGTGTGCGGCGCAACGGCGGTCAAGTACGAAGAGGACAGCATCCCGCCGGACCCGCCGAAGGAGATCGCGACCGACCCCGAGTCCCCGAGCAACGAGGAGACCAAGCCGAAGGTCACGGGGACCACCGAGCCCAACGCGTCGATCCTCATCTACCGCAACGGCAAGTGCGAGGGCCCTCCGGCCGCCATCGGCCAGGCCGACGACCAGGGGCGCTTCGCGGTCGAGGTCTCGGTGCCGGACAACGAGGAGACAACCCTCTCGGCCAAAGCGGTGGACGAGGCCGGAAACCACTCCGGGTGCAGCGAGTCGCTCAAGTACGTCCACGACGACCAGCCGCCCACGGACCCGGTCGTGACCGGCACCGACCCGCCCTCTCCGAGCTCCGACTCCAAGCCCGAGCTCGAAGGCGAAGGAGAGCCCGGCTCGACTCTGCACATCTACCTGTGGCCGGACTGCGAGGATCCGCCCCACGAGTCCGGCAAGGTCCGCCAGAGCGGGCGCTTCAAGATAGAGTTCGAGGTGGGAAAGGACTCCACGACCAATATCTGGGTGCAGTCCGAGGACGCCGCCGGCAACCGCAGCAACTGCGTCGAGGACGGTGAGTACGTGCACGGCACCCCGCCGGACGCGCCGCAGGTCCTCGCCGAGATGGTCTCGGCGGGCTACGAGGGGA
>CAZQPP010000380.1:0-8230 GCA_964594295.1 uncultured Myxococcales bacterium | reverse complement strand
TGAGCACGGCGCCACGGGCAGGATAACGATCGCCGCGCTCGCGATCCTCATGTGCGCGCAAATGGCCTGGCGGGCGGACCACAGCCTCGAGCGCAAGTCGCCTGTCTGGGACGAGCAGCTCCACATCGACTACGGCCTGAACTTCCTCCTCGTCGGTCCGGCCGTCCCGCCGGCCGACCACCCCTACCCGGCGGTCTCACTCCTGACCCTGCCGCTGGCCCTGACGCCCATCGAGGATCCAGGCCAGCTTCACCGCCGGATCCCCATCACGGGCGCCGATCGCGAGGCCGAGCTTCGCGTCATCGAGCACCCCCGAAACCTCTTCCCGGCCCGCCGCGCAAACGTCCTCATCGCCGCGGCCGGGCTCCTCCTCCTCGGCTGGGGCCTCGCTCGCCGGCTCGGTGGCCTCGGCGCGCTCTTCTTCATCGCCATCGGTGCTCTCGATCCTGGCTGGATCGCGCAGGCTCGCTTCGCAACGGCCGACGTGCTCTTCGGGTTGGCGTTCTTCGGCGCGGCGGTGGCCCTCGACCGCCATCGGGAGAGCCGGCGCTGGCCCAGCCTGGTGGTCGCCGGGCTCCTGACCGCCCTAGCCATGGCCTCCAAGATGTCGGGCGTGCTGCTGCTGCCGGGGGCCTTCCTCCTCTTCCTCGTACCCGACCCGGGCGCAGAGCCCGGAGCCGCGCTGCGGGAGCGAGCCCTGCGCGGCCTGAAGGCTGCCGCAGCGGTCGGCGTGGTCGCCGCCGCCGCCCTGCTCTTCGTGTTCGAGGCCCACGCGCTCCTGGGGCTGGCCCCCTTCTCCGCGGGGCCCGAGCACGTGTGGGAGGGCATCTCGGCCTTCGTGGACAACTTCTCCAAGCCGAAGGGCACCTTCCTCCTCGGCACCTTCTACCCCGAGGGCACGGCGCTCTACTTTCCGGTGCTGCTCGCGGCGAAGACGCCCCTGGCGCTGCTCGCTGCCGTCGCGATCGCCTTCGCGGGCGCCGGGCAGCGGCTGGTGCTTCGGCGAAGCGCAGCCCTGCTGGTGATACCGGCCGTCTACCTGCTCGTTGCGGTGTCTTCGAGCGTCAACATCGGCCACCGTCACCTGACGCCGGTGCTCCCCGCCGTCTGGCTGCTCGGCGCCGCAGGCCTGGCGCAGCTCGCACGCGGCTCCTTGCTGAAGACGATCACAGCCGCGGCCCTCGGCCTCCTGCTGGCCCTGGAGGGTTTTTCGGCCCACCCGCACTACCTGCCCTCGACCAACCTCGCCTTCGGTGGCCCCGAGAGCGCCCACGAGCTGGCCGTCGACTCGACGACCGACTGGGGCCAGGACCTGCCCGCCCTCGCCGCGTGGATGCAGAGTCAAGGCAGGGGCGCCGAGCTGCACCTCGCCTACTTCGGGACGGCCGACCCGAGGCGCTACGGCCTGAACCCCGTGTGGCGACCTTGCGGCATGCTTGGCGCGCGGCCGTGGCCAGGCGCTGGGCGTGCTCCGTGCGGTGCTCCGGCGGAGATCCTCGCGGTCTCGGCGACGTGCCTGCAGGGGGCGGTGTCGTGGACGGAGCGGGACGAGTGCTACCAGCGGCTGCGAGGGCGCACGCCGGAGGCGATCGTAGGGGGGTCGATCCTGGTCTATCGGGGGGTGACGGCGGAGGGAGGAAGATAAGGAAGGGCAGGGGCACGGCCAAGGGCCGGGGCAAGGGCAAGGGGCGGTCTGTGCGGCCTTCGCCGCACAGACCGTGTTGACAATCCCGGGCCCTGAGGGCAGGGAGACCGACCCATGCCAGGCCCAACTCCCAAAGAAACCGTCAAGCTCCGCCACGATCGCTTCGAGGCGAAGCGCAAACGACCCGAGGTCCTGCGCGGGCCGATGCCCATGGAGCGCGTCCGCACGCCTCTGCCGGATCGTTTCGCGCGCATGAGCAGGTCGGCCATGCTCAACGCCATCTTGGACCTGCCCTCTCCCGAGCAGGCGGTGCGGAGCCTGCCGTCGGCGGAGCTCCACTACCTCGTGCACCACATCGGGATCGAGGACGCCGGCGTGCTGGTCCCGGCCACCACCGACGACCAGTTCCGCTCGCTCGTAGACCTCGACCTCTGGGTGGGCGACGAGCTCAAGCCCGAGCGCTTCGAGCGCTGGCTCTGGACCATCGACGAGTTCGGCGCGCCCGGCGAGCTCGCCCACCGCGTGGCGAGCATCGACGACGAGCTGCTCGTGAGCCTGCTCAAACGCTGGGCCCGCGTGCACCTGCGCGAAGACAAGGACGAGGACCCGGTCCTGCCCGACGCGGCGGTGGTCTTCTCGACTCCCGACCAGCGCTACTTCATCGAGATCTTGGAGCCCGGCTCCAACGACCGCTTCCCCGTGCTCTTCCGCCTGATTGGGGCGCTCTACGAGGACGACGTCGAGCACGTGATCCAGCTGCTCGACGAGGTCACGACCGAGGTCCCGGGAGAGATCGACGACGAAGCTCGCCGCTTCCGCTGGGCGAGGATGGAGGACCTCGGCTACGTGAGGCCGGACGAGGCCGCCCTGGTGAGGGCCTACCTGGACCCCGCGGCAGCCCGTCAGGGCCTCTCGGAGGCGCTCCAAGGCACCCCCCACAAGGTCACGCGGAACGAGGGCCCGCCCATCGGCACGGCGCTGATGTCCGTCGGCGGCGCGCGCTGCTTCCTCTTCGACGTGCTCGGCCGCCTGACCGACCCCGACGAGCAGGAGCAGCTCGTCTTGGCCTTCGGCTACCTCTGTAACCGCGGCGCGGCCCTCCGCAGGCTCGACCTCTCGGAGATCGAGGCCCTCGACGAGGACGCGCGGCTGACCTTCCGCACCCTCGACATCGGCCTCTCCTACCTCACCGACTGTGACGGCGACATGGCCCTCGAGGTCCTGCGGCGGGTGGAGCTGGTGTCCATCCACAGGGTCGGCGTCAGCCTCCAGACCAGGCTGGCGCGCCACGCCGCAGAGCTGCTCGAGCCCCTCGGCGGCCCGGAGGCCCTGCACGTCTTCGACCCACCCTATGACGACGTGCTCGCCGGCCTGCTGAACGAGCCCCCGCTCTACCCGGAGGCCCTCGACAACCCGGCGTCGGCCGTGATGCGTCCCTTCGAGAGCCTGGGGGAGCTGCGCGCGGTCAAAGATCTGGTCCAGGCCGCCCGTGTAGCCGCGGAGACCTTCACGCGGCGCGTCGGCCTGGCCGCGGTCCTTCCCTCCTCGGGCGACGACGAGGCGCCACAGGGCGAGCACGCCGACACCAGGCTCTCGAGCCTCTGGCTGACCCTGCTCGCAGGGGGCGTGCCTCTCGCGCCTGTTCCCGCCGCTGCTGCCGAGTCATGGGCCGCGACCGTGTTGGCCGATGCCGAGGACGAGGAGGCGGCGCTCAACGCTCTCGAGGCGGCCGGGCGCGGGCTTCTCGACCGCCTGAGCGTACACGGCCCCAGGCAACGAGCTGCCTTGCAGCACGCGGTCCTGGGGCCTGCCGCCCAACGCCTGGTCGACGCACTGTACGGGGCCGCTGCCCCCTACGATCGGCACGTGCTGGCCGATCTCTTCATGCTGGCCGACCAGGAATTGGGCTAGGACACGGCCGAGGCTCGTTTCGCCCCGGCCGGTGTCCGGGTAAGTTGTGCCCTGGGGCCTACAGCTCTCCGATCTTGCCGAGGAGCATGATCGAGATGACCAGGGAGTAGATCACGAGGGACTCGATCAGAGCCATGGCCAGGATGACCGTGGTGAAGAGACGTCCGCCCGCGCCCGGGTTGCGCGCCATGCCTTCGAGGGCCGCGGAGGCAGCCTTGCCCTGTCCGAGGGCGCCGAGGCCGGCGGCAAAGGCCAGGCCCCAGCCAATAGCAAGGGCCAAGAACTTCTTCGTGGAGAAGGCGTTGTCCGCCACGCCGGTCGCCGCGAAGGCGGCCGGGGCGTAGAGCATGATTCCGGCGATCGCGAGGGACAGGCTGGCCCAGAGCTTCCGGATGGGGGTCATTTGGGTGCTCCCTGCAGAGAGGATGAGTTGTGTAATCCGCGTCGCCACGCTCGCGGCGGGCTCGCGGCGGGTGAAAAAGAGAGGTGAGCCCTAGTGCTCCTCGACGTCTACCGCCAGGCCGATGTAGACGGCCGACAGGAGGAGGAACACCATGGTCTGTACGAGGGCCACGATGAGGCCCAGGACCTGGATCGGCAGCGGGGCGAGCCAGATCAAGAAGCTGATGAAGATCGCCAGGACCTTGTGGTCGGCGGTCATGTTGCCCATGAGGCGGATGGACAGCGACACCGGGCGCGCCAGGTGCCCGATGGTCTCGATGATCGCCATCAGGAGCATCAGCGGCAGCGCGAAGGGGTGGATGATCGGGCCCAAGAAGTGCTTGAAGTAGCCCGGCCCGTGGGCCTGCACGCCGAGGTAGTGCGTGGCGAAGAAGACCACGATGGCCATCGACAGGGTGACGTTCAGGTTGTCGGTCGGCGGGAAGAGGCCGGGGATGCAGCCGAAGAGGTTGCAGATGAGGATGAAGATGGTCAGCGTCGCGAGCAGGGGGAAGGCCTTCTTGGCCCACTTGTCCGACATGACCTGGTTGGCGACGCCGTAGACTCCTTCGAGCAGGACCTCGACAAAGCCCGTCATGGAGGGCTTCTCGGCGGGGCGGATGGCCTCGTCCACGTTCCTGAAGCGCCTGCCCGCGCCCAGGGCTAGGAGGAGGGCCAGCAATGCCGCGAAGAGCGACATCGGCACGTGCATCACCTTCACCACCGGCTCCTTGCCGAACCAGGACAGCCCCAGCATGTGCTGGAAGTTGTGCACCGCCGACTCGGGGATGATGGATGAGAAGTAGGACCAGTGGTCCCCCTCACCGCCGCCATGCCCACCCTTGGCGTGCTCTCCGTGCTCGGCGGCAGCGCCGTGCTCACTGCCCGCCGCCGCGGCGGGCAGCGCGTTCATGGCCAGAGCTGCCGCACCGGCGAGGACGAGGGCGGCCAGAAGCATGCGGTTGTTCATCTCAAAAACCTCACCAGGCAGACCCCGACCACGACAGGCAGAGAGGTCGAGAAGCCCACCAGGAACGGAAGGACCGCGGGGCGCATGAGCAGCGCCACGGCGCCGACGAGCCCCACGAGGACGACAAACTTGGCGCCGTAGATCATGAGGGGGAAGGTGAAGTCCTCCCCTCCCGAGCGCACGACCCGCCCGGTGGCCCACAGCACGGCGCCCACGTTGAGCAGGCCGAGGACCCCTCCGGCGAGGCCGGAGGCAGCGGCGTGCTCGCCTCCGACGACCAGCGCCGTCGCCCAGGTCGCGGCGACCATGGCCACACCGAGCCCCACGGCCCACAGCATCTGCCGGCGAAGGGCTCCTTGTAGCTCGTCAGGGCTTGTCACCAGACTCTGCGTCATCTGGGGGTTTTCCAAAGGTCTCCCGGCTGACCCGTTTCACCAGTCGGTGCAAGTTGCGGAATCCGGCGGCGATGCCGGCCATGAGCAAGGCGATCGTGAACCATGGTGTCGTGTCGAATCGCTCATCGAGCTTGAAGCCGATGTAGAGACCGATACCGGCGGCGATGCCGAGCTCCAGTCCGGCCGTGGATAACCGGAGCGCGAGGTTCAACCCACGGCGCCGATCCTCCCGTGCACGCCGACCGCGTCCACTACCGAATAAGCTCACGAAATCACTACAAAAATCACGCCGAACGCAGGCCCGACGATAGGACGCGCCTAGCTAGCACAGCGTGACGCACGGTGTCAATTGCGGTGGAAGGTTCAGACGACCTCCTTCAAGGCCGCGTGCACCGCCGACACCACGCGATCGAGCACGGGGCCGTCGTGCGGCGTGCCCAGGAACCAGGCCTCGAATTGGGAGGGCGGGATGCTCACGCCGCGCTCGCGCATGGCGTGGAAGAAGCGGCCGTAGCGCTCGGTGTCGCTGGCCTTTGCGTCGTCGAGGTTCCGGATCGGGCCGGGGTTGAAGAAGAAGGTGATCATCGAGCCGACGTGCTGCACGCAGGCGGGGACGCCGACCCGGCTCGCCACGGAGCGGAGCTCGTTGGCCAGGCTCGCCGTTCGCTCCGCGAGCAGGGAGAAGGGGTCGGTGTCGGCGAGCACCTCCATCGTGGCGGTGCCGGCGGCCATGGAGAGGGGGTTCCCGCTCAGGGTGCCCGCCTGGTAGACGGGACCCTCGGGAGCCAACCTGGCCATGATCTCGGAGCGACCCCCGAAGGCGCCGACCGGCAGGCCCCCGCCGATGACCTTGCCGAGGCAGCTCATGTCCGGCCGGACGCCGTAGAGCTCCTGGGCTCCTCCGCGGGCCACGCGGCAGCCCGTCATGACCTCGTCGAAGATCAGCAGGGCGCCGTTCTCACGGGCGAGCTCCTGCAGCCCGGCGAGGAATCCCGGCACCGGGGGCACCACCCCCATGTTGCCCGCCACGGGCTCCACGATGATCGCCGCGATGCGCCCCTGGTGCTCTGCGAAGAGCCCGCGGACCGCCTCGAGATCGTTGTAGGGCGCGAGCAGCGTCGTCGCGGCGATGGGCTCGGGCACACCGCCGCTGTCCGGCCGGCCGTGGGTCAGGGCGCCGGAGCCGGCCCGCACCAGGAGCGAGTCGACGTGGCCGTGGTAGCAGCCCTCGAACTTCAGCACGAGCTCGCGGCCGGTGAAGCCGCGGGCCAGCCGCAGGGCGCTCATGGTCGCCTCGGTCCCGCTGTTGACGAAGCGCATCCTCTCCATGGACGGGTAGAAGGCCTGCACCCGCTCGGCCAACGCGGTCTCGCCAGGGGTCGGCGCTCCGAAGGACCAGCCCTCCTCCACGGCCTCCGAGAGCCGCTCGGCGACCAGCGGGTGCGCGTGGCCGAGGATCAGCGGGCCATAACCCAACACCAGGTCGACGTAGGCGTTCCCGTCCGCGTCGTGGATCTCGGCGCCGCTCCCGCGCACCGCGAAGAAGGGGGTGCCGCCCACGGACCCGAGGGCGCGGACCGGGCTGTTCACTCCGCCGGGGAAGAAGGCCTTCGCGCTCGCGTGCGCGGCTTCGGACCGGGTGAGATCGAGCTCTGGCATGGCTGGCTCCGCAGGGATGGGGGCGGGACCATGCCACGCTCGTCAAAAAAGAAAAGGCCCCCGGGGGATGCGAGCCCGGGGGCCTTCAAGAGCGTGCGCCGCTGGCAGGGGAGCGGTTGGCGGGTGGGTCGGCTCAGAAGTACAGGCGCACGCCGAGCTTGGCCTGGAAGTTCTCAGGGCTGAGGAAGCCGGACATGTCGGGCTGGTCGCCCGCGACTTCCCTGATGTCCTGAGTGCTCAGGGACGAGAAGGCCTGGCCGAAGCGCTCTTCGACGGCCTCCACACGGTCGTTCAGGACGCGCTCGACGCTCTGGGAGCCGGGCGCGAGGAGGAGGAACTCGGCCGCGATGGCCAGCTCCTCGGTGAGGTAGATCTCGACACCGGCACCCGCGTGGTAGGAGTTGCCGATGGAGTCCGTCTGGGCGACCTCGCCGAGGTCGTGTCCGCCGACACCTCCCTTCAGGTACATGGAGGCGTCCTCGGTCGGGATGACGTAGAGGAGCCCGGAGAGGCGGTAGCGTGCGTCGAAGACGAGGCCAGAGTGATCGGAAGGTGAGAGCACGTCGCCCACGTTGTAGCTGAGCTCGAGGCCGAACACGTAGAGCATGTCGATCTGGAGGTCGAGCTCGCTCACAAGACCCGTCCGCGACTCGGTCCGGTACCCGCTCGCCTGCTGGTAGCCGACGTCCGTCCCGAAGCCGACCCCGATCATCCTCAACGGCCGCGCGTCGCTGGCAGAGGGGGCAACGAGCATCGCAGCGAGGAAAGCTGAAACTGCAAAGTAGAGGGGGCGTGCCATCTGTTGGGTCTCCTTGCGCATCCGCGCCCTTTTCTGCACGGGTCGTGCCACGCGAGGGCCAAAGAGACCGCGCCGAGACCTGCCACCACAAGTCCCGGTAATGAGGACAAAAAAGAACGGCCGCGGCGAGGAGGGAGCGCCGCGGCCGCTCGAAGGCCCATCCCCTACTCCGGGTTTGCACGAACCCCCCGGGTGCGTTGGCACCCGGGGTTATCGGGCCTCCGGGGGAACCCCGGTCGCGGAGGACGTTCATAACCGGGAAGAGCTTCCGAGGTTCCGCCCGAGGCCCGATACAAGGATTGTCGCGCGAGACGGGCGCAGGGCAAGAAATCGGAAATATCGGGTCGGCATGGCGTCTGGACCTCCGCCCGCCCCTTCTGCTAAGACCCGCGCTCCTTGTGCCTGGAGCG
>CAZQPP010000379.1:0-8231 GCA_964594295.1 uncultured Myxococcales bacterium | reverse complement strand
CGCTCGTACGAGAAAGCGGCATCGAGCACCTGCCGTACTTCCTGGCCCACGACCTCCCCATCACCCTGCCCGGCCTGCACCAGGTCATCTGCCTCGCCGGCGGAGTCCGCGCCAGCCATCGAAACGCCGAGCGCCTCCTGCGCCTCGACCGCTTCCGCCCCGAGGTCTGGCCCATCGTGCTCAGCTTCCCGTGGGGCCTCACCATCGGACCGCCGCCCGGCTACCTGCCCTGGCGCACGCGAATCCACATCGAGGTGATGGAGCCGGCCTACTTCGAGCGCAGCGGCCCCAAGGCCGCCGCCGCCGACGACTACGTCGAAGAGTGCCACCGCCTCGTGCACGGGAGCATGCAGGAAACCCTCCTGAGGCTGACCGAGGAGCGGGCGAAGGCCGGGCAGGTCCCGGGCTCAGACAGCTCAGGGCACGAGGCCGCCCTTCACCAGCTCCGTCGCGACGGCCTGCGCTATGACTCCGTAGCCGGCCTCGTTGCAGTGTCCGTCCGGCACGAAGTAGCCGGGGTCGGGACGCCCGCTGCGCAGGCCCGGGAAGAGGGCCTGGACGTCCAGGAACCTCGCTCCGAGGCGTCCGGCCAGCTCCTCGTAGTCGAGCGCCTGATCGCGCGTCGGGTAGCTCATGATCAGAAGCTCGATGCCTCGATCGCGGCACTCCCTTGCGATGCCAAGCACGTCAGAACGGATCCAGGCCTCCACGCCGGCGCTCTCCGGAGCGCGTCCTTCTGGCGCCTCCCGCATCGGCAGGTTGCCGGAGATGGCCTGGCGCGCCGGGAGACCCCGGTAGGGCGCCCAGTAGGCGAAGGACGCGCCCTTCTCCACGAGGCCTTCGAGCTCGGCCGACAGCACCTTCCTCGCGGCCTCGGACTCCGGCGTAGGCTCTTGCCCGTCGTAGCTGCGAAGAACGAGCAGGGGGAAGTCCGGCAGCTCGGGAGCCAGGCGCCTGCCCCTCTCAGCCCATCGCCGCGCCACGTCGGGCGCGCCGGCATGAAGGCAGAAGAAGCCGAAGTCGAAGAGGGCGTAGGGGTCCTCGGCTCCCAGGGCATGGGCTTTGGAGAAGGAGCGCTCGGCCGCCCCGGCGTCACCGTCGTAGATCTCGGCCTTGGCCAGGAGCAGGAGAGTCCTGCGATCTTCGGGCATGAGCGCTGCGATTCGGCGCCCGAGGGCGAGCACGAGCGCGGGGGGCGCCCGGTGGCGCAGCATGTCCTCGGCGCCGGCGATGCAGGCCCGATGGGCCTCTTCGGCGCCTGGATCCACGGCCGCGCAGAGGCTCAGGGCTCGCTCGTAGCTGCCGCCGTCGACCAGGCGCTCTATCACGGGAACCGACACCGGCGGCGCGACCGCCGCGAGCTCCTCGCTCCAACGCCGGGCGTCTTCCGTGCGACCCTGCGCCGTGGCAATCTCGCGCAGGTCGTAGAGGCTCTCCAGATCCGACTGGTCCAGGCTGCGAGCCTCCTCGAGCAGCTTCCGTGCCTTCTCGAGGTGGCCAATCTCCATGAAGACCCGACCGAGATCTCCGAGTGCCCTCGGCCAGCACGGATCGAGTCGGACGACTCTCTGGAGCACGTGCGCGGCCCCCGAGAGATCCCGCCGCTCCCGGAGCTCCCACGACGCGACGTAGGCCGCCACCGAGTCGCCGTGATCCAGGCCGAGGGCCGCCAGCACGGCCTCCAGCCCCCGCGCGGAGGGACGCGGGTCGGTCGTGGACATGACCGCGCCCACGCGCGCCAGGGCGTCGGTCGGGGAGAGCTCCAGGGCCCTGGCGAAGCCCGCCCTGGCCTCGACCCAGTTTCCGTGGTTGCCCCAGCTGACGAGCCCCAACAGCGCGTGGAGCCTCGCGTCTCCGGGATCGACCTCGAGCGCACGCTGCACCAGGTCCCGGGCCTCCTCGCGGCGCTCCTCGTCGAGCAGGCCGACGACCCTGGCGCTGAGGTCGGAGCGGGGAAGGCCCTTTGCCGGCTTTCCGGCCTCGCAGCGGAGCAGACCTCGATCCCAGTCCTCCCAGAATGCCCCGGCCCTGGCGGCGGCCGGCGCATCCGCCTCCGCTCCCCTCTTCTCGAGCTCGCGCCAGAGCAGCCTCGCGAGCTTCACGACCCGGATGCTGCGCCACCTGTCCACGAGCCAACGCTCGACCGGAGACGAGGAAGGGGAGTGGAAGCCGAAGCGGTTCCAGGAGTTTGCGGCGCCGACCATCAGCGTAACGACCCGGGGTCGCAGGCGATCGACGCGGCTTTGGAAGCTCCGCCTCACCATGCTGCTGTTCGCCGCCACGCGGCCGCCGTTGACCACGCGCATGCGCTCCCCGGCGCCGCCGTTGAGGATGGCCTCGAGCTGGCCGGGATACCCCATTCCCGGCCGCGCTCCGACTCCCCTCGTGAAAGAATCACCGAGACAAAGGACCGCCGCGCGCCCCTCTCCGGAGCCCGCTGCCCCCTCGAAGCGCCAGAGGTGGCCCCACCCCACCACGGCCAGACCGGCTTCCAGCACCACGAGGGCCAGCAACACCCCGAGCAGGAGGGCGAGGAGTTGGCTCGAGCGAGGGGTATCCCGCGCCTCCAAGGACGGCGCTGAACCCAGAGGAGGCTCATTCCCACACATTGTCGTGAGCCTACGTGGGCTTGTGCCGAATGCTCAAGCCAGAGAGTAGCAGGACGCCCTCCACGCAGGCCCGCCACACGTGATCCTCCCCCGTCTATGCGCATTTCGCCGCGCGCGGCGTAATGCGCATAGACGGGGGAGGATCACCGCAGGGCCGGCACCTTCTCGAAGACCAAGCACATGGACCGGGCTTATCGTATCGAGCTGACGAGCCGCGCTGCGAGGACGGTGGAGGTCGAGGTCAGGGAGAACATCCCGGTGAGGAAGGTCGAAGACGTCAAGGTGAGGCTCGACAAGAAGAAGAGCACCAAGGGACACGACCATGACTCCCACCGGGGCTTCGTGCCCTGGCGGGTGCGCCTGAAGCCCGGCGAGAAGAGGCACGTGGACCCGAGCTACGTCATCCACCTGCCGGAGGAGTGGCGCACGAGGCGTTGAGCCGCAGAGGCCACCCCGCTGCCGCGCCGGCGGGCGGACAACTCGGTCTCGTTCTCCATGTAGAAGGCCGCCGAGCCGCGGAGCGAGCACTCCTGGCGCGTGGTCGTCCGGTCGCCTTCGCCGAGGCGCTGGAAGGTGGAGAAGACACTGTCGCAGTCCAGGTTGCCATAGGCCGAGGCCGTGAACCTGGCCATGGAGAGGGTACCCGTCGAGTCGAATTGGTACAGGTAGTAATGCTGGTCCTTCATTGCGAAGGTCAGCGCCTCTCAGGTGGGGTCTGACCAGTAACCCTCGTGTGCTTGGCCGCCCTCGCAGCGGCCATCGCCGTCGTAGTCCACGGCGGAGTCGCAGCAGCCGAACGCCCCGCCGGCGAACGGCATCGGAGGTATCGTCCTAGGGAATTGGCACGGGATCTTCGAGCCGGATTTCGCCACCTGGGGCGCGGCATAGTAGAAGGCCGCGCCTTTGTAGATCTTGTCGAGGTTGTCAATGGCCTCGGCGGTCTTCGCGCGCCGCATGTACTTGATGAAAGCCGGCACGGCCACGATAGCCAGGATGCCGAGGATCGCCACGACGATCATCAGCTCGACGAGGGTGAAGCCCTCGCGTCGGGTGTGAACGCGCAAACGCATGATGCTCTCCTATCTACCGGGTCCGGCATTGCCGGGGTCATGGGGGCCCGCGCCGCCTCCAGTCGGCACGCCCCCCCCCGATGCTGCTTGCACACCCCGACGGACCCGTAGTCAGCGATGACGGGATCTCGCAGGTGGCGGGCCCTCCCCCGAGGGCCAAGCACAACACGACAGCCCCCTTGCTGAAGTGCTCCACCGTGATGCGCGCTTGAAGGGAAAAGACCAACCGGTGCCTAGCCGATTCAGAGTGACGGCGTGATCCTGCCAGAGGCGAATCGGACCTGGATCTACGCGCACAGGAAGCTCCCCGAGCGCGGAGCTGGCGGTCGGCGACACAATGAGTGGCACCGGAGCACGGTTCGGTGTGGCTCGAAGGTGCGCTTGAGGCGGAAGACGACCCAGGCGCCTTCGCGTACGTGCACCTCGCCCCCGAGCGTGCCACGCTGGAGGACGCTCCCGTGGAGCCCCTCGTCGAGCAACGCTGGGAGCTTCTGGACCGGCACTCTCCGGGACCGGCGCGCTGAGCTTCGGTCAGCGTCCACGCGTGGCAGATCTCGTCGGGCGGGCACTCGTCGTCGGTGTCGCAGGCCTGGCGGCTGGAGGCGGGATGGGTCTCGGGGCAGACCCCGTCCGCGGGCAGGCAGGCTCCGTTGAGAGTGGCGCAGCAGCGGTGGCTCTCGGGGCACGGGCAGGGCGCGCCCGAGATTCCGACCTCCGCGACGCAGGCAGCCGCGAGGCTGGCGGCGACGAGGGAGACGAGCAGGAGCGCCGTGCGCTGTGAATCCCGAGATCCCATGCTCAGAACCCGAACGAGAGAGCGGCGCCCTGCGCCCGCATCGGCAGCACGTGGATCTGCACGTCCTCCTCCGGCCAGAGGGTCCAGACGAGATAGGTCGCCAGCGCGGCTCCGGCGACCGCGTAGCACGAGACTGCCGCCGTGTTGTAGCGCCCGATGCGCACGTTGGTGCGGCCTCTCGCCAGCCCGCTGGTGTCGGGCTCGACCCCTTCTCGCTCGGCGTAGGCCAGCGCGCTCATGGTGCCGCCGGCGACCGCGAGAGCCGCGGCCGAGATGCCCAGGGTGCGTCGCAGCCACCTCAGCTCGTTGCGTCCCGCCGGCGCCTCGACGACGGCGCTGCTGCTCCGATACTCCACCAACGAGGCGCGACCGAAAGGACGCGCGAAGAGCTTCCGAAAGGCCACGTGCTCCGCTCCCCTCGCGCTCACGCCCACGGTGGACAGGCTCAGGTCGGCAAGAACGATCCTCCGGCCCTGCGGCAGCTCGACCTCCTTGCGCAGCTCCGGCAGCCGCAGGAAGAGCGGGCGCCCAAAGGGCAGGAGGATGGCGACCTCTTGCTGCGGCCCCGGGTGAAAGTCGGCCAGCCGGAGCCCGCGGCCGTCCTCGACGTAGAAGTGCCGGGAGCTCCCCGGCCCGGCTTGAAGCCAGTCGCCCGTCGCCCCTTGGAGGTCCACCAGCACGGCTTTTGCCGCTGTCTCCCGGCGAGGAGGTCGAACGTAGAAAGAGGGTCGATAACGCGGCGCGGGGATCGCCGCGTTCGCGGTCCATACGAAGCCGGCGACCTCTTCGTAGGTGACGGCGCTGTCCCGGTTCAGGCCGCTCACCTTGCGCTTGTGGCTTCCCCTCTGTCTGGCCAGGTGCCTGCAGCGATTGAGGGTCACCGACACCAGGTAGCTCCGGAAGCGCCCGCGGGGCCGGTATCGCTCGCGCTCGGCCCAGATCGAGAGGAACACGTCCTGGGCCACGTCGCGTCCGAGCGAGCGGTCGCCGAGGAAGCGGGTCGCCAACCCGAACGCGAGCGCTTCGTGGCGTTGCACGAGCACCTCGAAGGCGTCGTGTCGGTCCTGCCTGCACAGGAGCATCAGGTCGTCGTCCTCGAGATCGGCCCCGTCCAAAAGCTCTCCGCTCTTGAGCAGCTTGAGGTGTGGTTCGTCCGTGGTGCTGATGCCTTTCCAATCAAGCAAGAGCATCAACGGCCCCAAAGGTTGCACCCCTCGCCCCGCTCCACCTCAGTCCAGGGCCGCCGGCAAGTCAAGCCCCAACGCGGACGAGCCAGCGCCGGGAGAGCCTCGGGCGGCGCTCCGCGAAAGCCGGAGTGCAACCTTTCGAGACCCTGGCGCACTTGCTCCATGACACGGACAAAAAAGGAGCCTGTCATGAAAGCGAAGAAGAACGTTTACATCATTGCTGTCGTGCTGATGCTCGGCGCCTGCGACTCCGCGCCGGAGAGCGCCGAGAGCCCCGCCGCCCAGGGGCCGCTCGTCGGCCAGACCAACCAGAGCGATTGCCTGCAACAGGCGCAGCTCCCGCTCCTGCTCAGCGACGCGGAGGAGAGCGGCTCGGTGCAGGTCCTCGTCGAGGCCGGCACGCTGAAGGTCGTGGACTCCCAGGCCGAGCTCAACTGCTGCCTGAAGGTCTGGATGGACGTGAGCTACCAGGACGGCGTCCTCGACGTGGTCGAACGCGAGGACCCCGACAAGAGCCTGGCGTGCTTCTGCACCTGCCCCTACCTGCTCTCCGTCGAGATGAGCGACTTCGCGCCCGGGTCCTACCTGGTGCGGGTCTACCGGGAGAACGCGGCCGGAGACGAGCTGCTGCACGAAGAGACGGTGGCCATGCCCTGACAGCCGGGAGATGGCGCCCGGACTGTGAGGTGGCCGCTCGAGCGCGAGCTGGCACACTCCGTGCTACCTCCAGGGCGGGCGCAGCCTCGCTGCTGCGCCCGTCCCCGAGACACCGACGGAGCGTCGTTTGCCCAAGACCTGCATCCATAGAGTCCCCCCGCTTGCCATTGCGGCCCTGGTTCTGGCCTCGTCCGGCTGTCCGTCGTCGACGCGAGACCTCGAAGGCAAGGGTGGCGCCGACGTGGCGACCGGGGATCTGTGGGCACCCGACCCTGGCACGGATGTCAGTTTCGAGGACCTGGCAGCCTCCGATCCTGGCACGGATGTCAGCGCCGACGACCTGTCGCACCCCGATCCCGGCGTCGAGGACACCGCGCCCGAGGATCTGCCGGCTCCCGATCCTGGTGTGACGGACGAGGGAGAGCCGGACCAGGGACACCCCGGGCACGACGTCGAGGTCCACGACACCGGGGGCTCGGACCCAGACCCGGGCCCGGTCGACTCCGGCGAGCCCCCGGCGGACGCCGCCGATCTCGCCTGGAGGGTGTGCGAGCACGCCGGGGACTGCGTGGCCCTCGAGATGGGCTGCTGCGACCACTGCAACGGCGGATGGCTGCTCTCCGTGCGCGCCGAATACGCCGAGCAGGCCGTGGCCCGATACCGCGACACCAACTGCTTCGGGGTCTGGTGCACCGAGCTGGCGTGCAAGCCCTACTGGCCCACCTGCGAAGCGGGCCTGTGCGCCTACACCGAGACGCCACCGCCGGGGCTCTGCCCGCCGGACACGGCCTGCAACGAGCTTCTCCTCGAGGACGGCTCCTGCCCGGGGTCCTGCGTGCCGCAGCCCAACAGCGCGCGCTGCCCGGGCGCCGTGAGCGGCTCGCTCTGCGTCGCCGAGGTCAGCACCGAGCCGCAAAACGAGCCCGCGCTGATAAGGGGCATCCTGCTGTCGGCGGCGCAGGTCCCGGACGAGGTCATGGTCGGCGAGACCTTCGTCGTCACCATAGAAGCGGAGAACACCACATCCCAGCCCCTCTCTCTCCCCTTCGGCTTCCGGCACCCCGACACCTGGGAGATCGTGGAGGCGGACTACGCCGACTGGATCCGCCTCTCCCTCGCTCCCCACGAGGCCAGGAAGCTCGAGGCCACGGTGAGGGCGCTCCAGTCCAACATCTTCTCCGGTCCGCAGGTGCTCCTCAGCTTCACCCTCGACGACCGCGGCTGGGAGCTGCAGGCGACCTCCGGCTACGGTCCCGAGGGCAACATCGCCTGCGGCGAGACCTACTTCCCGCCCACCTACCGGGCGTGCGAGGACTGCAAGACCCGGAGCTTCTACAACCAGGCCCGCTGCTGCGACGGGGTCTTCTACCCGAGCAACAACTGCTGCGACAACGGGGAGTGCGGCTCCGGCGCGTGCTTCGACGGGCGCTGCGTATTCGACGTCCCCCGCTTCGCGTCGGCCAACACGCTGCCCCACGGCAGCCAGTCCGTGCTCGTCGTCATCGCAGACACCGAGCGCTTCGCAGAGCTCGACCCCTGCGCCGACGCGGCCGAGGAGCTGCACGATGATCTCGAGCTCTCGGAGGTCGAGGAGATCTTCGACCGGATCAGCCTGGATCGCACCCTGGACGATCGCCTGGAGTTGGGGTGGCGCGTCGCCGCCGGAGTCTCCTCGGACGCCTTCTGGGACGGCTCGGGCTACGCCTTCAGGGACTACGCGCCCGCTCTGGAGGCCTATCTCGGGATGCTCGGATGTCTCCCCGAGGTGTCCTCCTTCGACAAGCTGGTGGTGATCTCACCGCGCCTCGATCTCGACGGCTTCGCCGGTCACGCCTACGCGGACGGCAGGATAGGGCTGAGGGGCTTCGGCAACCCACGCCTGCTGGCCCACGAGCTGGCCCACACCTTCGGC
>CAZQPP010000378.1:7605-8238 GCA_964594295.1 uncultured Myxococcales bacterium | reverse complement strand
TGTCCGGGGTTTCTACGCCGTCTACGAGTGGTCAGTGTGGGACAAGAGCAGGTAGGGCTTCAGATCGATTCCCGCTCGGAAAGGGGCCTGGAGAAGCCGCCTGTCCGTGGACGTTACGCAGTTCCAGCGAAGCGCGTTGAGGTAGGCCCCGAACATCTGTGGGTCGTCGAGAGCCTCGGCCTGCTCGATGAGCTGCGGCTCGTCCGGCACGATCTCGGGCGAGACCTCCATCTCCCAAAGAACGTCGAGGGGCTCGCCGGCCGCGTCGTCGTCGATGCAGGAGAGCCGAACCAGGGTCGCGTCGCCGGGCATCCCCGAATGGACAACATCGTTGACCAGCCAGGTTCGTTGTCGCACACGGACTACCGAGGCTGGGTTGGGGAGCGTTGCGTTCGCGAACATTGACAACCCGGGTACGTGTCTTGCGCTTCATCCGCCCGCTGTCGGGCGTCAAACCTAGATCCGTCGGCGAAAGTGAGCAACAGCACATGCTCGGACTGTGGACCTCCACTTCGGTGTCGGCGGCCAGCGAGGCAGTCCGGTGGTCCGTAGGGGCGGGGACAGGGCACCGTAGTGGGCCAGGCGCCGGGCAGATGGTGCCGGCCCACACCGCGCCAGGTATCGGTAGGCTGT
>CAZQPP010000378.1:0-7595 GCA_964594295.1 uncultured Myxococcales bacterium | reverse complement strand
CAGCTCTCGTCTACCTAGACTCCGCACAGCTTTCATGGGCCGCGAACGCGGCCTGCGGGTGGTGGTCGGCGACCGTGGCCGCGGAGGTGGTGGAGACATGCCGCATCCAGTGGGTCCTCTCCTACGCCCACGTCGACGATGTCGTGGGCGCGGCCGAGCCGATCGGGCGCGTGGAACAGATGTTGGGTTGGCCGGCGTCCACCCACCTTCGGGTTGGGCCCGAGCTGTTCCGTGGCGAGATCCGCCGCATCGCCTCGCAGCACGGTGCGTGTGCCGACTACCCCAGTTGGTCGCCCTTCTACTCGGCAGACGACATCATGGCGGCGATTGAGCCTGGTGCACCGCCAGCAGAGCACGAGTGGCCGCACCTCAGCCCTGAAGACATAGTCGCAGCGCGCAAGAGGCAGAGGGAGCTGGATGCCTGCGCCACGAAGTGGTCAAGGAAGGCCGGCTTCCACGGCCAGGAACCGGGCTCGCGTGCGCACATGGAGGCAATCGTCCGCGGCGAGGCGATCGAGCCTCCACCCGAGGAGGCGGTAAGGGAAGTCAAGAGGCATCTGCGGACCATCGCTGAGGAGCTGCCCCTCGAAGTGCGGGATGCCGTGATTGGAAACGCGGACTGGTTCCTTTCGCCGCAAGGCGTGCAACAGCTCTCTGCCTTCTTAAAGGCGTCGAACACCCTCGAACTAGAGCCGCAGCCGCTCTTCCACTTCCTGACGTGGCGCCAACTGCTTGACGAGGATCTACGCGCCAAGCTCGACGGCGACCCCGACCTGATGCGATGCGTCTTCGAAGCCTGGTACTGCAACGGAGAGGCAGCCCCAGGCTACTGGGCCCAGGTTGTCGTGGCAGAGTCACTCGCTCGCAATGCCGAAGCCAAGGTGAAGGCCTCCGAGTCCACGGACCTGATCCACATTTCGGCGTTGCCGTACGTCGACGTGCTGTTTGCAGATGGTCGAATCCACGACGCCGTCATGCAGAGCCCGTTGCCAGAGTGGATGAAGGCGCGATGCCAGCGAAACGGCTCTTTCCGTTCGTTCCTTCGCGAACCCACCGCATTGCTCACGGCGACCGCCTGAGGTCCCATGCCGGGAGTGAGGCCGGTGAGGGCGACGACCCGGTTGTCGTTCTGTGCCTGTGTACGGGGGAACAAGGCGCGCATGTCAGAGCGGCGGCAGCAGCGGTCCGGTCCGTGGCGTAGCCGGTTCGGGTGTGCGGGCTTCCCGTGCGTCGGTTCTGGACAATGCGCCAACTGGTTCCAAGGGAAGGGAGGTTTGACGGTTGCGATCCGGGATCACCATAATCGTCCCATGCGTGGAAGGCCGGTGTTGAAAGCTTGGTTCACATTCCTGGTTTGGGCGGGTGGGGCGATTGCCTGGGCGAGCTGCTCTGGGCACGGATCGGCAGGAGGGGCGTCGGGCGAAACCATCCACCCTTCCGATGTGTGGGAGGATGGAGATGTCGGGCGAGCCACCGACTCGGACGTGCTCGTGCCTGGACGTGATGGTGCAAGCCCTCCGGACAAAGGCCCGAGCCACGGAGTCGTGAGGTTCGGTGAGCCCTGTGAATCCGCAAACGACTGCCGAAGTGGGTATTGTGCTGACGGGCCAGACGGCAAGACATGCGGCAGGTCATGCGACGACGGCTGCCCCGTGGGCTGGACGTGCCGCACTTTGAGGGACGAAACGTCGGGCGCGGCCAAGGTGTGCGTGGCAGAGGACCCTGCCGTGTGCCGCGAGTGCACGACATCGGCGGACTGCGTCGGGCCACCTGAGTGTGTCGTTCCACAAGCCAGGGAACAGTCGGGCGTGTGTCTGCTTACTTGCTCTGGTCCCCAGGCAAGCTGTCCCGATGGCTTCAGATGCACCTTTCGTGAAAGCCGAGACGACGGGGCGCAGACCTATGTCTGCGTTCCCAAATCCGACGCAGGCTGCTGCTCAACGTCGACTGCCGGTGATGAAGCGGCATGCAAGCTCGTCAACCAGTATGGGACATGCTTGGGAAAGCAACGCTGCCAAGGAAAGGAAGGGTGGAGTAAGTGCGCCGGTCAAGAGGCCGCAGTGGAAGTCTGCAACGGTGTCGACGACGACTGCGACTCCGATACCGACGAGGCCACTTGCTCGGACCAAAACGCATGCACGGAGGACGCCTGTGACCCGGTTGCTCCCAGGTGCACGTACACGCCGAAGCCAGACACAACTCCGTGCGACGACGGAGATGCCTGCACGGAAGGCGACGTGTGCGAAGCTGGGGCCTGTGTTGGAGGCACGACGGTGGACTGCGACGACGGGCGCGCATGTACGGTAGACGCTTGCGTTGCAGGCGGCGGCTGTACCCACGACTTGGGCGATGGCTGCCTCATCGACGGAGCCTGCTTCGCCGTGAACGAACGGAAGCCCGGGAGGTTTTGTCAAGCTTGCCGCCCCACGGCCGACCGCGAGCACTGGACTCCCCTCCACGACGTGCCGTGTGACGACGCCGACGGCTGCACCATCGGCGACCGCTGCGTCGAGGGCGATTGCCGACCGGGCGCTCGACGAGATTGTGATGACGGTCTCGACTGCACTGTTGATCTATGCGACCCCGATACTGGTAACTGCCTGAACGACCCGACTGGTGGCTGCCTCATCGGAGGCGTCTGCATCGGCGTCAATGACAAGAATGCCGGCAACACCTGTCAGGTCTGCCGGCCGTTCTCTTCCAAGACAAGTTGGACGACGCTCGACGCCGGCCCTTGCGATGACGGCAATGGGTGCACCGCGGACGACTTCTGCGAGGACGGCCAGTGCACTCCAGGGTCCGAGAACACCTGCGACGACGACCTGGCGTGCACCAAGGACCGTTGTGTTCCCAGCACCGGCGAGTGCTCGAACGAGGTCACGGGAGGCTGCCTCATAGCTGGCCGGTGTGTGGCGCGAGACGAGACCAAGGCCGACAATCCCTGCCAGATTTGCGAGCCGTCTGTGGCCGTCGACGCGTGGACGGAACTGGACGCGGTAGAGTGCGACGACGGCAATGACTGCACCTTCGGGGAAACGTGCGCTGCGGGCACGTGCAAGCCGGGCGAAACCCTCGTCTGCAACGACGGTTTGGACTGTACGGCGGACAGCTGCAACCCGGAAACGGTGTCTTGCCGGCATGTGCTCGTCATCGGCTGCCTGATCGGGGGAGGGTGCGTGCAGCCGGGCGCTGCAAGGGCAGGCAGGCCTTGCGAGATCTGTCAGCCGAGCACCACCAGCGAGGCCTGGACTGCCCTCGATGGGGCGCCCTGCGACGACGGGAATCCCTGCACGGATGGCGACGCATGCACGGCGGGCAGGTGTAGCGGAGGGCCCGTGCGCACCTGTGACGATGGTCTGGCGTGCACCGACGACAGGTGCTCGCCGGCAACCGGAGACTGCGAGCACTCGGTCAACGCCGGCTGCCTCATAGATGGTCGGTGCGTTGCTCGGGGCGCGCACGAGCCGGAACGGCCCTGCCAGCGCTGCCAGCCTGCGGTGCATGTTGCGCGGTGGACGCCAGTCGATGGCGTGCGTTGCGACGACGGCAACCCATGTACGGTGGCGAGCGAGTGCCAGGACGGGGCCTGCATGCCGGGCACCTCCAGAGACTGCGATGATGGTCTTGCGTGCACTGCGGATGTCTGTGACCCCAACGAGGGCGGTTGCTCTCACCTTGTGGTTAGCGGGTGCGTTCTGGACGGGCGATGCGTCGAGGCGGGAGTGGCGCATGAGCAGAACGCCTGTCTTCGATGCACACCGTCCGAGAGCGCCTACGAATGGACGCGCCTGGACGGTGGCTTCTGTGATGATGGCGATGCCTGCTCCGTGGGAGACCTGTGCGTGTCGGGCCGGTGCGAACCTGGACCCGCGATTTCCTGCGATGACGGCCACAGCTGCACGCAAGATCGGTGCGACCGTGGTACCGGAAGCTGTTCGCATACCGTCGTCGCAGGCTGCTTCGTTGATGGCGTGTGCGTGGTCGAGGGCGAGTTCCGAGGGGACCAGCCTTGCCAACAGTGCCGTGGTGGCGCCAGCCGGACGACGTGGTCATCAACGGACGGGGCGGGTTGCGAGGACGGGAACCAGTGCACCGTCGGCGACGAGTGCGTGCTGAGCAGTTGTGTGGCCGGGCCGGAGCAGGACTGCGATGACGGGCTACCGTGTACGGCCGATCGTTGTCGTAGCAGCGACGGCGCTTGCGAGCACGAGATCGCGGTGGGCTGCGTGATCGCAGGCGCTTGCGTGGCCGCGGGGGGACGAAGGCAGGGGAATGCCTGCGAGGCATGCCTGCCCGAAACGAGCCGGTCAGTCTGGTCACCCGTTTCCGGGGGCACCTGCGATGACGGCGATCGGTGCACGCGCCAGGACAGTTGCGACGATGGAGCCTGCGTCGGAGGGGATCCCGTGCAGTGCCTTGCGCGCGACGACTGTCATGAGGCCGGGTCCTGTGATCCCCGCACCGGGATTTGCACCAGCCCCTCGCGCCCCGACGGCAGCCCGTGCAGCGACGCCAACGAGTGCACTACGAAAGACGAGTGCGTTGGCGGAGTGTGCGAGGGTGTGAAGCAGGTTGTTTGCAGTGCCTTGGACCAGTGCCATGCGCCGGGTGTCTGCGATCCGGGCACGGGCGCCTGTTCCCATCCGGCTCGCCCCACGGGAACGCCCTGCGATGACCGGGACTCTTGCACCCGCACCGATGCTTGCGAACTCGGCGTGTGCGTGGGGAGCCGGCCCGTTCGGTGCCTTGCCGCCGATGAGTGCCATGTACCGGGCATCTGCAACGCGGAGACGGGAGCCTGCGACTCCCCAGTCGCAGATGACGGGACCACTTGCGATGACGGGCTGATATGCACGG
This sequence comes from uncultured Myxococcales bacterium, assembly GCA_964594295.1. Lineage (GTDB taxonomy): Bacteria > Myxococcota_A > UBA9042 > UBA3505 > UBA3505 > CAZQPP01. Next base: position 2,738 of record CAZQPP010000378.1, on the reverse strand, counting down.
AGGACGACCAGTGCGAGTCCGGGGCATGTTCGGGAAGCCCGCAATCATGCGACGACGGCAGGGCTTGCACTCTCGACTCCTGCTCGGAGCCCGCCGGCGGTTGCGTGCACCAGGCATCCCAGTGCGAGTGCACGAAGGACTCGGACTGCGACAACGGCAACGCCTGCGACGGAGTGGAGAGCTGCAACCCGACCAGCCTGACCTGTGATGGAGGGGAGCCCGTAGACTGCTCACCGCAATCGGACGCATGCAACGTGGGCGTCTGCGACCCCGAAACGGGTTCCTGCTCCCGTGCGCCTCGTCTCGATGGCGTTGCCTGCGATGATGAAAACGCCTGCACTCGGAGCGACCGGTGCGTGGGCGGTTCCTGTTCCGGGCTTGACCCTGTCGAGTGTGTGGCCCAGTCGCAGTGCCATCAGACCGGCGCGTGCGATCCGCAGACCGGCACTTGCTCTGCGCCGGTCAAGCCCGACGGCACGGGCTGCGACGACGGGAACGCCTGCACCGCGACGGACTTCTGTGTCCAGGGCAGTTGCGTCGGCTCGGGCGAGACCACCTGCGATGCAGCCGATCAATGCCACGTTCCGGGCGTGTGTGATCCGGCAACCGGTAGCTGTTCCGCGCCGAGGAAGCCCAATGGGAGCACCTGCGATGATGGCGATGCTTGCACGCGCCTTGATGTCTGCATGAACGGGGCATGCGAGGGAAGACAGGCGGTTTCGTGCAACGCGAAGGACAAATGCCACGCGCCTGGCTCCTGCGATCCGACGACAGGTCTCTGTTCTGCTCCACTACTCGATGACGGCACCTCCTGTGACGACGAGGACTCCTGCACCCGTCGCGACGAGTGCCAGGCCGGCGTGTGCACGGGGATGGAGCCGGTTGTTTGCGCTCCAATCTCGCAGTGCCATGTCGCCGGGGCCTGCGATCCGGCTAGTGGAGTGTGCTCTCAACCTCGAATGCCGGAGAACAGCCCATGCGACGACGGCGATGCCTGCACGCAAACGGACACCTGTGTCTCCGGTACGTGCGTGGGCAGCTTCCGTATTGCCTGTCCCGCGGAGAACGACTGCCACCTTCCCGGTACGTGCGACTCTGCGACGGGTGACTGCATCCCGGTGCTGCGCGCTGATGGTCAGCCCTGCGAGGATGGCGATCGCTGCACGCTGGGGGATGCTTGCCTCGAAGGTGCCTGCGTTTCCGATTCGCGGGTCGTGTGCGCCGATGGCAGCCAGTGCTACGAGCCCGGCGTTTGCGAGCCGAGCACAGGCGAATGTACATGGCAGCGGAAGGTGGCCGGTACGCCCTGCGATGACGGTGATCCCTGCACGACTTCGGACTCGTGCTACTCGGGGTCCTGTGTGGGGTGGGAACCCGTGGTCTGCGAGCCCATCGATGAGTGTCATCTCGCGGGGCGCTGCGATGGCGCGACCGGACTGTGCTCCACGCCGACAGCTCCGGACGGCTCTTCGTGTGAGGACAATCTGGCCTGTACGGTCGGAGAGAACTGCATCGCAGGCGAGTGCATCGTTGCCCCGAGGGACTGCGACGACGGGATCGCGTGTACTCGCGACTCGTGCAGTGAAGAAGTCGGCGGTTGTGAGCGCGACGACTCGGAATGCGAGTGCGCGGTCGATGCTGACTGCGATGACGGGCGCCTCTGCAACGGCTTCGAGACGTGCCGTGCGGCAGATCGGAGCTGCGTGCCAGGAACCGCCATGGACTGTTCCCACATGGATCGGGCCTGTCTGGTTGGTCAGTGCTCCGAGGAGCGCGGTGCCTGTGCGCACGTGCCACGACAGGATGGCACGGCGTGCGATGACGGAAACGCATGCACCGAGGAGGACGGGTGCCGGGGCGGAGAATGTGCTGGTGGCGCCGCGCGGCGTTGCGAGCGCCTGACCCAGTGCCACGCGGCTGGGATCTGCGACCCGAGGACCGGAGTCTGCTCGCACCCGCGGCTGCCGACCGGATCGCCGTGCGACGACAGCGATGCCTGCACCCGCACGGATTCGTGCATCGAGGGAACGTGCGTAGGCTCCAACACCGTCGAGTGCGTGGCGAGCAGTCAGTGCCATGAGGTGGGAGTGTGCGATGCCACATCGGGCCGATGCACGGACCCACAGAAGCCGGACGGGGAGCCCTGCGACGACGGGAGCGCCTGCACGGAGGCCAACGAATGCGCAGGCGGGGTGTGCATCTGGGAAGCGCTCGTCTGCGACGACGGAAAGGACTGCACCGCAGACTCCTGTAGCGACGCAGCGGGCGGTTGCGTGTTCGACACATCGCCATGCGAGTGCACGTCGGACGCCGACTGCGATGATGGTAACCCGTGCACGGGGTCGGAGATCTGCGATCTCGGGACGCTGTCCTGTGTCGCTGGCGTGGCGGTGGACTGCTCAAGCCTGGACGGACAGTGCGCCGTGGGTTCCTGTGATCAGGCCAACGGGGAGTGCGTGTCCCTGCACCGCCCCAACGGCACGCCATGCGACGACGAAGACGCGTGCTCCCGAGTGGACCGCTGCCAGGCTGGTACATGCGTTGGTGAAGACACCGTGCAATGCACCGCTCCGAGCCAGTGCCACGAGGACGGGCAATGTGATCCTCAGACCGGCGAGTGCTCAATCGTACGTCGCCCAGCCGGCACCGGGTGCGATGACGGGGACGCCTGCACGGAAGGTGATGAGTGCCAGGCTGGGGCATGTACGCCGGGGACGCCAGTTGAGTGTGCGGCCCAA
>CAZQPP010000377.1:3567-8238 GCA_964594295.1 uncultured Myxococcales bacterium | reverse complement strand
CGTGCCGTCGGGCAGGGGCTCGTGGCTGCACTCCTTCGTCTCGGGGTTGCACTTGCCCTCTTCTTTCAGGCAGAAGGTGAGGTCCTCCGTGCAGGGGTCCTCGTCCTCGCAGGAGATCGCCGCCTCGCCGCGGCACTGCAGGCCGGAGGCGGGGCATTTGGTGTCGCCGGCGGCGCAAGGCTGGCAAACGGCGGCGGACATGCAGCAGTCGTCCGAGGCGCAAGCGGCGTTTGCTTCGGCCGGCGCGCAGTCGGGCTGTCCGGTGGTCTCGTTCAAGACGCAGAGCATGCAGGGGTCGCCGGGGAGCGAGAAGGTGCGCGAGCCTGCGGAGGCGCCGTCGGGCAGGGTGCCGGGGGTGTCTGTCCCGGAGGTGTCCGCCGTGACGGCAGGGCCCGTGCCGCCGGGGCCCGTGCTGGTCTCCGTGCTGCAGGCGAGCATGCCGAGGCAGGCGATGAGTGCCGTGCAGAGTGCGATCCTGCTCATGTCGCCTCCATTCGACGCGAGGAGAGCGTTACGGGGCAGGCGTTTCGTAGCCGAAACGCCCCTACCGCGGGCGTTTCGCGGGCGAAACGCCTTGGTGCATCTACGCAGGTCCGCGGGAAGGAATCAAACCGGGGTGCGCCGTGCCTGCTGAAGGCTGCGCGAGAGCAGGTTCAACACAGAGGCACAGAGGGGCAGAGGCACAGAGGAAGAGGGGAGCAACGCGGAGGTGCAGAGGCGCAGAGGCGCAGAGGGGGAGCGGGGCGGCCAGGCTGCGGTGTGGAGATCGCGGGAGCGCTTGTCTCGCGGCTCTTGTGGGCGGACAATCACGGGTGAGATGGCTTCCAGGCCCAGCAGCACTCCGCCCGGGGGCGGCAGGAGCTTCGTGCTCGACCCGCCGCCGGAGCCGCTCTATCTGGATCTCCACCGTTCGGGGGAGCTCGCGCGACGGGCGGAGGAGGCCGTCGCGCGGCTCGAGGAGTGCGTGGGGTGCCCGCGTGAGTGCCGCGTCGACCGGCTGCACGCGCTCGCGCCTCGGGGCCGGGAGCGGGACGTCATCATGGCGAGGCAGCTCTTCAGGCGCGTGACGAAGCCCGAGCTGCGGCCGCACGTCCAGAAGGGGACGTCCTGCTTCACGGGGCGGCGGGCGCGGGTGTCGTCTGCCTTCCCGCACCACGGCGAAGAGGACTGCCTGCGGGGCTCGCGGGGCTCGGGGACGATCTTCTTCGCGTTTTGCAACCTGCACTGCGTGTTCTGCCAGAATTACGAGATCAGCCACGGCGGGGAGGGTGCCGAGGTGACGGCGGAGGAGCTCGCCGCGCTCATGCTCGACCTCCAGGCGAGGGGCTGCCACAACATCAACCTCGTCACTCCCGGTCACGTCGTGGCGCACGTGCTCGAGGCGCTCGTGCTCGCCGCCGAGCGCGGCCTGCGTCTGCCCCTGGTCTACAACACCAACGCATACGACTCCGCGCGCAACCTGCGGCTCCTCGAGGGCGTGGTCGACGTCTACATGCCCGACTTCAAGCTCTGGAAGGAGGAGAGCGCGAGGTCTTACCTGAAGGCGCCGGACTACCCGGAGGTGGCTCGCCGGTCGGTCGCCGAGATGCACCGCCAGGTAGGCCCGCTGCGCTTCGACTCCGAGGGGGTCGCCGCGAGGGGCGTGCTGATCCGGCACCTCGTCATGCCGGGCGGGCTCTCGGAGGCGGAGTCGATCTTCCGCTTCCTCGCCGACGAGGTCTCGCCGGACACCTGGGTGAACGTCATGGGCCAGTACAGGCCGGCGGGCGAGGTCAGCGGAGAGCGGCACAAGAAGATCTCCCGCAAGACCTCGTGGCTGGAGGTGAAGGAGGCCAAGGAGCTGGCGCGGCGGGCCGGGCTCTGGAGGTTTGACGAGCGCTGGTGATGATTGTGACGACCGGCGCCCCCGCCCTTATTGTCGCTAGATGATCGCGAAGCGCCTGTGGCCTGCTGCCCTCGTCGTCGCCGCGGCCCTGGCGTCGTGGCCGCTCTGGGGTGAGGTGGTGCTCGGGGGGCGCACGTTCTTCGCGCGCGACACCACGCTCTACTACGCCCCGCTCAAGCGCTTCGAGACGCAGACGGCGGCGTCGGGGCTGCTGCCGAGCTGGAACCCGGGCGTGCAGCTGGGCATGCCGCACATGGCGAACCCGACCATGGGCGTGCTCGACCCCCTGAACGTGGTGCACCACGCCCTGCCCGGGTCGCTCGGGGTGAGCGTGAGGCTGCTCCTGTCCCTCGGGCTGCTCGCCCTTGGGGCGGGGCTGCTCGCCAGGGCCCTGGGCGCCGATCGCCTCGGGGCGGGCGTCGCGGCGCTGCTGGCGGGGCTGTGCGGGCCGGCTCTCGGGTACCTTGGAAACCCCTTCTACCTGCATGCGATGGCGTACACGTGGATCGGGCCGCTGGCCGCGCTCTCGCGGTGGCCGGGGCCGGCGCGGGCGGCCGGGATCGCGGCCGGCGTCGCGTTGCCTCTTCTCGCCGGCGACCCCCAGGCGGCCTTTCTCGCGGCGGTGCTGAGCGCGGTCGCGGGCGGGGCTGGCGCGGGGAGCGTGAAGCTGAGAGGGGCGGTGCTGGGGGCCGGCGGGTTGGGGGCCGTGCTGCTGGCGCTGCCACAGCTCCTGGCCACCTGGGGGCTCTATCGGATCTCGCCGCGGGCGGTGGAGGAGACGCTTCGGGGTGAGCGCTGGGCCATGCCCTGGGAGCGCCTCGGCGACCTGTTCGTGCCGTCGCTCTTCGGGCGCGTGCTGCCAGAGCCCTCTTTCTACGGCACGCCGCTCTACGGCGAAGGCACGCCCTGGCTGGAGAGCCTGCACGCCGGGAGCGGGGCGGCGCTGCCGCTGCTGGTCGCGGCGCTCGTCCTCGCTCGGCCGGGGGCGGAGCGGCGCGGCCGGGCGGCCCTGGCCGGGGCGGCCGTGGGCTTGTACTGGCTGGCGCTGGGAGCCGCGGGCGGGCTGCACAGCGTGGCGCTCACGGTGCTGCCGCCCCTGGGGTGGTTCCGCTTCCCCGAGAAGTACGCTGCTTATGCGGTCCTGCTCGTCGCGGTGCTGGCCGGCGCCGGCTTTGCGTCGCTGTGCCGGGGGGGGGGGGGGGCCGGCCGGGGGGGGGGGGGGGGCGGGGGCCGTTGGGGGGGGGCGGGGGCTGGCGGTTGAGCCGCTCATCGGGCCGACCCTCGGCTCCGCGGGGCGTGAGCTTCAGGCGGCGGGTGCGTGGGGGCGCGCCGCAGGTCTGGCCGCGGGGCTGCCGTCGCTGCTCCTCGGAGTGCTGCTGCTTGCCCGCCTGCCGCAGGTCAGCGCGCGGGCGGTCGCCGCGGCGGCGATCGCGGCGGGGGCGATCTGGACGGCCAGAGGCTATGCCTACACGGCACCGAGAGCCCTGCTGGACGCGGAGCTGCCTGTCTGCCGGGCGGTCGCCGGGCAGGGGCGCCTCGTAGTGGACGGCGTGCTCCGCCAGCAGATGGGGCAGGCGGCGGGGTCCGGAGAAGGTGTCTCGTCGAGCCTCGACGCCTACACCAAGGCCCTCGCGCGCGCGCGCGCGACGCTCACTTATTACGGGGGAGAGGCGCCGGTCACGCGGCTGGTCGGCGGCTACCCGGAGACCTTCTTGTGGCACGACCTGCGGCTCTACCTGAACAGGGAGGGCTTCAGGCGGGCGGATCAGCTCTGGCCGCTCGTGGGTGTGGGGGCCTACCTCGGCCCGAACCGCCCCTTGCCGGCGCGCCTAGCGCGGCTCTTCGAAGCGAAGACCGAGGTGATGCCGAGCGGGGCCCTGCTGCGCCGGACGGCCGAGCGCCCGGCCCTCGTGCGCTGTGTCGGCCGCGCGGAGGGCAGCGCCGACCCGGTCGCGCGTCTCGCGGAGGAGCCGGCCTTCGACGCTCGGGAGGTGGCGCTGGTCGAGCCGGCGTCGGCGCCGATGGTGGGGTCGACCGGAGCGCTCGAGGTCTCAGACGAGGGCCCGGGGCGCTGGAGGGCTCGCGTGCGGACGGAGGCCGGGTGCCTGCTGGTGGTGGCCGAGAACGACGATCCTGGGTGGGTGGCGGAGATCGACGGCCGTCCGGTCGACACGGAGCGCGTCTACGGGGCCTTCGTCGGCGTGCGCGTGCCCGCGGGTGCTCACGAGGTGCTCGTGCGGCACAAGGCGCCGGCTCCGCTCGCGCACCTGCCCGGGTTGGCCTTCGCCCTGGGTGTGTTGTGGGTCCTCAGGAGGCGCCTGAGGCCGTCTCCTCGACAAAACGGTCCTCGAGGCTAGCGCCTATCTGGAGGTCGAGGAAGGCGGTCTCGCGCTCGACCATCAGGGCGACCACGTCGCGGCCCGCGACGTCTGGTCGGGTGGAGTCGGGGTCGAAGCACACCCTGAGGCGGTCGGCGCTCGAGTCCCAGGCGACCCGCGTCACGAAGGGGAGGCCGCCTATCGCCTCGATGAGGTCGGCGCCGGGTGGGTCGGCGAGGCGCAGGCTCACCTCGGCGGCCTGGGAGAGCAGGGCGGCGAGGGTGTCGTGGCGGACGACGCGGCCCTCGTGGAGGATGGCCACCTCGTGGCAGAGGTCCTCGACCTCGGCGAGGTTGTGGCTGGAGACCACCACGGTGCGGTCGCCGCGCAGGGTGCGCAGGAGGCTGCGCACGTCGCGGGCGGCCTGGGGGTCGAGGCCTGCGGTGGGCTCGTCGAGGATGACGAGCT
>CAZQPP010000377.1:0-3557 GCA_964594295.1 uncultured Myxococcales bacterium | reverse complement strand
CCAGGAAGGCCTGGGCCACTCCGACGCGCTTGAGCATGCCGTGGGAGAGGGTGCCGGGCCTGCGCCCACGGACCTCGGCGAGGCCCACGAGGCCGAGCACGCGGCGCACCTCCTGCTTCGCGCGGCCCCGGCCGAGGCCCTGGAGGCGGCCGTAGTAGGCGAGCTGGCGGCCGACGGAGACGCCGGGGAGGAAGCGGGCGTCCTGGGGCAGGAGGGAGACCTTTCCGCTCGGCGGCGGCCGGCGGGGCCGGACGGCGCGCCCGTCGACCGAGACCGTGCCGTGATCGGCGTTCAGGAAGCCGCAGATGACGGCGAAGAGCGTGGTCTTGCCGGCGCCGTTGGGGCCGACGAGGCCGAAGATTCGGCCCCGGGGCACGCACAGGTCAACGCCGTCAAGTGCGCGGACGGAGCGGAAGGACTTGGCGACGCCCGAGACCTCCAGCACGGGCAGGTCTGAGCGGGAGGGGGCGGAGGGCTGCTCGGCGCTCATACGTCCCTCCGCGAGAAGACCCAGAGCCCGGCTACCCAGAACAGGGCCGCGAAGGCGAGCATGTGGCCCGCGGCGAGGGCGACGTCCGGGAGCTGGTCGGAGAGCAGGTGGTACTTGAAGGCGGTCGGGAAGGCGAAGCGGACATTCTTGAGGGCCTCGTCGGCGAGGCCGCCGAGGGCGCCCGCGACCCACAGGCCGAACCAGAGCCCGTGGCCGAGCACGAGGGCGAGCAGGGGGTGCTTCACCATGGAGCTCGTGAGCGACATCAGCGCCACGAATGGGATCGCGTAGAGCAGCAGGCTGAGCCAGATGCGGACCATGTAGAGGGCGCCCGATGTGCCGCCGATGCCGGCCTCGCTCGTGGCGACGGCGGCGGCGACCATCGCGCAGGCCGCCGTGACGCAGGCGCAGTAGAAGAGGAGCACGCCGAGGGTCTTGCCGAGGTAGAGGCTCCGGCGATCGGTGCGCACGAGCAAGTAACGGAGGTGCCGGTTGCGGATCTCGGAGGACATCTGGTCGCAGGCGAGGAACATGGCCCAGGTGGCGGTGCCTACGATGGCGAGGACGAAGAAGGCGAGGAGGGTCGGCGGGTGGCTCAGGAGCAGCTCTCGGATGGCGTCGTCGCCGAGGTTCGTCCACCAGGAGAGGATCTTGTAGATGACCTTCGCCGCCTCGGGTTTGGCGGCGTCCGCCACGGCGCCGACCATGGAGACGCCGGCGAGCTTGCCGGAGAGCTCGTGCAGCTTCATGGAGAGCCCGAAGGCCGCGAAGAGGAAGGCCGCGGCGAAGACCAGGCCGTGCACGCTGGTGCAGAGGCGGCCGATCTCGAAGCCCGTGACGGTGCGTACCTGGCGGAGGTTCATGGGCGGGACTTAGCAGGGTGCGCCTTGTGGCACCACTAACGCGCCGTGGTGCCTACCTTCCTCCTGCCGGCGGCCTCGAGGGCGTCTGCGAGGAGGGTCTTCCGGCTCGCGTCGCGGGGCCAGTCGCCGCGGCTGATGAGGCTCTGGAAGCTGCGCAGCATCTCGAGGTCGGCCTCGGTGGTGGCCGTGGCCAGCCCGCGGGCCTCACCCACCTGGCGGAGGGCGCCGGACATGTCGCCTTTGCGCACCGACCAGGCCGCGAGCTCCAGGTGCTTGCCGATGCGGAAGCCGACCACGTTCTGGAAGATCGCGATGGGCTCGCCGGTCTCCGGGCGGGGCAGGGCGGGCAGGGAGACCTGCACCCTCGCGGTGGCGTTGCCGAGGTTGACCATGTCCTTGTAGCGGAGCGTGATGTCGGCTACGGCGCCGGGCTTCTTCACCCAGAGCTCCACGAGCAGGACGTGGGAGTCGCCCCCGTAGAAGTAGGGGATGACCGTCTGCAGGCCGTCGTCGTCGTCCCCGCGGTCCGCCTTGATGCCCATGGTCTTGGAGAGGTTGCGGTCGGTGGCCACCTCGCGGGCCTTGACGCGCTTGACCTCGGCGGGATCGAGCACGCGGCTGCCGAGGATGCGGACGGCGTCGGTGTGGGCGCCGTGGCGGATGTTGACGCGGAGCTGGCGGGCGACGACGCGGGAGAGGCTGTCCAGCTCGGCGCCCACCGGTGTCGCGGCGTCGTTGCCCTGCATGCGGTGGTAGTTGCCGTGGCCGGCGGCGGCGAGCTCCCACCAGCGGCCCTGCGAGGAGGAGGCGCCGACCTCGATGATGGAGGAGACGACGCCCTTCACGCTGAGGTCGTGGGCGGCGCCGGCGGCGACGTTCACGCCGCCGATGTCGTGGGCGGAGGCGAGCACGAGCACGATGCGTGTGCCCGGCGGGCGGGCGCTCGTGTCCGCGGCGTCCAGCACCTCTCCGGCGCGCTCCATGGCCCGGCCGAGGGCCTTGTGGGAGGCTGCGCCGGGGGGACGCAGGGTTTCGAGGGCGCGGGCGAGGGGGAGGCGCTGGCTCTTGATGCGGTCGAGGCCCACGAGCACGCTCGGGGAAGGCCCGGCGACGATCACGCTCATGCGATCCTGGGGGCCGAGGCGTCGCAGCAGCTCGGAGGTGACGCGCGCGGTGGTCTCGCTGCCGTCTCGGAGCACCGGCACGTCGACGACGAGGGCGAGGTCGAGGGGTGGGCGGCGCCAGCCGTAGCGGTCGCTCCCGCGCAGGCCGACCTGCAGGATCACCCGCCGTGGGCGGTCGAACCAGCGCCGGGAGAGGCTCGCGCTCAGGGCCATTCCAGCGTGGGGAGGCGGGTCGAAGGCCTGCTCGTAGCCGGCGGCGAGGTGGTAGGGGCGCAGCGGGGCGCCGAGATCCGAGTCGAGGCGGCGCAGGCGCTCTCTGAAGGCCACGTCACCGCCGAGGTAGGTGTTCTCGAAGTACAGGAAGCGGGGGAGCGTTGTGGCGGGGGGCTCCTGCTCGAGCTCGTGGAGGAGGCGGGCGAGGATGGCTCGGCCATCAGGGGAGTCCTTGCCCCGGGCGCGCTCGTTGCCGAGCATGACGCCCTGGTCGAGGTCGCCTTCGGGGCCGCGGCTTCCGTCTCCCCAGTAGCCCCTCCCTTCCTTGTCTCTCGTGATGATCTCTCTTCGGAGCCGGTCCTCGTCGAGCGCATCTCTCAGCCCCTCGCCAGCCATCGGCTTGCCCTCGACGCTCAGGTCCACGTGGCCGATCTCGAGCTTCGCCTTCTTGTTCGCGCGTCGGCTACTCCCGCCCATGGCGACGCTCGGGCGCCCGGGCGCGACCCTGCTCCCGAGTATGCCCTGGATGCGGCCGTAGCCGTGGTGGCTGCCCCCACCCGAGCCGGTGCCCTCGAGGCCGAGGCCACCCGTATCGCCCGCGGCGAACGCGCCCGCCTTCATCTCCTTGGGCGCGTCGATGCTGTCCTCGGCCACCTCCGCCTCGTCCTCGAAGTCGTAGCGGGCGGCGGAGCCGCGCACGACACGGCGCGCCTTCTTCTTCGTCTTGCGTGCGGGCCTGCGCCGCGCCGACCGCGGTGGCGCCGGTGGCGGCGCGGCCGCGACCTCCTCCTCCTCGGGCTCGGCCGGCGCCGCGTACCGCTTGTCAGCGGGTTTCTTCGCAATCTCTGCGGCTCCAGGTGTCGTGCT
>CAZQPP010000376.1:1584-8262 GCA_964594295.1 uncultured Myxococcales bacterium | reverse complement strand
GCGATGGCCCGGTCCGGCTTCTCGTAGGCCAGGATGTTGCAGAGCGCCTCGAAACGCTTCGTGCCCGGCCCGGTGTAGACGCGGTGGTCGATGTCCGAGTGGGCGTCGTCGGCGGAGTCGACCTCGAAGTACAGCGGGACGCTGGTGTGCTTCTCGGCGAGCCAGCGAACGTCTCCAGGGATGGTCGCGCTGCCGAGGATGGTGCGCTGGCGCTTCGGCACCCGCCGGAGGATCTGGTCGAGCTCGTCGCGGAAGCCCATGTCGAGGAGGCGGTCGGCCTCGTCGAGCACGACGGCGCGGATGCTCTTTGTGTCGATCTCCTTGCGCCGGATCATGTCGAGGACGCGGCCGGGCGTGCCGACTATGAGGGCGGCCCCGCGGTTGAGCTCGCGGCGCTGCCGGTCGAAGCTCTCTCCGCCGATGATCACCGCCGTGTGGAGGTCGAGGCCGGCGCAGAGGTCGTCGAGCTCGGCCTCGACCTGGACGGCGAGCTCGCGGGTCGGGCACAGGATCAGGATGTCGTGGCCGCGGTGGCCGATCTCCGTCTCGTGGAGCAGGAGACAGCCGTACGCGATGGTCTTGCCGCTGCCGGTGCGCGCCTGGATCAGCAGGTCGCGGTCCTGCCCCTCCCGCAGCACGCGCTCCTGGACTGGCGTGGAGAGCTCGAAGCCGCGATCGTCGAGGACCTCGAGGATCTCCGCGCGTATGTCGAGCTCGTTGAAGGGCGCTCCCCAGGCTTCGTCTGTCTGCGGGTCTTCCGCTGCTTCAGTCGGGTCCATTTTCCTCCTCAGGAAGACAGGCACGCTACCCCAGGTTGCCGATAATCGCCAGGAGCGGCCGGCTGTGTCCGCTTACATCCGCGTGCCCGTGACCGGGTAGATCAGGGTGCAGTTGCAGGAGCTGAGCGGGAAGTAGGCGTCCATGCGCAGGGTGCCGGCGAAGAAGTCGGTGCCCTGGAAGGTGGCCGTGTACACGTTGGCGGAGTTGAAGTCGCCGCAGAGGGGGTGGGCGCCCTGGAGGCCCGACCAGGAGACCGTGAACGAGCCCATGGAGACTTGGCCGTGGTAGGTGCTCTCGGGGAAGCTGAAGGTGTAGGCGTTGCTCTTCTGCTCGGCGTCGACCACCCGGGAGTCGTACTGCAGGAGGAGGTACTCGTTGCAGCGCTGGATGGGCTGGGTCGAGGAGATGCGGAAGCGACCCGAGTAGGGGTTCTCCTCGGTCTGGGGGGGAGGGTTCTCGACCACCGGCGGGTCGTTGGGGAGCTTCACCGGCTCCTCCTCGCACTTCAAGTCCCGGCACACCCGCCCGTGGGCGCAGTCGGTGTCCCTGGTGCACTCGGCCTCGCAGGTGCCGCCGCGACAGATGAGCCCGCCCTCGCAGTCGCCGTCGCGCTCGCACTCGGTCTCGCAGGTGCCGTCGCGGCACACCCTGCCCGCCGCGCAGTCGCTGTCGCGGGTGCAGCCGGTCTCGCAGGTGCCGCCGCGGCAGACTCTCCCCGCGCCGCAGTCTTCGTCCTTGTCGCACCTGGCGGTGGGCGGCGGGCCGGAGACCCGGGCGCAGGTGCCGGTTTCCTGGTTGCAGGGCTGCTCGAAGGGGCAGTCGGTGTCGTCGAGGCAGGGCAGGGGAGGCCCGGCGCAGTCGGGCCCGGTGCAGGTCCCCGACCCGAGGGAGGAGAGCACGCAGCGCCCCTCGATGCAGATCTCACCCTCCTCGCAGTCGCGGTCGTCGCCGCACTCGGTCTGGCAGACGCCGTCGAGGCAGAGGTGGCTCGGGTCGGAGCAGTCGCTGTGGCGCGAGCAGGGCTCCCCGGCCGCCGAAGGATCGGCGCCGCACGCCGCTGCCGCTACGAGCAGCGCCGACAACGTGAGCTGGAGGCGCCAGCTCATGGTCAGGCGAAGAGCTCGAAGCCCCCGGCCGCCAGCACGCCGAAGCGCATGGTCCGGAAGGCGAAGGCTATGATGACGAGGGGCACGAACCCGACCCTGAAGCCTTTCGCGAGCACGAACAGGGCCGCGAGCGGAGGCACGCCGATGAAGGCGGCCACCACCGCCGTGCCCAGGTAGGTCTTCTCGAGGTGCTTCTCGAAGCGAGCGCGGGTCTTCTCTACCTGCCTGGCGAACCACTTCAGCTTGGGCACTATCTTCCCGCCGGCGTGGAAGAGCAGCAGGTACATGCAGCATTGCCCGAAGGCGGTCGAGAGGCCGACGGCCACGGGGTGCAGGCCCTCACGACCGGCGAGCACCGCCGACACCTCGGGGTTCAGCACCGGGATGATGATGCCGACGAACCCGATCGCGGCCATGTAGAAGGGAAACATGGAGCGCGGATGATATTGGGCCGGGGTTGGGGTGACAAGGGGAAGGGCAGCATTGCCGGGCTGCGCTGGAACAACCCGCGGCGCCGCCGTGAGTCACCGCCGAAGTAGCCCGAGAGACTGAGCGCGCCCTGGCGGTGTCCGCCGAGAGCGCCCGGTTGTAGATCTGCAGCTTGTCGATGACGCCGTCGAGGAGGCGCCCTTCGGGATCGCGATCCAGCAGGAGCGGGCAGTCGTTTCGCAGGCGAAACACCCCTGCGCGAGGCGTTTCCTCACGGAAACGGCGTGTTGTAGGCTGTTGCCCTCGCGAAGGGGAGCAGCACGATGTCTATTTGCCTCCGCCTTGGAGCGGCCCTCGCCATAGCCACGGCAGCCTCGCTGGTGGCCGCTTGCGGCGACGACAAGACCCCCGCCACGCCCGCGGACGAAGGACGAGTCGCCGACGTGGTCACCGACGCCCCCGTCGACGCGGGCCCGTCTTTCGCGGCCCCCGTCCCCGACCCCGACGCCGCGGCCCGCGCCTTCAAGCTCTTCTACCGGGAGCGCGTCGATCGCGCCCTCGTGGCCTACCAGCGCTACGGCGCCTTCGGCGGCACCACCTTCGCGCTCCACAACGGCAAGGCCCGCGCGTCGCGCAAAGGAGACCGCTACGAGGTCGTCGTCGGGCCGACCGACAACAACCGCCTTGGCCGCACCCTCTTCGCGACCTGGCAGGCCTGGCGCACCTTCAAGACCCCGGTCTCGGAGCTGGCCCTCAGGCGCCTTCTCGAAGGCTACGTCTTCTTCGAGGCCGTCAGCGGGCACCCGGGCATCACCTCGCGAGAGGCGCTCCCCGGCTGGACCATCACGATCGACGGCATCGAGGGCAAGGTCTCACGGGTGCGCGGCGGGCAGGAGGTCTCCCCTCCGACGCCCCCCGACGAGGCCTTCGAGCAGGACGTGATCCGCACCTTCTTCGACGGCGTGCACATGACCTACCGCCTCGACCCCGAGGAGCTCTACTTCAGCTTCATGCCCGCCGTCGAGGTCGACCAGTACGCGCTGACCTACAGCTTCTCGGCGCTGCCGCACTACCTGCGGGCATCGGACTGCTGCTCGTCCCTGATGCGCACGCCGGCGCCCCACGCCTGGGAGGGCGCCTACTGGGGCAACCACAACTCGCGAGACAATTTCCCGGACCTCGGCATCGGCTACGTGACCGCCATGGCCATCTCGAAGGACGAGGGCGCGCCCGCCAAGCTGCGCGCCCTCGCAGAGGAGGTCGTGGCGGGCGGGCGCCGCATCGCGACCTCCATCGTGGAGAGCGGCGGAGCCCTCATGACCGTCGACGAGCACAACCCCTACGACAAGCTCGTCGTCGCCGGCGCCCTGCGCCCCGACGGGGTCGTCGAGCCCGAGGACCTCGGCAGCCTGGCCTTCTGCGGCATGGCCTACCTGGCCCAGGCCATGTCCTCGGAGGGCCTGGACCTCCCGGTGCCGGCGCGGCCTGTCCCGGGCTCCTACGAGCACCTCATCGACACCCTGCCGTCCTCCATCCAGACCAACTGCGAGGTGCCCGAGGGGGTAAAGCTCTGCGTCTCCCTCGACGACGCCTTCTGCGGATTCACGTGGTCGGAGATCGACAAGCTCGAGCTCTTCGGCGTGCCCTGGCTCGATGCGATCGAGGCCGCCGGGGTCGGGCTGGCCGAGGAGCTGCTCGGCTCCTTCCAGGACGACTTCTCGGAGATGGTCGACACCACCGTCGCCCTCGCGCTCTACGCGCAGGTCGCGGGCAGGCCGGAGCTCGAGAGAGAGGCCAAGGAGCTCGTGGGAGAGATGGGCGCCATCATGCGTCGCTTCGGCGAGCTCCTCTGGAAGGAGAGCAACCCCGACCGCTTGAGGAGGCAGCGCTACGAGGCGGCCCTCAAGGAGGCCATCGCGGGCGTCGGGCCGGCCGTCGAGGATCTCGGCGAGCTCGACGAGGCGGAGGCCCACATCAAGCGCATCGAGGGGCAGCTCGAGCTCGCGGAGACCGAGCCGGCGCCGCTGCTCAGCGACGAGGAGATCAAGAAGCGCATCGACGATCGCCTCGCGGACAAGAGGTCCAACCAGTACGACTACGTCGTGGCCGAGCGTTACGAGGCGGAGTACGGCTCGGAGTACCCGGTCAGGCGCACCGAGAGCGGCTACGAGGCGCGCGGCTTTCCCTTCGAGGAGCACCCCTGGAAGGCCGTCGAGGTCCCGAGCCACCGCTACGTCGGGGGCGGGCACCTGCTCGAAGCCCTCGCCCTGTGCCAGAGCGCCCCCACGGTGCTCGACTGCACCTGGGCCGTGCTCGGCTGCGCGGCGGCGGACTTCGACGGGAGCGGCGTCGTCGACGAGAAGGACGCGCTGATCTTCTACTCGGCAGAAGACCGCCACGCGGGCATGGGCCCCGGGAGCTGCACCGAAGAGAACCAGCGCTGCGACGGGGCGGACCTCGACCTGACCGGCGAGGTCGACGACCTCGACACCCGCTTCTTCGAGACGGCGACGGGCTGCCGGAGGTAGCGCGAATCGCACGGGGACAGTCCCGTTTCGATTCGGTTTCGATTCGGGGACTGTCCCCGTGCCGCGTTTCGATTCGGGGACTGTCCCCGTGCCGTGCGTTTCGCTTGACTCGCACAAGCCTTTTTTGTTGCCGCGCGGGCGGCGGATCCATATCTTTGCGCCCGACTCAGACAGACGGCGCTTCGCGGAGCGGGGTCGCGCGGTAGCCGAAAGAGGTAGCACCATGTTGCGCGCTGAACACATGCACCGTTGGCTTGGGGCCCTGGCCCTCACGCTCTCTCTCTCTCTCGTCATCGGCGCCTGCGGTCGCGACGGCGCGGGCTCGGGAGAGCCCGGAACCGAGGGCGAAGACGGGCCCAAGGTCGGCCAGACCAGCTTCCTCTCGGCCGGCAACGTCGAGGGCTCCAACCAGCGCACTTTCGGCGCCGGTGGGGAAGCCGCGGCCGCTCCCGCGAGTGATCTGGGCGGCAAGGGGACAACCGAAGAGCGCACGGTGGAAGAGGGCGACATCTACCGCGTGCTCGGTGACGGGCTGATCCTGAACCTGAACCCCTACCGCGGGCTGCAGGTCATCGACGTCAGCAACCCCGCTGCCCCGGCTGTCACCGGTCGGCTCAAGGTCGCGGGCCACCCGGTCGAGATGTACGTCGTCGAGGACGTGGCCGTGGTCCTGCTCAACGACTGGCAGACCTACAAAAAGGGCGCCGAAGGCCTGCTCTTCGAGAGCGAGCGCGGTGGATTGGTGCTCACCGTCGACCTCGCCGACCCGGCAAAGCCCGCGGTGATCGACCGCGTGATGCTCGGCGGCTCCATCCAGACGAGTCGGCTGACGCGCGGCGGCGGCGGCACAGCGCTCTACCTCGCGGCCCAGGAGCACCGCAGCTACGGCCTCGGCGGCGTGGCTCCTCCGTCGGGCGGCGTGGCCACGAGCCCCGCCATCGGCGCTCCCGGCGGAGTCGGCGCGCCCCACGAGGGCCCGAAGACCATAGTGTCGAGCTACTCCATCGCCGCCGACGGCAAGACCACCCCGGTCACGACCCTCGACCTCGGCGGCTACGTCGCCGACATCCAGGCGACCACCGAGGTGCTCCTCGTCGCGCGCAACGACTGGTCCGACGAGGGAGGCTCCTTCAGCCGGGTGTCGCTCGTCGACATCTCCGACCCCGCAGGCCAGATGGTCGAGGGGGCCGACGTCAAGGTGAAGGGCCAGGTCAGGTCCAAGTTCAACATGGACTTCTACAAGGGGATCCTGCGCGTCGTCTCGTCGAGCAGCTGGTCCGGGTCGGACACCAACCACATCGAGACCTTCGACGCCGCGGACCTGCAAGACCTCGCGGCGGTCGACCACAAGACCTTCGCCAAGGGTGAGCAGCTCTACGCGACTCTCTTCCTGGGCAACAAGGCCTTCTTCGTGACCTACCTGAGGGTCGATCCCTTCCACGCCTTCGAGATCACCGACGACGGCACGGTCACCGAGCGCAGCGAGTTCATCGTCAGCGGCTGGAACGACTTCTTCAAGCCGGCCTTCGACACCGACGTGCTCGTCGGCGTGGGCGTGAACGACGAGGAGAAGAGCCTGCTCGCCGTCAGCCTCTACGACTCGTCTGACCTCGACAACCCCGAGCCCATGGTCGACCGCAAGGAGATCGGCTCCGACTGGGCCTGGTCCGAGGCCCGCTGGGACGACCGCGCCTTCACGGTCCTCGAGGGGGCGGTGGAGGTCGACGGCCCCGCCGATGAGACCGAGACGGGGCTCGTGCTGCTCCCATTTGCCGGCTGGGACGCCGAGAAGGACAAGTACGTGGCCGCCGTGCAGATCCTGACCTTCTCCAAGA
>CAZQPP010000376.1:0-1574 GCA_964594295.1 uncultured Myxococcales bacterium | reverse complement strand
TCACCCTGCGCGGAGTGATGGAGCACGGTTCGCAGGTGCGGCGGAGCTTCCTCGCCGGCGCCTCGCTGCCCGCCAACCTGAGCGACGAGGAGCTCTCGCTGTTCGACTGCGCAGATCCCGACGCGCCGGTGGAGAAGGGCCGGGTGGAGCTGGCGCCGCGCTACACGCAGGCCTTCGTGGTCGGCGACCACGTGGTCAGGCTCCGCGACATGAGCGCGAGCTACGGCTGGTGGTGGGGCGGTCACGACGTGGAGCGCACGCCCAACCGCCTCGAGGTCGTGCCAGCGGCCGAGGACCCCGACGCCGCCGCGCCCGTGGCCGCTGAGGAGGTCTCGGCCGGGGCCACGGTCGTGCAGGCCGGCGACCTCCTCGTCAGCGTGCTGACCACCTACGGCGACAAGGCGAGCAACCCGGACGGGCCGGCCTACGACACGAAGATCGAGGTCTTGGACTTCTCCTCGCCGGCCTCGCCCACGCGCGCGGGAACCCTGGAGACCGACAAGCTCGCCCCCTCTTACGGCGGCTACCGCGGCGGCCCCGAGCCCGCCAGGCCCGCCATGGACTGCATGGACTGCGGCGGCGGGTGGTACGGCACCGTCGAGCACGAGGCCTATGCCGTGCCCGGCGCGGTGGCATTCGTGCAGCGCAACCAGGAGGAGGAGAAGCTCGGCGAGGAGGAGGTCTGCTCGCAGTACCCCACGCGGGGAGGCGTCAACGTGAGCGGCGGCTCGGTTCCGCCGTCGCGGGGAGGAGGCAGCGCCCCCTCTCGCGGGACGTCCAGCGCGTCGGCCAGCGGCGGCACCGACGACGAGGAGAAGGCCGACGAAGGAGACAATGGCGACGACGAGGAGGAGAGGGAGCCGGTCGGGCCGTCCGATCCGGAGACCTGGTACTCCGGCGCCATCACCTGCCGCAGCCTCGACGGCGGCCCGAAGGCCTGCGAGGGCGAGATCCGCAAGTGCACCTCGAGCCCCAACGGGACCGACTGCGTCAAGGTGGACCCCGAGGAGGTCGAGCTCCACGAGGAGTGCTGGAGCCACGACCTGACGCGCTACTGGCAGCGCTTCGTGGTGCAGGTCCTGGATCTCTCGGATCCGGCAGCTCCGCGCCTGCTCGAGCCGATCGATCTGCCGCAGGAAGAGGCGGCGGGCCCGGTGCTCGCCGTGGGATCGGATCTCTACCTCTCCCACTACGAGGCGGCCGGCACCAATGAAGAGGGCCGCACCCTCGTGGCCCACTACTTCCGCCGCCTCGCGCTGGCGGACCTGAGCGACGTCGAGCCGGGTGACAAGGTCAACGTCCCGGGCACCCTCGTGGCCGTGGACGGCGACACCATCTACACCTGGGATCGCCGCTGGAGCTCCAGCGCCGCCGTGCCCTCGGTCTACCGCCTCGCCATCAAGGACGGCCTGGCCCACCTCGAGGCCTCGCGGAGCTTCGACGAGGACAGCATCTCGGAGGTCATGCTCGACGGAGCCGGCCACCTCCTCGTGACCCACCAGCGCCGCCGGGACCTGGAGGGCGGCCTCGGGGGCGTGAGCACGGGGGCCTCGAGCAGGTCCTTGGGAGGCCTC
>CAZQPP010000375.1:0-8295 GCA_964594295.1 uncultured Myxococcales bacterium | reverse complement strand
GTGTGGCACCTCGGCCCACGACTCGAGCTCGACGGGGTGACCCACATGAGCACCGAGGTGAAGAGCTACGCCTGGCACCACAACGACCAGGACTGGCTCACGTTCCTGCCCAAGGTGAACGGCACCCTCCACCTGACGAGCGACGTCACCGCCTCCGAGGACGGGCTCTTCGGCGTCTTCTCCATCCACACGCAGACGGGCGTCTACCTGAAGACCGGCGACGAGGTGGAGCGCATCGGCAACGTGTCGGTCGGGGACTCGCCGAACTGCTCGCTCCGCCACGCGGTGCTCGAGGACATCAGGGCGAACAAGACCTACCTCTTGCGTGTCAACGCCTTCACCCCCTCGAACGAGCACCCCTACGTGCTTCGCCTGGAGTACGGCCCCGGCAGCCCCGAGGAGGAGCAGCCTGGCGACGTCGGCCCGGCCGACGGGCCCACCACCGCCCACGATCTCGGCGTGCTCGCCGCGCAGGGTGAGCTCTCGGCCGAGAGCTACTTCTGGGTCCCGAATGACCGGGACTGGTACCGCTTCCGCACACCACCCGAAGGCGACTCCCGCAACGCCACGTTGACGCTGGACTTCACGGCGATCCACGAGGCTCACGGCTTCGGCACGAGCTGGAACTGCCCGGAGAACCCGCACGGCGTCTCGGCCTGGCTCTATCTCTTCAGCCAGGAGTGGTACCAGGGTGGAGAGCGCGAGTTCTCAGACCACCTCACCCGGGCTACCGAAGACGACGCCCCCTCCCAGAGCATCACCTGGAGCCTCGAGCCCAACCGTGAGTACCACGTGCTCGTCTTCTCGCGCCGGAACCGCGACCGGGAGCGCACCTACGAGCTGCGGGTGTCGTACGACTAGGCCTGGATCTAGCTGTTAGCCCTTAGCTGTTAGCCGTTAGCCCGAAACCCCGAGCACTTGCGACTCCGTTGGCCGTGGCGGCTCCACATTTCGGGTGAACAGATCACGGCGGACAAGTACAGGTCGTGCCTGAGCTAATGGCTAATGGCTAATGGCTAATCGCTTGTTTTGGGACTAGGCTCTGCGTGTCGGCCCGATGCTGAGCCGCGCCTGGGGAGGAGCCTCGCGCAGAGGCGCAGAGGCGCAGAGGGCTACACCAGCGCTCCGAGCAGCTCTTCCAAGCTCGCGGTGGCGACGGCCATGCAGGTGTCAGCGCCGCCGTAGTACATGCGGACCTCGCCTCCGCGTTGGGTCCACCCGCAGCAGAAGACCACGTTGTCCACGTCGCCCGTGCGCTCGTAGGGCTCTTCGGGCGCGAACACCCATTCGCCCGTCCGCGCCAGGACGCGCCAGGGGCGGTCGAGGTCCAGGAGCGCGAGGCCCTGGCGGTAGATGCCACCGGACACGGTCCGTTTCACGCCGTGGTAGAGCACCAGCCATCCGGCCTCGGTGCGGAGCGGCTGGGCGCTGAGGCCCACCTTGCCCGCGTCCCAGTAAGGCCCGGAGCGGGCGCGGAGCAGCACCCGGTGCTCGCCCCAGCGCACGAGGTCGGTCGAGGCGCTGAGCCAGACGTCGGCAACGCCGCCCGCGACCGGCCGGTGGAGCATCCACCAGCGACCGTCGACGCGCCCGGGAAGCAGGGCCGCGTCCTTGTTCTCCGGGCAGAAGACCATGCCGAGGCGCTCGAAGCTCCTGAAGTCCTCGGTCGTCGCCAGCGAGACACCCGGGCCACTCGGTGAGTACGCGGTGTAGGTCACAGCGTAGCGAGAGATCTCGTCCAGGCGGCTGATGCGCGGGTCCTCGATCCCCCACACCTCCTCGGAACGCTCCGGCGAAGGAGCCAGGGTGGGCTCGGGGTCGACGCGCCAGTCACCCAACCCGTCCTTGCTCCGCGCCGCGCAGAGGTGGGAGACCCCGGCGCGGTCCTCGACCCGCACCAGCAACAGGGTCTCGCCATCGTGCTCGGTCGCGCCGGCGTTGAAGGCGGTGTTGACCGGGTAAGGCCAGTCGGAGGGCCGGAGGATCGGGTTGGCGTCGTGGCGGCGGAAGAGCACCGGCCTTACTCCTTCTTGCGGGTGAGCAGAGCGATGATCCCGAAACCGCCGACGAACCCGGCGGGGATGCCGAGGATCACGACGAGCTTGGTCGCTGTGGCTGCCCCGACCAGGCCTATGGCGGTAGCGAGGGCGACGGGGATGGCTTTCATCCAGAGCGGCAGGTTTTGGAAGTCGTCCATGAGACCCTCCTTGCGGCAGTCGTAGCACAGTGAGGCGTTTCGCTCGCGAAACGCCTGCCCCGCCAAGAGATGCACAGGAGCGGAAAAGACCTCGGCGAACGCCGCGCTTGGCATCCTGGCGGGGGGAGGGCATAGAGTCGGCGCGGGAGTTTCCGTTGCTGGGACGAATGGCAGCACATATTCGGGGCGTTCTTGTCGTCGCCGTTGGGGCCTTCGCGCTGATCTGCGCGTGCACCGGCAGCGGCCCCAAGACCGCCGACGCCCTGCTCTACTGGCCGCCTCCGGGTGAGCACGACGTCAAGCTGGCGCGCCTCCTCGTCGAGCGCTGGAACGCGGCCCACCCGGACATCCCGGTCAAGATGCAGGCCCTGCCGGCGGGACGCTCCTCCGAGGAGGTGCTCCTCGCCTCCATCGTCGGCGGCACGACACCCGACATCTGCTCGAACATCCTGACCGGCACCGTCGACCGCATGGTTCGTGCCGGCGCGCTCGTGCGCCTGAGCGAGCTCGAGGGCTTCAAGGCCTGGGTGCGCGAGCGCAGCCCTCCCGGCACCCTCGAGCGCTACGCGAGCAGCGACGGAGGCGTCTACCAGCTCCCCTACAAGGCCAACCCCCAGACCCTCATCGTCAACCGCGGGCTCCTCGCCAGGGCCGGTGTCGAGCCGCCGCGCACCTACTCCGAGTTCCTCGCGGCGGCCGAGCGCCTGACGGTAGACGTTGACGGCGACGGGCGCACCGACCGCTGGGCCATCGGGCTGCCCGTGGAGAACACCTGGTTCAAGCGCTTCGACGACATCATGCCCTTGTACGTGGCTGCCTCGGGCGGCCGCGGCCTGATCGAAGGCGAAGAGGTGCTCTTCGGGGGAGAGGCCATGGTCGGGGCCGTCCGCTTCCTCGGAGAGATCTTCGCCCGCGGGTATGCCCCGCGCTCCTTCTTCGCGGGCCCGCTCTTCCTGCAGGGCAAGCTGGCGATGGTCCCCGGCAGCGCGCCCAACATCCCGAAGATCGAGGCCCAGGGCGACATCGACTACGACTTCTTGCACTTCCCGGTGCCCGACGGCCACGAGGGGCCGGTCTACTCCTTCGGGGACATCAAGAGCATGGTGATCTTCGCCTCGACGAAGCGCCCCAAGGAGGCCTGGGCCTTCGCCCGCTTCCTGACCAGCCCCGAGGCGGACCTCCTGCTGATGCAGACCACGGGCCAGCTCCCGCTGCGCCGAGAGCTCACGAGCACCGAGCCCTTCGCGAGCCACCTCCGCGAGCGCCCGCGGCTGAGGAGCCTCGCCGGGCGCCTGAGCCACGTCCGGGGCACCGACGACTCGGTCCACCTCGTCGAGACCATGGACGTGCTGAGCCAGCTCTACGAGTCCAGCGTCGTGCTCGGCATCAAGCCGCCGGAAGCCGGCGTGGCCGACGCCGCACGGCGCGTCGAGCGCCTCGTCCGCATGTGGGACTGAGCGATGGCTGGCGCGAAGACCACGTCCCGCGGCGGCCTCCTCATGGTGGCCCCCTACTGGGTCTTCTTCGCCCTCTTCGTCCTCTACCCCCTGCTCTTCGCCTTCGGCCTGGTCTTCTTGCGCTGGGACATGGTCCAGCCCGCGCGCTTCGTAGGCCTCGACAACTTCGAGATCCTGCTCACCGACCCGGTCTTCTACCAGGCGCTCTGGAACACCGCCCGCTTCCTCTTCGTGCACGTGGTGCTCCAGATAGTCGTAGCCCTCGCCCTCGCGATCGTGCTCGACGCCCCCCTCGCCTTCCGCGGCGCCTTCCGCACCGCCTTCTTCTTGCCGGTCGTCGTCAGCGGCGTCGTCGTGACCGTCCTCTGGCGACAGCTCTACGACACCGACACCGGCGCCCTGAACGAGCTCCTCGCAGTCTTCGGGATCGATCCCGTCGGCTGGCTGACGAGCACCAACCTCGCCATGCCCTCCATCGCCGTCATGGCCACCTGGAAGAACGTGGGCTTCTACGTGATCCTCTTCCTCGCCGGCCTCCAGGGCATCCCCAAGACCCTCTACCAGGCAGCCGACGTCGAGGGCGCGTCCGCCGCCGAGAAGCTCCGCACCATCACCCTCCCAATGCTCAGCCCGGTGATCTTCCTGGTGGTCGTGCTGAGCACCATCAACGGCTTCAAGCTCTTCGTCGAGCCCTACGTCATGACCGGCGGCGGCCCCGACAACAGCACCATCAGCATGGTGCACTACCTCTACAAGCAGGCCTTCGACTACCAGCACATGGGCTACTCGGCGACACTCGGCTTCGCGCTGGCGGCCATCATCCTCCTCGTCGTGCTCGTGCAGCGGCGCTTCTTGGAGCGGGAGCACATCGACTTCTCCTGGCTGCCCGCCCCCGAGCTCGGCGGGCGCTGGGGCCGCGTCCGCATGCCGCAGCCGCTACGCAAGGCCCTCCTCTACGGCGTGCTCACCCTGGCCGCCCTGACCTTCCTCTACCCCTTCGTCTGGATGGCCGCCGCCACCTTCAAGCCACCCGGCACCCCGCTGGGCTTCAACCCCTTTGGCGGCGAGTGGAGCCTCGAGTGCTACGCCCTGCTCTTCGAGCGCGTGCCCGTGGCCCGAGCCCTGCTGAACAGCCTCCTCGTGACCACCGCCGTGACCACCTCCATGCTCGTCTTCGGCGCGATGGTCGGCTACGCGCTCTGCCGCCTCGACTTCAAGGGCAAGAAGCTCACCTCGGTGGTCCTGCTCCTGACAATGATGGTGCCCGGAGAGCTGCTGCTCATCCCGCTCTACACCCTCATAGTCCGCCTCGGCTGGCCCAACACCTACCTCGCCCTCATCCTGCCCCAGGCCCTCGGCGCCATGTCGATCCTGATGTTCAAGCAGTTCTTCGCCTCGGTGCCGCCGGAGCTCGCCGAGGCCGCCCGCGTCGAGGGCTGCAGCGAGATAGGCATCCTCTTCCGCGTCTTCCTGCCCCTCTCAAAGCCGGTCTTCATCACCGTCGGCATCATCACCTTCGTCGGCAGCTGGAACGACGTCTTGTGGCCGCTGATAGTGATCAAGGAGCCGACCATGATGACCCTGCCCCAGGCCATCACCATCTTCGCCGTCGGCCAGGGCGTGGGCGACATCGGGGTGCAGCTCGCGGGCGCCCTCATCTTGTCGTTGCCGGTCGTCGCGGCCTTCCTCTTCTTCCAGCGTTACTTCATCGAAGGCATGGCCTCCTCCGGTCTCAAGGGCTGAACCATGGCTAGCGTCACGCTCAACAACCTGGTCAAGCACTACCCCGGAAACCCCGAGCCCACGGTGCGCGGGGTCGACCTCGAGATAGCCGACAAGGAGTTCGTCGTGCTCGTCGGCCCGTCCGGCTGCGGCAAGTCAACCGTGCTCCGCATGATCGCCGGCTTGGAGGAGGTCACCGGCGGCGAGATCTGCATCGGCGAGCGCCGCGTCAACGACCTGCCCTGCAAGGAGCGGAACATCGCCATGGTGTTCCAAAGCTACGCGCTCTTCCCCAACCTCGACGTCGAGGGCAACATCGGCTTCGGCCTCAAGGTCAGGGGCGTGCCCAAGAAGGAGCGCGAGGAGGCCGTGCTCGAGGCCGCCGACATCGTGGGCATGACAGATCTCCTTCACCGCAAGCCCTCGGAGCTCAGCGGCGGCCAGCGCCAGCGCGTCGCCATCGCCCGCGCCATCGTCCGCCAGCCCGACGTCTTCTTGTTCGACGAGCCCCTGAGCAACCTCGACGCCAAGCTCCGCGGCCAGATGCGCACCGAGCTCATCCGCCTCGCCCGCCGCCTCAAGACCACCATGGTCTACGTGACCCACGACCAGATCGAGGCCCTGACCATGGCCGACCGCATCGTGGTCTTCCACGACGGCCACATCCAGCAGGCAGGCACGCCCAGGCAGATCTACCAGCGACCGGCCAACCGCTTCGTCGCCGGCTTCCTCGGCAGCCCGCCCATGAGCTTCATCGGCGGCCGCCTCGAGGGAGGCAGCTTCACGGCCCCAGGGATGCCGCCGATAGCGCTGCCGGACACCGAGGGCCTGCCGGAAGCAGTGACCCTCGGCATCCGCCCCGAGGCCCTGCACATCTCCGGCACCGAGCCCGAGGGCGCCCGCGTCTCACCACCGATCACGGGCACCGTCGAGGTCGTCGAGTTCCACGGCGCCGAGACGAGCGTCACCGTGAGCATCGGCGACGACACCGTGGTCCTCGTCCTCCGCGGCGACGCCCCGGAGCCGGGCTGCGACGTGAGCATCGTCGCCGAGATCGACCGCCTACACGTCTTCGGGGCCGAGGCTCTCCCGACGCGTCATGGGAGCGCTGACCTCACGGGGCGGAAACCCACGTAGGCGGCCCGATTGCCAGCCCCGCTCTCCTCGCGGGCAGCCGAGCGACAGCTCTGCCCCTCCTCACCGCAGGTCGTCTTGCCGAGACACGAACCGTGCTCGTTCTCCACAGCGCACTCCGTGCCAGGAATGCAGCATCCCTCGGCACACTACCCATTGGGGCAGGCGATGCTGTCCGGCAGTATGTCCACGCCTGCCTTGTGGGCCAAACAGACGTTGTCGTAGCGCTTCCCGTCGCAGCCGCAGACCGGCGCGACGGTGTTCGGGCAAGCGTCGGGCCGGACCACGCATTCACCCACCTCGTCGTTCGCTCCACAAGCGCTGCCGGCTGGGAAATCGCACCACAGGCCGTACCCGCACTGTGTTTCCGTCGCGCCCCCGCATTGCTCTTCGTAGGGGCCACCCAGCTTCCCCGGGTCGAGGCAGTGCGGCTCATCCGGATGGGCGTATTCGTAGTCGTTGTAGGTCGCGCCTTCCCTCTCCAGCGTGCAGCGGTTGCCGTACACCCGGCCGCCACAGCTACACACCGGAGAGTAGGTCGCCGGACAGGACGTAGGCCTCTTGTGGCAGTACCCGATGTAGTCACCAATGTACTCGTTGCAGTGCGGCATCTTGCAGTAGTGACCTTCTGCACATGCCGAGCTCGAACGGCATCCCGTTCCTTCCTCGCCGCACGATCCGCGCGAAAGCACGTTGGCGCCTGCGGAGTACGCCAGGCAGGTATTGTCGTAGGTAGTGCCGGAGCACGAGCAAACCGGGCTGACCTCTGTGGGACAAACCTGAGGCCGGGGGTAGCAGGAGCCGTAGGAGTTGTTGTCCCCGTAGAAGTTGCAGCTCGACACAATGCAGACGAAACCCTCGGGGCACCAATCGGCGGCCAGGCAATCATCCTCGTAGCCGTAGTCGTACTCCCAGTAGCTCTGGTCGTCGAGGAACACGTCAACGCCTGCCTGCCTGGCGCGGCATTCGTTGTCGTATGTCTTGATGTCGCACCCCAACACCTCCGCCTTCACGTTGACGCACGTCTCGGGCTTGGGTTTGCAGGTCCCATACCGATCTACGACGCCACACACCGCGTCGTCAGGGTAGTCGCACCACTCGCCGTCCTCGCAGCGAATGCCCTCCGGACCTCCACAGAGCTCACCCGTCTGGCCCTTGCATGGTCCTTCCGCGTCCACATTCACACCAGCCGCAGCGGCGGAGCATTCATTGTCGTAGGTCTTGCCGTCGCTGCCACACACAGGCGTGTAGGCCTCTCCGCAACCCGTCGTCGCCGGCGCACCGGGCGAGGCTCCGGCGCCTGCATCTCCGCTCGCGGCAGCGTCCGCCCCTTGAACGATTCCTCCCTCCCGATCGCACCCAGCACAGAGCGTGCAGGCGACGGTCACGAGAACCGCGAACCAGATGCCGGGAGTCGAGCGAACCGTGGGGCAGGCGGCCGATGCGCTGCTTCGTCGGTCTTCCATTCGAGTCTCTCCAAGGCGTGAGCAGGTCTCCGATTGGTTGCGCGTCATCATGATTGACGATCCGTCCTGTCTGGAGCGGTTGTGCCTTCGCTCACTTGAAGGCGCAGCAGAACAAAGCAACGCCTGTGCCAGGGCTCGAAGCGCTCAAGGCCACCTTCCCGTGGGGAGAATACCGTCAACGCTGCCGCGATTACTGTCTACGCTGCCGTGTGGACTGTAAACGGGCCGCGGCTCGCCGGGAGCGCAGGCATCAAACTATAATCGCTACGGCGTCAGGATCCGGTTGGATTCCGCAATAGCCTGATTTCGCACGTGTTCT
>CAZQPP010000374.1:0-8303 GCA_964594295.1 uncultured Myxococcales bacterium | reverse complement strand
AGGCGTCTCGCGAGCGAGACGCCTCTACGCGGGGCGTTTCGCCAGCGAAACGCTATAGTTGAGGCCTTCCTGCACTTGGGCTAAACCGGTGCACCCACGGCTCCTACAGACGACCAAAGAGGCTATGAACGGCGAGCTCCTGACCACGGGACAAGCGGCGAAGCGATGTGGTGTCACCCCCGACACCGTGCTCAAGTGGATCCGCACCGGGCGACTACCGGCGCTTCGCACCGCCGGGGGGCACCACCGCGTCGACGCGGAGGACCTCGACCGCATGATCGGGGTGCTCAAGGAGCCGTCCGAAGAGACGGAGATCGGCGACAGGCCCGGGGGGGGGCAGTTCCGCTACTGTTGGGAGTACAACTGGGACGAGGGCCTGCACGAAGGCTGCAACGACTGCACCGTCTACAAGCTCCGCGCCCAGCGCTGCTACGAGATGGCAAAGCTGTCGCCCGAGGTCCGGCCCAGCCTGACCTTCTGCACCACGACCTGCGAGCAGTGCGACTACTTCCGCCACGTCCAGGCGCAGAAGACCAACGTGCTCGTCGTCACCGACGACGAAGACCTGAGCAACGCCCTCGAGCGCACCGGCGCACCCGAGGACTTCAACGTCCGCATCGCAGACTGCGAGTACTCCTGCTCGCTGCTCGTGGACTCCTTCAGGCCGGACTTCGTGGTCGTCGACTGCAGCCTCGGCCCGGACCTCGCCGCCAGGACGCGCTTCCACCTCTCTCAGGACCCGAGGATCCCCTTCGTCCGCATCATCCTGGCCGCCGGCGCGGAGGACCCTACCGACGCGTGCAAGGACGAAGTCTTCGCCATCTTGGAGAAGCCCTTCGAGGTGACCGACCTCGCGGCCTGCGTGCGTGGAGTCCCGAGGAGAGAAGAGGCCTGAGCCTCAGCTCCGGCCGGCCCGCTCAAGGCAGGCGGTTGCAGTGCCGCCAGAAGGTCACGGTGCCGTCGAGCACGTCACGGAAGGCGTCGAAGCCGATGGGCTTGACCACGTAGGCGTTGGCGCCGGCCCGGTAGGCCCTGCGCATGTCGTCTCGCGACTCGCTCGAGGAGAGGATGACGATGGGGACCAGGTCGACCTCGGGCATCGCTCGGGCGATGCGGAGCACGTCTATGCCGTCGGTGCCGGGGAGGTTCAGGTCGAGCAGGACGATGTCCGGCCGCGGGTAGGTCCGCGGGTCGTCAAAGGGGGGCTCGGTCCTCAAGAAGGCGACCGCGGCGTCTCCGTCCGGGAGCACGACGACGCGCACCTGGAGCTTCTTCGCGGCGCCGATATCCGAGAGCACGTGCTCGGTCAGCAGGGCGTGGGCCTCGTTGTCCTCGACCAGCGCGATGTTCAGCAGACCCGAGATCATGACTTGAGGCCTTGCCGTGGCGGCGTGGCCCCGAGCGGCGTGAGCGAATGCCGCGCGTGGTCCTCGGCCTCGGCGGGGATGTCCACCACGAGGGTCGCGCCCTTCTTGCCGCGGCCGAAGCCGATGTGCCAGCCGTGGGCCTGCGCGATCCTCCTCGCCACGGCCAGGCCGACCCCGGTGCCGGCGACTCGGCCGGCGCCGCGACCGCGCCAGAAGGGCTGGAAGGCGTGCTCGGTGTCTCGGGCGGGCATGCCCGGGCCGTTGTCCTTGACGAGGAGCCTCAACCCGGATGGCGTCTTCTCGAAGCGCACCCTGACACGGTGCTCACCTTCGGCCGGCCGCCCGTGCTCGACGGCGTTCGCGATGAGCTCGACGAGGAGGCGCTCTATGCGGGCGCGATCGCCGCGCAGGACGGGGAGGTGCTCGCCCACGTCGATCACGGCCCCCTCGGCGGCGATCCTCGGCTGGAGGTGCGCCGTCGCCGCCGCGATGACGTCCTCCGAGGCCACCGCCTGGCGGTGCCCGACCGGCCTGGAGAGCTCGCTGTGCTCGACGACGTCCTGGAGGATGGCGGAGAGCCTGGCCATGCTGCGGTCGATCTGCTCCATGGCCGCGTGCATGCCCTTGTCGGCCGGGTCGATTCGGGCGCGGACGACCCCGAGCAGGCCGGCGATGGAGATGAGCGGGGCCTTGACGTGGTGGCTCACAGCCTCGACGAGGACGGCGAGGTCCTGCTGGCGGCTCTCGAGCCGGCGCGCGTAGCGCAGCAGGTGCTTGGCGTGGCGCGTGCGCTGAATAGCTCCGCCCAGGATGGTGGCGAGGTTCGTCAGGAAGCCGTCGGAGGGCGGGTGATCCGAGCCCTGGTCCACCGTTTTGCCGACCGTGAAGGCCCCGAGCAGCTCGCCGCCGTCGACGAGGGGCACGCCTATGGCCTCCTCGACGTTCAGCTCGGCCCAGATCCCCCCGAAGAGCTTGCCGCGCGGCTTGTGGCTGACGACTATCCTCCTCGTGGCGGCGGCCTCGCCGATGGTCCCCTCGCCGATGTCGAACTCCTCGATGGTGGAGAGCAGGTGCGCCGGGATGCCGACCGCGTGGACCGGCCGCATGGTGCCCACGGCGCTGCGGTAGAGCGCGATGAGCAGGTAGGGGTAGCCCGTGAGCTCGCTGACGAGGTCCCCGGCGCGCTGCAGGAGGATCTCGAGATCGTCACCGCGGCTGACGGCGGCGGAGAACTCGGAGAGTGTCTCAAGCTCGGCGCGCCGCCGGTAGAGATCTGTCTCGGTCGTTGTCCGCTGCCTGGCTATGGCTGACCTCCGGACGGCTTCTCTCCCCGTCTCGCCGGGCGTCGCCGGCCCCGGTGGCTGGGTTTGCGGCAACACCGGCGACAGTGAACAATGTACCTCTTTCGAGGCTTGATGGCGACCCCTCCGTACACCCTGGGCCACGGGCTCCAGAACAGCTTCGCGTTGCTCCGCGCGGCGGACGCGGTCGAGCCGCTGACCTCGCCGTGGGCCCAAAAGATGTGCGCTGAGCTGGGCGTGGACGGAGTCCTGGTGCTCGAGGAGGGAGACGGCGGCCGCCCCTTCATGCGCGTCTTCAACGCCGACGGCTCGGAGCCCGAGATGTGCGGCAACGGGTTGCGCGTCTTCGCACGATACCTGGTCGAGAGCTGCGAAACGCTCCCCGATCTGGTGGATATCGAGACGCCGGCCGGCCCGAGGAGGGCTCGGGTGGAGAGCGGCCTCCCCTGGGAGCCGTGGCAGGTAGAGGTGGAGATGGGGTGCGCCGCCTTCGACCGGCGAGAGGTGGGCCTCGAAGGTGACGGGCCTTGCGACCGGCTGAGCCTGGAGCTCGCGGTCGGGGAGGAGACGTTGAGGGTCAGCGGCGTGGCCGTGTCCGTGGGAAACCCGCACCTGGTGCTCTTCGGCGGGGACGGCTTCGCGGACCCGGAGCGCGCAACCGCCCTCGCGACCTCCGTGGCGGAGCTGGGCATCTTCGCAGAAGGCGTCAACCTCTCCCTCGCCGAGCCGGCCGGCCCCTCGAGCATCAAGCTGGTGGTCTTCGAGCGGGGCTGCGGCCTGACCCGGGCGTGCGGGACGGCCGCGTGCGCGGCGGTCGCGGCGGCCGCCCGGCGTGGGCTGGTCCCCTACGACAGCGAGGTCACCGTGCACCTGCCCGGCGGGGACCTGAGCGTGTGGGTGCGCGAGGAGGACCTCTCGCTGAGGATGCGGGGCCCCGCCATGATCACGGACACAGTCCTTCCCTGATCCCCCCTCCGTGCCTCCTCCTCTCTGTGCCTCTGTGTTGAAACGGCTCTCCTTGGGCGGCCGCCGGGTTTCGCTCCGCCGCCCGCACTTGACCCCCAGCCGCCTCGGCGAGACGATGCCGCCCCTCTCGCGCCAGGTGTAGCCGCGCGAGGTGCCCAACGGAGCAGGAGAGAGTCCGTCATGAGCCAGAACGAGGCACGGGTCCTAGAGCTTGGCCGCGAGCTGCTCGAGCGCATCGGAGACGCACGTCCGACGATGTTCGGCAAGGGCTGGCAGGCCAAGATGCTCGAGTGGACGATGGACGACGAGGACTTCAAGGTCGAGATGTTCCGATTCGTGGACGTCTTCCCCGTCCTCAACGACACCAACCAGGTCATCGAGCACCTGAAGGCCTACTTCGGGCGCCCCGAGCAAAGCTTCGGCAAGGCCATCCGCTGGGGCCTCGCCGCGGCCACGTCGACCGGGATGAGCGGCCGCCTGGCGGCCGGCCAGATCGAGCGCAACCTGCGGAACATGGCGCGCACCTTCATCGCCGGCACCGACGCCCACGACGCGGTGGCGGTGCTCAAGAAGCTGCGCTCCAAGGGGCTGGGCTTCACCCTGGACCTGCTGGGCGAGGCGTGCGTGAGCGAGGCCGAGGGGGAGGAGTACCAGCGGCGTTACCTCGAGGTCGTCGACGCCCTCGCCGAGCGCACCGCCGCGTGGCCCGAGGACCCCCGCATCGACGGCGCGCGCTTCCCGCGCGTGAACCTCTCCATCAAGCCCTCATCCCTCTACAGCCTGATGGACGCGGCAGACCTCGAGGGCAGCGTCGAGGCCACCAAGGACCGCCTGCGCCCCATCTTCATGAAGGCGAAGGAGCACGGCGCCTTCTTGAACATCGACATGGAGAGCCGCTCCCACAAGGAGATCACGATCGAGGCCTTCAAGGGCCTGCTCGAGGAGGACGAGCTCCGGGAGACGCCGGGCGCCGGGATAGTGCTCCAGTCCTACCTGGTCGACGCGGAGAAGGACTTAGACGACCTGCTCGACTGGGCGAAGCGTCGCGAGCGCCCGATCGCGGTGCGCCTGGTCAAGGGCGCCTACTGGGACTACGAGGTGGTGGCCTCCCTGGAGAACGGCTGGCCGATCCCGGTCTACGTCGACAAGAACAAGACCGACGCGGCCTTCGAGAGGATGGTGACCAGGCTCCTGGAGGCGGCGCCCCTGGTCCTGCCCGCCATCGCCAGCCACAACGCCCGCTCCGTCGCTCACTGCCTCTCGGAGGCCGAGCGCCTGAAGCTCACGCGGGACGACTTCGAGCTCCAGACCCTCTTCGGCATGGCCGAGCCTTTCAAGGAGGCCCTGGTGAACCTCGGCTGGCGCGTGCGCGAGTACGTGCCCATCGGCGAGCTGATCCCGGGCATGGCCTACCTCGTCCGGCGCCTGCTCGAGAACTCCTCGAACACCTCCTGGCTGCGGCAGCGCTACGCCGAGGCCAAGGACCCCGCCGAGCTGCTCGCGGACCCGGCCGCCAAGGCCGACGAACCCGCGCGCTTCCCCGACCCGACGGAGGGCGCGCCGGCGGCAGGCTCCCTCGGGCCCTTCGACAACGAGCCCCAGGCCGACTTCTCGGTGCCCGAGGTGCGCGCGCGCTTCAAGGCGGGAATTGTCAAGGCAAGGGAGACCTACGGCGGCCACAGCCCGCTCGTGATCAACGGCGAGCGAGTCGACACGAACGAGCGCCTCGAGAGCCTCGACCCCGCCGCCCCCGAGCGCGTGGTCGGGACCTGCGCGTCGGCCACACCCGAGCACGGCGTCGCAGCCGTGGACGCGGCCCTCGACGCCTTCCCCGCCTGGCGCGACACCTCCGCCGAGGTGCGCGCGGCCGTGCTCGTCAGGGCGGCGGCGATCATGCGGGAGCGCATCCACGACCTCTCCGGGCTCATCGTCTGCGAGGTCGGCAAGCCCTGGCGGGACGCCTACGGAGACGTGGGAGAGGCCATCGACTTCCTCGAGTACTACGCCAGGCTGGCCGTGGGCCTCGGCAGCCCCCAGCGCTTGGGCTACCACCCCGGTGAGCTGAACCACCTGCTCTACGAGCCGCGCGGCCTGGCCGCGGTCATAGCCCCCTGGAACTTCCCGCTGGCCATCCTGACCGGCATGACCTCGGCGGCCCTGGTCACCGGCAACTGCGTGCTGATGAAGCCCGCCGAGCAGAGCCCCGTCATCGCGGCCCGCCTGATGGACATCCTCCTCGAAGCGGGTGCGCCGGCGGGCACCGTGCACTACCTGCCCGGGCGCGGCGAGGTGATCGGCGCCTGGCTCGTCGACCACCCGCAGATCGAGACCATCGCGTTCACCGGCAGCATGGAGGTCGGCCTCCATATCTGGCAGCAGGCCGGGCGCACGCGCACGGGGCAGATGCAGCTCAAGAAGGTCATCTGCGAGATGGGCGGCAAGAACGCGCTCATCGTGGACGGCGACGCCGACCTCGACGAGGCGGTCTCCGGCGTCGTCAAGAGCGCCTTCAACTTCCAGGGCCAGAAGTGCTCGGCCTGCAGCAGGGTCGTCGTGCTCTCGAACCAGTACGACACCTTCGTGCGGCGCCTCACGGAGAGCACCCGCACCCTCCCGGTCGGCCCACCCGTGGACCCGCGCTTCCGCCTCGGCCCGGTCGTGGACGAGGAGGCGCACGAGCGCATCCTCAAGACCATCGAGGAGGGAAAGGAGCAGGGGAAGATCGCAGCCCAGACCGCGACGCGCGAGGACGGCTACTACGTGCCGGCAACGGTCTTCGTGGATGTCGCCCCCGACGCCCCCATCGCCACAGAGGAGATCTTCGGGCCGGTGCTCTCGGTCCTGCGCGCCGACAGCTTCGAGCAGGCCACAGAGATCGCCTGCAACTCCCGCTACGCCCTCACGGGCGGGGTCTTCAGCCGCAACCCCCTCCACATCGAGTATGCCCGCAAGCACTTCCGCGTCGGCAACCTCTACATCAACCGCGGCACCACCGGCGCCCTGGTCTGGCGCCAGCCCTTCGGCGGCTTCAGGCGCTCCGGCGCCGGCACAAAGGCCGGCGGCCCCGACTACCTGCTCAACTTCCTGCAGCCGCGCGCCGTGTGCGAGAACACCGTGCGGCGCGGATTCGCACCGGTGGTGAAGTAGATGGCGGCGAAGCAGATGGAGAGGAGCTACGACGTCGTGGTCGTGGGGGCCGGCATCGGCGGCCTCTCCACGGCCCTCGTGCTCGCCGAGCGTTTCGACGTGGCGCTCGTCGTCAAGCGCGACCTGATGGAGTCGGCCACGCGCCACGCCCAGGGGGGCATCGCCGCCGTCCAGGGCTGCGACGACAACTACGACCTGCACGCCGAGGACACGAAGAAGGCCGGCGCGGGTCTCTGCCGCCCCGACGTGGTCGACCACGTCGTGACCCGGGGGCCGCGGGCCATGGACGACCTCAGGAGCTGGGGCGTCCGCTTCGACGAGGCCGACGAGTTCCCGGCCCTCGCCAAGGAAGGCGGCCACAGCCGGCGCCGGGTGTCGAGGGTCAAGGACCAGACCGGCCTCGCCATCCAGGAGGCCCTCGTCGAGCGGGCCGTCGAGCACCCCCGCGTCCACATCTTCGAGCGGCACATGGCCGTCGACGTGCTGACCCGGAGCCGCGTCGACCGGGGCACCAAGCTCAAGGCCTCGGAGGACCGCGCCCTCGGGCTCTACGTGCTCGACCTCGACGAAGACGAGGTGAGGGTCATCGGCGCCCGCGCCGTGATCCTGGCCACCGGCGGCGCGGGCAAGGTCTACCGCTACACCAGCAACCCCGACACGGCCTCGGGCGACGGCGTGGCCATGGCCTACCGCGCCGGCGCCCGCATCGCGAACATGGAGTTCTTCCAGTTCCACCCGACCTGCCTCTACCACCCCGAGGCCGGCTCGTTCCTTGTCAGCGAAGCCTTGAGGGGAGAGGGCGGCATCCTCCGCACGTCGGACGGCACGCCCTTCATGAAGAAGATCCACCGCCGCGCCGACCTCGCCCCGCGCGACATCGTCGCCCGGGCTATCGACCACCAGATGAAGACCCACGGCGAGCAGTGTGTCTTCCTCGACATGACCCACCTCTCCGCCGACATGCTCCCGCGGCGCTTCCCCTTCATCCACGCGCGCTGCTTGGAGCTCGGCATCGACATGCGCGAGGACCCGATCCCGGTGGTCCCGGCCGCGCACTACCTGTGCGGCGGAGTGCAGGTCGACCTCCGCGGGCGCTCCACCGTGCCCGGCCTCTGGGCCATCGGCGAGACCTCCTGCACCGGCCTCCACGGCGCCAACCGCCTGGCCTCCAACAGCCTCCTCGAAGGCGCGGTCTACGGCCGAGCTGCCGCCGACGACGTCTGCGCCCTCGAGGACGCCGGAGAGCTCCCCCGGTCACGCGAGGACCTGCCCGCCTGGACCACCGGCTTCGCCCGCCCGCTGACCGAGGCCGTGCTCATCACCGAGTCCTGGAACGAGGTCCGCCGCGTGATGATGAGCTACGTCGGCATCGTGCGCTCCAACCAGCGCCTCGACCGGGCCCGCCGCCGCATCGAGATGCTGCGCTCGGAGGTCTACCAGGACTACTGGGACACGGTCCTGACCGGAGACCTCGTCGAGCTTCGAAACCTCGTCACCGTCGCCGACCTCATCATCGAGTGCG
>CAZQPP010000373.1:269-8323 GCA_964594295.1 uncultured Myxococcales bacterium | reverse complement strand
TGAGCTAATGGCTAACGGCTAATGGCTAATCGCTTGTTCTGGGACTAGTACTCTTCCCCCTCCAAGTCCACCTTGCCGCTGAACATGCGGTAGACCCAGGCCGTGTAGCCGAGCACTATCGGCATTCCGAGCACGGCCAGCACGGTCATCACCGTCAGGGTGTTCTGCGATGAGGACGCGTTCCAGATGGTGAGGCTCAAGGAGGGGTCGTTGGTGGCCGGGACCATGTTCGGGAAGAGGGTCGCGCCTGCCGCGCCGAGGTGGCCGGCTATGGCCAACGAGGAGGCCGCGAAGGCCCTCCGGGTGTTGCCGACGCCGACCGCGTGGCGGGCGACCACCATCGCGGCCAGGGCGACCAGCGCGGCCGCGAGGGGCAGCACGATGGAGCCCTGCACGTGGGCGGCCAGGCTCCACCCGCTCACGACGAGGAACAGCACGAGCCACGCCACCCAGGACCTGGAAGCCCACGCGCGGGCCTGCTCGTTCTGCTGCCCGCTGGTCTTTCCGGCGATCCAGATGCCGCCGTGGGTGACGAACATGGCGAGCCCGGTGAGCCCCACGAGCAGGGCGTAAGGGTTGAGCAGGGCGAAGAAGCCGGCCGTGTAGTTGCCGGTGGCGTCCAGCTCGAGGCCGCGGACGACGTTTCCGAGGGCCACGCCGTAGAGGAGCGCCGGCAGCACGCTGCCGAGCCCGAAGGCCAGATCCCACTTGCGCTTCCAGCTCCGGGAGTCGAGCTGGTGGCGGAACTCGATGGAGACCGCGCGGAAGATGAGCCCGAGCAGGACCAGCATCATGGCGAGGTAGAAGCCCGAGAAGACGCAGGCGTAGACGGGCGGGAAGGCGGCGAAGATGGCGCCTCCGCCGGTGAGGAGCCAGACCTCGTTTCCGTCCCAGACCGGCCCGACCGAGCGGAGGTTGGCCTGGCGGTGCTTCTCCTTCTTGGTGAAGAGGTGCCAGAAGCCGACGCCGAGGTCGAAGCCGTCGAGGATGGCGTAGCCGGTGAGGAGGACGCCGATCAGCATGAACCAGGTGACTTGCAGAGCGCTCATGACGCCACCTCCTCGGCCGCGAGGGAGGCGGGGGCGGGCTCGGGGCCCTTCTCCAGGATGCGGCGGATGACGAAGATCCACACCGCGAAGAGCAGCGCGTAGACCACCACGAACATCAGCAGCGACGCCAGGATCTGGGCCGCGGGGACGACCTCGGAGACCGCGTCCTTCGTGCGCAGCAGGCCCTGCACGATCCAGGGCTGGCGCCCGACCTCGGCCGCGACCCAGCCGAGCTCGGTGGAGACAAGGGGCAGAGGCAGGGACCAGTACGCCATCTTCAAGAAGAAGCGGTGCTCGAAGATCTTCTTGCGCCAGAGCAGGTAGACCCCGCAGAGGGTCAGCCAGGAGAACCAGCAGCCGAAGCCGACCATGATGTGGAAGCTCCAAAAGGAGATGTGGATCGGCGGGCGGTCCTCCTTCGGGAAGTCCTTGAGGCCCTGCACGACCGTGTCGGCCGAGCCGCCGACGCCGATGCTGAGCACGGACGGCAGGGCGAGAGCGGCGTCGGTGCGCTCTTCTTCGGGGTTGGGGATGCCGAAGACGAGCAGGGGAGCGTTGGGGCCGGTCTCCCAGTGCCCCTCGAAGGCGGCGAGCTTGGCGGGCTGGGTCTCGGCCACCTGCACGGCGTGGTAGTGCCCAAGGGGCCACTGGAGCCAGACGCCGACGAAGGCCAGGGCAAGCCCTGCCTTCAGCGAGCGCTGGGCGAACTCCTTGTGCTCACCGCGGAGCAGGTAGCGGGCGGAGAGGCCCATGACGAGGAAGGAGCCGCAGATCAGCGCGGCGTCGATGGTGTGCAGGTATCGGGGGACTGTGGAGGGGTTGAAGACCGCCGCCATGAAGTCGGTCAGCACGGCGCGGCCTTCGACGATCTCGAAGCCGGCTGGGGTTTGCTGCCAGGAGTTGGCGACGATGATCCAGAAGCCCGAGAGCGTGGAGCCGACGGCGACCATCAAGGCCGCGAACCAGTAGACCCGATCCGAGGCTCGCTTGCCGCCCCAGAGCAGGACGCCGAGGAAGGTGGACTCCAAGAAGAAGGCGAGCAAACCCTCGGCGGCGAGGGGGGCACCGAAGATGTCGCCGACGTAGCGTGAGTAGGCCGCCCAGTTCGTGCCGAACTGGAACTCCATGGTGATGCCCGTCGCCACACCCACCGCGAAGGTGACCGCGAAGAGCTTCACCCAGAAGCGAGCCATGCGGCGGTAGATCTCCTCGCCCGTGCGCAGGTGGCGGGTGAGCATCCAGACGATGACCCACGCCATGCCGATGCTGAGCGGCGGGAAGATGAAGTGAAACCCGACAGTGAACGCGAACTGGATGCGGGCTAATAAGACTGCGTCCACGGCATACTCCTCGTATTCTGGAGATGTCCGGCGTAACCCCTACCTGAATGCGGCGCTATGCTTTTGGCGGCGACGCGAAAGAAAGTCAAATAGGGCGCTTCGCTCGCGAAACGCCTGCCCCGCTATTCGCCTGCCCCGCCAACGACCCGCAGCAGATCTCCGCTGCGGACGACCTTCTCCCCGGCTGCCGTGCCGAGGCGGAGCGCCCCGTCCGGGCCGACGCCCAGCATGGTCCCCCGCAGCTCACCCCGGCCCTCGCGCAGGGTGACCTCCTGCCCCAGCCAGGCCGCGCGCTTCGTCCACGCGCTCGCCGGGACGCGCCCGAGCTCCATGGCCGGGCGCTGGCGATCGAGGGCCTCGAGGATCGTCAGGAGGACCTCGGTGCGGTCAGGGCGGGTGCCGAGGAAGGCAGCGAGGGAGGTGGCGGCGTGGCTCAGGGAGATGCCCCGCTCGCTGGGATCGCCGTGCACGTTCAAGCCGAGGCCGACGACCACGTGACCCGCGGTGCCGCCGGCGGGGAGCGAGGCCTCGGCGAGGATGCCGCCGAGCTTGGCGCCCTCGAGCAGGAGGTCGTTCGGCCACTTGAGGCGAAGCGCCGGCCCGCAGAGGGAGTCGAGCGCCAGCGCGACGGCGAGCCCCACGTGGAAGGTGAGGGTCGGGTAGGCCTCGGGCGGGATGTCCGGGCGGAGGAGGACGCTCATCAGGATGTCCGAGCGCGGCGCGCTGGTCCAGGTGCGCCCCGCCCGGCCACGCCCGGCGGTCTGGTGCTCCGCCAGGAACACGGCTCCGTCCCTCGCCGCCCCTTCGCGCGCGAGGTCGCCCAAGGCAGTGTTGGTGGAGTCGACCTCGGGTGCCAGCTCGACGAGTCGCAGGAAGCGGAGGCGCCCGCAGGCCGCCGCTATGCGATCGCGATCGAGAGGCACGCTCAGCGGTAGATCTCCATGAGCATGCTGAGGTCGGCGTAGGGCCGGCTGTGCGTGAGGGCGCCGGCGCTGACGGCGTCGAGCCCCCGGTCGGCGAGCTCGCTCAGGGCGACCACGCGCTCGATGTCCATGCGGCCGCTGGCCTCGACGAAGACGGACTCGAGGTCGCCGATGGCGTCGAGGCAGGTCGCGATCTCGCGATCGGACATGTTGTCGAGCAAGAGGGCGTCGGCCCCGGACTGGATGGCGCGCGCCGCCTCCGCGCTGGTGCGCACCTCGCACTGGACGTAGAGGGTGTGCGGCGCCGCGTTGCAGGCGCGCTCGAGAGCCGCCTCGAGGGAGCCCGCGGCGGCGATGTGGTTCTCCTTGATCAGCACCCCGCCGTCGAGGCCCATGCGGTGGTTGTTGCCGCCTCCGACGCGCACCGCGTACTTCTCGAGGGCGCGTAGGCCCGGCGTGGTCTTGCGGGTGTCGAGCACACGCAGGGCGCCGGCGGCCTCCACCCACTCGGCCGTCATGGTCGCTATGCCGCAGAGGTGGCAGAGCAGGTTCATCGTGACCCGCTCGCTGCCGAGGAGCAGGCGCGCCGGGCCCTCGGCCTCGGCGACGACGCCGCCCTTGTTCATGTCGGTGCCGTCGCTCACCGACCTGACCTCCACGGGGGCGGCCGGGGCGCAGAGGCGCAGCGCCTCTCGCCAGATCGGCACGCCGGCGACACGCAGCGGCTGCCGCGCGTGTATGCGCGCACGAGCGCAGCACTCGGAGTCCACGATGGCGGAGGCCGTCACGTCGCCCGCCCCGAGGTCCTCGGTCAGGGCCGCCTCGAGGATGCGGCGGGCCGAGAGGGCGAGGGCCGGGTCGGCGAAGCTGGGGGCCGGTGGGAGCTTCAGTCGGGCGCTCATTGGCATTGCTCGTTGGGGTTGCCCGGGGTGCCCAGGTTGGTGCTGTCGCCGTAGGGCTGTGTAGCGGCGCACCAGTTGTTCGTGATGTCGTCGTTGGACGTCGCGTCGAGGGCCTGGTTGTCGAGCTGGGTCGCGGCGCCGGCGTGGACATCGTCGGCCGTGTAGGCGACGCGGTCCACGACCACGCTCTTGCAGGAGATCACGACCTCGTCCTCGTCGTTGCCGAGCTGGAAGCCCTTGTAGACGTAGTCGGGCTCCAGTCCGGCGTTCTCGCTCGCCTCGCCGTTCCGGCCGAGCACCAGGTAGGCGCCGGGGCCGATGGGCAGCGAGCCCTCGACGGCGTGGCTGTCCGAGCCTTCGTCTTTCAGCTCGCAGCGGCCGATGTCGAGGGTCTGCTCGGTGGTGTTGAAGACCTCGATCCACTCGGCCTTGACCTTGCCGGCGGCGGGGGCGGCCATGATCTCGGTGACGATGACCTCGCCGGCTGCCGGCTGCGGGCCGGCCAGGGGCACGACGCAGCGGCCGTCCTCGCAGATGAGCTCACCGGTGGAGCAGTCCGTGCTCGTCGCCTCGTAGGAGCACTGGGCGACGTCTTCCACGATCGAGCACACACCCACGGCCGGGTAGGCGACCGCGAGCCCAGTGTCCGAGTCACAGAAGTCCGGGTCAGGCGTCGTACAGGGGTTGGGGATGCACGGCGTGGGCGCCTCGTTCAGCTTGCCGGCGTGCTCGGGGGAGTAGCCGTCCTCGGAGCCGTCCTGCCCGTCTACGATGTAGCGGTCGCAGAGACGCCAGGTGACGCCGTCATCGAGGCTGAAGCGGAAGGCGAGGTCGTAGGAGCCCGGCACCATCGAGACCACCGAGGCGACATGCTCGTCGTTGTTGGCCTCGTGGGAGGGGCTGCCCGGGCCGTAGTCGCCGTTCTTCTCGGCGTCGAACCAGAGCCACGACTCCGGCACCGCGCTGGGGTCGCTCCCCTCGGGCCCGAAGCCGGCCTGCCCGCGGAGCAGCGGGTGCAGGTCGTTCCCGTCGCTGCGGTCGGTGAGCCCGGCCACGTATACCCGGCCATAGGCCACGGCCTCCTCGGCGGCGTCGACATCGGCGACGGCGGGCACCTG
Organism: uncultured Myxococcales bacterium; assembly: GCA_964594295.1. Classification (GTDB taxonomy): domain Bacteria; phylum Myxococcota_A; class UBA9042; order UBA3505; family UBA3505; genus CAZQPP01. The sequence goes on along the minus strand of CAZQPP010000373.1, from coordinate 2,991 downwards.
GAGGCGGCACCAGTCAACGAGCGCTCCGGGCGGCGGGCAGGCGGCGTTGGGCTCGCCGGGGGTACCGAAGAAGGGGCCGGACTCGTCGCGGAGCACGGCCGAGATGCACCAGCTCTCGGGGAGGTCGTTGGCGTCGGCGTCGAAGCTCTGGGGATCGAGCTGCCACGCGGCGCCCATGAGCACGTGGTCGCGCTCGTAGGTGAGGGCGTCGATCTCGACTCCCTCGCAGGTGAGCTTCAGCGAGTCGCCGGTGTTGTTGAGGCTGACCGCCTTCAGGACGTAGTCGGGCATCACCCCGTGGTTCTTCTCCGGGTCGTCGCTCAGCCCGAGGATCACGTAGCCCTCGGCCTCCACTACGAGCGGCTGCGCGATGACGTGGCCTGCCTCGTCGGCGTCTACGATCTCGCAGCCGACGATGTCGAGGCGCCCGGCGGTGGTGTTGTGGATCTCGATCCACTCTCCGCGGTCGGTGCCCGTCTTGGAGCTCTGGAGGAGCTCGGTGAAGACGAGGTCCCCCTTCGCGGAGGGCTTGGGCACGCTCAGGCAGGCTCCGGCCTCGCAGATCTGGTCCTGCTTGAAGCAGTCGGTCTCCGCCGGGACGTAGCTGCACTGGGGGGCGAGGTCCTCGTCCACCGCGCAGGTGCCCGGGTTGGGCTCGACGAGCAGGGTGCGGCCGTCCTCCTTGCACTCGTCGGGGCCAGGCATGGTGCAGGGGTTCACGGTGCAGGGGTCGGCGATGGTCTCGAGGTGGCCCGCGTTGGCGACCTGGTAGCCGTCGTCGCTGGCGTTGGAGTCGGTCACCTGGCGGTCGCAGAGCTTCCAGGTGGCGCCGCCGTCGCGCGAGAAGCGGTACGCGAGGTCGTACTCCGCGGCAGCCGGCGCCGCGAAGTCGGCCCGGTACTCGTCGACGTCGACCTCGTAGTGCTGGTGCTCGGCCCGCCACTCGTCGTTGGGCGCGGCGTCGAGCCAGGTCCAGCTCCCGCCCTCGTCGGGCTCGGTGCCGCGGGGCCCGTAGCCGGCCTGGGCGAGCACGTCGTCGTGGGTGTCGACCTCGTCGCTCTGGTTCGTGACCCCGTCCTCGTAGACACGCCCGTAGACGGAGATCTCGCTGCCCTCGATCTCCCGCACCGTGTCTGGCCACTGGAGCCGGCAGTAGTCGATGGTGACGTCGGGCTCCGGGCAGTCGCCGTTGGGCGCCCCGGGCGTGCCGAGCATGCCGGCGCTCCCGTAGGCCTCGGTCGCGGGGCACCACGAGACGGGGTCGTCGTTCAGGTCGACGTCGAGGTCCTCGCTGTCGAGCTGAATGGCCGCGCCCGTGATCACCTGGCCGCCCGAGTAGGACACGATGTCTATTACGGCCTCCCCGCACCTGAGCGCCACCGTGTCCCCGCCGTTCTTCAGGTTGAAGCCGCTGTAGACGTAGTCGGGCTCCAGCCCGTGGTTCTTCTCTGGGTCGTCGCTGCGCCCGAGAACGGCGTAGCCGCCAACCTCGAGCAGGACCAGGGTGGAGATGGTGTGCTTCTCGTCCCCGCCGTCGGTGAGCAGGCACCCCGACAGCCCGATCTGCTTGTCGGTCATGTTCAGGAGCTCGACCCACTCCCCGCCGTCCGAGCCCCCGTCTACGGACTTGGGCATGAGCTCGGTGATGATCACGTGGCCCTTGGCCACCGGACGCACCGGCAGCACGCAGGCTCCGTCCTTGCAGACGTGCCCCGTGTCCGCGCAGAGCTGGGTGCTCGGCGTGTACACACAGTCGGCCTCCAGGTCCTCGGTGAGCGCGCAGGCGTCCTCGGCGCTGTGCGTGGTCAGGGTCAGGCCGTCGGCCTCGCAGGCAGGCCCAGGCGGCTCCGTGCAGGGGTCCGGGGTGCAGGGATCGGCGACGGTCTCGAGCTTGCCGGCGTCGGCCGCGCTGTAGCCGTCGTCGGAGCCGTCGCCGGTGTCGCAGAGCGTCCAGGTCTCTCCGGCGTCGCGGCTGAAGCGGTAGGCCAGGTCCCACTCGCCGGCCTCGGGCGCGGTGAGGGCCACGCCGTACTCGTCCCATCCGGCCTCGAAGGCCTCGCTCTCGGGCCCCCACTCGGCGTTGCCGGCCGCGTCGACCCAGGTCCAGGAGTCGTCGGCCGCCGGGTCCGAGCCGCGCGGCCCGTAGCCCGCCTGGGCCAGCAGCTCCTCGAGGGGGTCGACGCCGTCGCTCTGGTCCGTGACGCCCGCCTCGAAGACACGCCCGTAGGTGACGACCTCGGCCGCCACCAGGACCCGCGCCTGGACGGGCCACTGCAGCTTGCAGCGATCGACGGTCGTGTCGCGGACCGGGCAGAGCTCGTTCTCGGCTCCGGGCGTCCCGAGCAGCCCGCCGGTGCCGTACTCGGTGGTCCCGGGGCACCAGCTCGCCATGTCGTCGTTCTCCTCGGTGTCGAGCGCCCCCGGGTCGAGCTGGATGCTCGCGCCCTCCACCACGACGTCTCCCGTGTAGGAGACCATGTCGATCTCCACGCCGCCGCAGCTCACGACCACGGTGTCCCCTCCGTTGGTGAGGGTGAAGCCGCCGTAGGTGTGGTCCACCTCCAGCCCCATGTTCTCCTCGGCGACGGCGCTCCGGCCGAGCACCACGTACGCGCCGTCCTCGACCGCCTCGCCGTCGGAGAGCGGGTACTCCCTCTCGCCGCCGTCCGACAGCACACACCCCGCCAGGCTCAGGGTCTCCCCCGACGCGTTGAGCAGCTCG
>CAZQPP010000373.1:0-259 GCA_964594295.1 uncultured Myxococcales bacterium | reverse complement strand
GTCCGAGGAGCCGCCCTGGGCTTTGGCCATCATCTCGGTGATCACGAGGTCGCCCTCCGCGTCGGGTCCGGGCAGCGGCGGCCCGGTGTCGGGCTGACCCTGGTCGGCCGGGCCTTCGTCGACAGGCTCCCCGCCGTCTTCGGGCGTGCCTTCGTCGACCGGGCTGCCCTCGTCCTCCGGCGTGCCCTCGTCCTCCGGCTCCCCTTCGTCAGCCGGCGTGCCTTCGTCCCCCGGCGCGCCCTCGTCCGCCCCGGGATCG
>CAZQPP010000372.1:0-8328 GCA_964594295.1 uncultured Myxococcales bacterium | reverse complement strand
GTCACCGGGTGTCGCGCAGAGACCGCTCGCCTTGGCGCACTCCTCGTCGTCGGGAGGACAGCAGTCCGCCGGACAGCTCAGCTTGTCTTCGCCGAGGGCGGCGCAGGTGCTGCACACCCCGTCGCCGCAGAAGCCGCAGTCCACCGGGCAGGTGAACAGGGTCTCGTTCCTCTCGGCGTCGCACGTGCAGTCGCCGCAGAAGGCCGCGCAGTCCTGGGGGCAGCCCTCGGGGCCGCCGTCGGTGCCCTCGCAGACGCCGTTGCCGCAGACCTTGGTCTTGCAGTCAGGGGCGCAGTTGAAGGGGTTCTCGCCGCGCTCGCACTCGCCGTTTCCGCAGGCCGCGCCGCAGTCCGCCGGGCAGGTCTGGGGGCTGTCGCCGCAGCCGTAGCCGATGCAGTAGCCGTCGCCGCAGCCCGTGGTCCCGGCAGCGGACCTGCAGCAGTCCTCCGGGCACACCAGGGGGCTCTCCCCGCAGGGCGAGCAAACGCCGTCGCCGCAAGCCGCGCAGTCGCAGGGGCAGTCTTCGCGGGTCTCGCCTCCGCTGCAGACGCCGTTGCCGCAGCAGGCCGTGGCCAGCTCCTCGTCGGTGCGGCCGTCGCAGTCGTTGTCCCTGCCGTCGCAGGTCTCCGGGGCGGCGTCCTTGCCCTGGCACGGGCCCCAGCCCTCCGAGCCGAGGCACTCGCGCTTTCCTTCGCAGGTGCCGTGCTCGTTGCGGCGCTCGCAGACTTCCTCGGCCCCGCGGGTCTGCTCGGAGCAGCAGCCGCCTCCGTCGGCCGGCACGCAGAGCCAGCTCCCGGCGCCGGCACCGAGCGCATCGCCCTCCGCACACACGAAGCCGTCGGGGCAGGTCGTCCCCCGCCCCGCGCAGCGCTGCAAGCACTCCCGCCGGCCGGCGCGTTCGGCGCAGGCCTCGAGCGCGCCGCAGTCTTCCTCGCTCTCGCAGGCCGCGCAGATCAGGCTCGCGGTGGGTTGGCACACGAGCACGGGCTCCGCCCCGCCGACGTCGACCCCGCGGCAGGACCAGCGGCAGGGACAGTCGTCGACGCAGCTCACGGTGCACACGCCCAGCACGCAGAGCCCTGCCCCACACTCATCGCTTCCCGCGCAGGCCTTCCCGAAGGCCTCGGCCTCCTCGCCGCGGGCGCTCACGAACCCGGCGACCGAGACGCAGCCGGGCCCGGTGTCCCCGGTGACCCCCTCCGCGGCATCGGCGCGCACGTCCTGCCCAACCTCAGCGCCGTCCGCGGTGCCGCCGTCGCCGGAGTCCGCCGCAGCAGCCTCCTCGCCGGAGCTGCCGGAGCCGGCGCACGCTGGCAGCACCAGGAACAGGCAGAGCGCGAGCGACGCAACGATTCGAGCCATCATTGTCAGCCTCCATCCGGTGCCAGACTACGAGCGCCCGTCGTGGGAGGCAATCAGCGGGCGCGTTCCGCCTCGGCTCGCGCCGACTCGCGGCGCAGGATGCGCTCCATGGGGTCGACGTGGGCGCAGGGCACCCCGAGCATGCACTTGCCGCACAGGTCACCGACGGGCAGCTCAGGGAAGCGCCCATCGTTCCGCAGGCACTGCGCGTAGCAGGCATGGGGGTCGTAGCTGTCGGGGTGGAGGGCGTCGCCGACGCAGCGCTCGACGCAGCGCAGGCACTCACGACCCGCCACGGCCATGCACGGCTCGTGCTCGACACGCTCGTCCGAGGTCATGGGGACGTCGATGACATACGTCCACGCGCGCCCGAAGCAGCCGCGCTCCGTGATGAGCATGTTGTGGCGCCCGGGCCGGCCGAGACCGGCGAGCACGGCCATGTGCTTGTGGGACCAATCGGCGGCTACCCGCGCGGGGTCGAAGCCGTGGCTCTCGGGGATCGAGGTCAGGGAGTGCCCACGCTCGGCGAGCCAGCCCTGCAGGTGCCGCCCGAGGTCTTGCAGCATCCGGCGCGTCTCGTCGAAGGCGACGCACCACTCTCGCGAGGCGAGCTCGCCCTTGCGGTTGGCTCGGGCCAGGGCTCGCGTGTAAGGCACGAAGAGCGCCACGACCGAGGCCGCCGAAGACATCAGGTCTTCGGGCATCGCGTGGGTCGGCCCGAGCAAGCGGCGCACCTCGCCGAGGCCAGGGTCCGCGGCGCTCACGAAGCCGACCAGCGGCTCCTCCCACGAGGTGGCCGTGCCCGGCGCAACGCTCTTCCGCGCGACGTAGGCACGGATCTCACTGCGGAGTGCTTCCTTCATCGACCCGATCGTAGCGCCTAAAGCAAGACCGCGCGCGTCCGATTAACAGAGCGGCTTCGTTTACGAGCAAGTGGTTGGCACAGATGCGCTTCTCAACGAGCACACAGAAACATTCGTCGCGCGCGGTCCTCCTCCTCGCGCCCGCTCTCCTCTGGTGCGGCTGCTCTGCCGAGGTGACCGACTCCGGGCCGAAGAAAGCCATCTCCGGCGACGCCGCGTGGGTACACTTCGACCCGCGGCCGAGGCCGAGCTCTCCCCCCCAGCCCAGGCCCGACGCGGCAGGCGGCTCTGCCGCCGAGAGTGCGCAGCCCGACGCCTCGAGCCCGGCACAGCCCACGGACGCGGGAACCCAGAGCCAGCCCACACCTCCCGACGAGGCCGAGACACCGCCGCCCACCGGCCCGTGCAGCGGCTCCAAGCTCGAGCGCGGCTGTCCGTGCTTGCAGGGCACCGAGTGCGCGACCGGAGCGTGCGTGGAAGGCGCGGCGGGCACCGTCTGCGCCGGGAGCTGCTTCGACAGCTGCCCCGACGGCTGGCACTGCGCCAACATCGGCGCCGCCGGACCGGACGCCGCGTCGCTATGCGTGCCCCGGGCCCCGCGTCTCTGCCGACCCTGCCACGCGGACGAGCAATGCCGCACCGAGGGCACCGACGCCGGCGCCCGCTGCGTGAGCTTCGGCGTCCACGGCAGCTTCTGCGGATCATCCTGCGGAGCGGGCCGGCCGGGCTGCCCCGAAGGCTACCTGTGCGAGCAAGACCAGTGCGTCCCCGAGGACGGGCTGTGCGCCTGCCTGCCCGGCATGGAGGGAGCTGTCACGAGGTGCCTCACCGACATCGGCAACGGTTACTGCTGGGGCACGCGCACCTGCACGGAGGGCGAGCTCAGCCCCTGCGCGCAGGCGGCGCACGAGGGCATCTGCGCCGGCTTCTGCACCGAGGAGGTCTGCTCGGAGCGGCGAGGCTGCGCGACCGCGATCATGGACGGCTTCTGCTTCATCGACGGCGGCTGCTACCCCGAAGGCGTCCCGCGCCCCGGCTCGCCCTGCGAGGTCTGCGACCCGGCCCGGTCGGCCATCGCGTGGAGCCTCGCCGTCCAGGGCGCGTCGTGCGACGACGGCGAACCCTGCACCGCCGGCGACGCGTGCCACGGCTCCATGTGCGTGGGCAGCTCCTACTCATGCGACGACGGCGTGCTCTGCACGGAGGACCGCTGCGACGGCACGGGCGGCTGCACCAACACATCCCTCTGCGACGACCATAACCCGTGCACCGTAGACTCCTGCGACGGCACCGGCGGCTGCATCCACACTCCCCTCTGTGACGACGGCAACCCGTGCACCGAGGACTCCTGCGACGCCCGCGCCGGGTGCACGCACCTGCCACACGACGGCGCCTGCGACGACGGGGACTCGTGCACGTCGGGCGACCGCTGCTCCGGGGGGGCCTGCACGGGACAGGCGATGATCTGCCCTGACGGCATGGAGTGCCACAGCGGCCTCTGCTCCGCACCGTGGAGCCGCGAGCAGGTCATCGACGCGAGGCCGAGCCTCGGAGCGCGCCTGCCCAGGGTGGTGCCGGACATCGCCGGCGGCTTCACCGTCTTCTGGCTCCAGACCAGCCCAAACGCCACCACCGGGCAGCAAGAACGACGCGTCGAGGCATCGGGCTTCGACACCAGCGCGGCGCGTACGCGGGGCCCGCTTGCCATCAGCCCCGCCAGTGGAGAGGACCTTGTGTGGGCCCGAGGTGCGTCAGCCAACGCCACCGGCAGCTACCACGTCACCTGGGCCGCCCCGGGCGACGACGGGCAGGACGCCGTCCTCGCGGAGCTCACACACGACCTCGCCCTCGCCGGCAGCGAGACCGTCCCCATGCTCCACGAGCTGACCGGCCAGCAGTCGGAGCCTGTCGTCGCAGCTCTGACGGGCGGCTACGTCGTGGGCGCGACAACCGACTACTTCGACGTCTGGGGCAACGTCACCTGCATCTGCGAGGGCCCGTCCCACGAGACGGTCAAGCCCTGCCAGAGGCCGGATCAGAAGAGGGTGCTGCGCTTCCGCGGTGTCGGACACGACACGGCCACGCAGGTGGAGGCCATCAACGGGTGCCGGGGCGAGACCTTGATCCACGCCCGCCACGACCAGCTCCACCTGATGGCCGGGACCACCTCCCAGGCGGTCCTGGCCTTCCGCCAGACCGAGCAGGACGGCCGCACCAGGATCCGCGTCGACCGATTCAACCCCCTCGGCGTTCACCTCGACAGCGGCAGCAGCGAGCTGACCATTCCACCCTCGAGCGACCCGGCGGTCGCCAGAGCGCCGTCCGGAGACCTCCTCGTGGTCTGGGCCGAGGGCGAGGGTGACGCCAGCGACGTGGGCGTCGTGGGCCGGGCCTACGCCGAGGGCAAGGGCTTCACGGAGTCCGAGCGCTTCGTCGTCAACAGCTACACCCTCGGAGCCCAGGAGCAGCCGGCCGCCGCCTCGGTGGGAGACGGCGTCGTCGTGGTGTGGACCTCCTGGTGGCAGGACGGCTCGGGAGGCGGCATCTACGCCCAGCGCTTCCAGCTCGCCGGCGACGGGCGATGGGTGCGGCGCGGCGAGGAGGAGCAGGTGAACGTGGAAGGAGGCGGCCACCAGAGCTGGCCTTCGGTCGCAGCCGTCGGCCCCGAACGCTTCGTGGTGGTCTGGGAGCACCTCGAGGGTGACGCCAGCGTGGCCCTGCGCGGGCGCGTGCTGCCCTGGTAGGGAGCTCGCCTCGGCCTGCGTCCTACGCCCTCGTCACAGGGGCTACCCGGCCTACCAGCGCAGGTGCTCGACCCAGAACGTGTAGTGGCACACGAAGCCCGGGTCGCCGTCCCACTGCACGGCGACTCTGAGGTCGTCGGGGTTGGGCTGGTGCTCCTCCCCCTTCTTGAAGAGATGCCGCGGATGTGACCCCGCGCGTGGGCCCAGACCGGCGTAGAAGTGCTTGGCCCAGATCGTCTGAGTCACCGTTCGCTGGTTGATGAAGTAGATGATGACGTACTGTGAGAAGACCACACCAAAGACCCCGCCCGCCGCCGCGAGGACCGGTCCACCTACCCCGCCTGTGATCGCGGCGCCGATCCCCAGAGCGATCGCGCCCGGAATCAGAGCCATGAGAAAGCCCCCGAGCAGCTTCCATATGTCCCAGGCGCGCTCCTTCCAGGAGATCTTGACCTCGAAGCTCGTGTTCCAGGCCCACAGCGGCTTGTCCACATCCTCGATCGGGATGAAAAGCTCCAGGCTGGGGTCCCACCACCACCCGCTGACCTTGGGTTGCACCCCCGCAGCGTAGACCAGCTGCTTGACCTCGTGGGTTTTGCTGCCTGACTGTACGAAGCTGCCGTTCTTGTCGATTGTCTGGTTGTAGGCGTTGGAGGTGATTTGGCGGCCTTCGTTGTCAACCCACCTCTGCACTACCGAGATGGTGTGCTCGACCGGGATGGGGAAAGTGGCGTCAGCCTTCTGAAAGCCGACGACGAGCGACCCCGACGGGGCGAGCGATGAAGATGTGGTCATGATTGCACCCTCCGTACATTCCACGGACACCGACTCATAGTGGCTGACGCTACTCCGCGCTTGGTAGGCGCGCAAGGCCTTTTCGGCCTACTCCCAGCAGGTCACCGAGCGAGCCCTGTAAACCCGGTAGAGCCCATCGTCCCCCATGGCGGTGTAGAGCATGCTCCACGCTCCGCTCCGGCCCACGACTGCGGGGTCGCGCGTGCTGTAGGCCTCCGTACCCGTCACGGCCAGCTCCAGGGTGACGCCGAGGGTCTCCCAGGCGACCCCGTCTGCCGATCGCGCCAGACCTACTCGGTAGGGGCCCGGGTTGGTGCGCGAGGTGTCATAGCCGCCGTACCACATCAGGAAGCCCGCCTCGCCCGCCAACACGTGGGGCTGGGCCACGCTCTTGTTGTCGAAGGCCGACGCGGGGCCCGGGACGATCACGGGCTCCGCGGGCGAGCGGGTCCAGCTCTTGCCGTCGGGCGAGAGCGCGCGGCCGATGGCCATGCGCTGCTCGTCGTAACCCGTGTACCAGAGCGCGTAGCCCTCGGGGATCCGCACGACCGCTGGGTAGAGCACCGAGATGGAGTCGAAGGTGGCCTCGTGGGTGGGCCGAAGCTCGCTGTCGGGGACGTCAACGAAGCTCACACCGTCCCGGCTCTCCGCGAGGCGGATCACGCCGCCGCCGTACCACAGGCGGAACACCCCGTCCTCGTGGAGCACGCTGGCGTATCCGCCGCCGGCGCCTTCGAGGGGCTCGAGATCCTCGATCGAGGCGGCGCCGAGCACCCCGCGCCAGAGCTCGAGGCCGGCGGCCTGCTTGAGCGTCAGGTAGACGTAGGTCACGCCCCCGACCTCCACCGGAGCGGGATCGAGCCAGCCCTGGCCGTAGGCGGCGCCGGCGGGCGGGTCGAGGAGGTGCCGCCGGTCGGACCAGGCCCAGCCGTCCATCGGGTAGCCGGAGCTCGGCGAGAGGTTGGGCTCGGGGTCCGGGGGATCGCAGAGCTGCTCCGGGGGCTTGTCGTCGAAGTCCGTCTGCTCGGGCAGGTCCTCCGCCGGGTCGCCAGGGGGCGGGAGGTCGGCAGAGGAGACATCGCTCCCGCTGTCCCTGGCGAGAGGGTCGGTCGACGCCATGTCCTGCGCGGGCAGGTCGGCCGCGGGCCCGGTGCCCGAGTCGACGAGAGTCGAGCCGCCGGCCGCCGCGTCGACCGGGCATGCGTCCCCGCAGGTCTCGCCCCCGCCCCGCCCCGCCCCACAGGCGGCGAGCAGAAGCAGGGCCGCGAAAGCGGCGAAGGGCTTCACTTCACCCCTGCCAGCCTCCGAGCCTCGTCGAGCAGCGCCTTCGAGTACACCCTGCCCGCCAGCGCGTCCTGGACCTTCCGGGTCAGGGCGTTCCACTCCGCCCTCGCGGTGGGATCGGGGTCGACGTCCGTGATTCCGCGCTGCCGCAAGATCGTGATCGCGCGCTTGTTGTCGGCGCGGACCTTCTTGACGAGCGCCCGGGCCCACTTCCCCACCGTGTCGACAACGACCTTGCGGTGCTCCGGAGGCAACGCGTCGAGCGTGCCCTTGTCGATGACTATCGCGCCGATGCCCATGGCGAAGGGCATGGCGATGCGGTGCTTCACCTTGGTGAACCACTGGAGGCTGAGCGTGGCCAGCGCCGAGGTGTAGAAGGTGTCGATGTGCCCGGTGTTCAGGGAAGGCAGCACGTCGGGCACCCCGAGGGGCACCGACGACACCCCCGCGACCTTGGCCACCTCGCGCGCCGCCGGGTCGGCGTTCCACACCCAGAAGCGGGTCTTCTTCAGGTCCTTGGGCCGGCTGATCGAGTGAGCGGAGTAGAAGAAGTACACCCCGACGTCGCCCCAGCCGAGCAGCTCGAAGCCGCTCTGGCGGAAGGCCTCCTCGAAGCGGGTCTTCATCTTGGCGCGCAGCTTGTCGAGGACCTTGTGGTCGGTGACCAGGCCCGGCGCCTGCAAGATGAGCACGTCGGGCGCGATCTCGGCGAGGCCGACCGCGGTGATAGCCGCCGCGTGCACCTGCCCGGCCCTGATCTTCTCCACCACGACCTTCTCGTCGCCCTGGCTGCCGCCGCCGTAGATCTTGAGCTTGACCTGGCCGCCCGTCTTCTTCGCGATCTCCTTGCGGGCCCGGTTGAAGATCTTCATCCACGACGAGCCCGGAGGGGCGAGGGTCGCGAGCTTGATCTCCGTCTGGGCGAGAGCCGCGGAAGGCGCTCCCGCGAAGAGGGCCGAGGCCAGGAGTGCTGCGGCGGCGGCCAGCAGGGTGCGCGAGCTGTTCTCGAGACGGGTTCTCATCATCCCTCTCCCTCGTGAGTGTGGGGATTTGAGCAAAACCAGCGGGTGGGGGCAATCAAGGCCTCCCCTCGGGAACGCCTTCTTGGCGGGGCGGGTGTTTCGGGGCGAAACACCCCTACGCGGGGCGCTTCCTTTCGGAAACGCCTTCTTGGCGGGGCGGGTGTTTCGGGGCGAAACACCCCTACGCGGGGCGCTTCCTTTCGGAAACGAATAGCGGATCAGCGGAACGGCCGCCGACGATGGTAGCGAGCACAGCGT
>CAZQPP010000371.1:0-8339 GCA_964594295.1 uncultured Myxococcales bacterium | reverse complement strand
GGAGATGGTGCCTGGGACCCGCTGCTTCATACTCTTGGCGCTTCTGCACTTCCCTTGGGTAACCTGTTTCGTGGTCACCAACGGGAAGTGCAGAAGCGCCTTTCTTGCGGGCTCTTCGTGACTCGGGCGTCCGCCGGCTCTTTGAGCTCCTTGCCCGCGGGGCCGGTAGTCGGCATGAGCAACGTCCGGCCCAGCGACCTTGCCCAGGCCTCGAGGGCGGCCGGCATCGACCCGAGAAAGTGGCAACACCGCTCGACGCATGCCTTTCGAAAGGGCTTCATCTCCGGCCTCCGGAAGGCCGGGGCCGACCCCGACGCGGTGGAGTTCTTGGTGGGCCACGACCTCGGCCTGGTCGGCGTCTACACCGACCCTGACAGCTTCCCGCTGGCGGAAGCGGTGGCCATGGTGCCAGAGGTGCCGCAGCACCTGTACGCAGAGGACACGCGTCAGGTTGCCGAGGTGGTGGAACTGCGAGTTGGGTAGCGTGTTCTCTTACGCGCTCGCATCATGCGCGCGCATGAGCGCGCGCGCGAGGCAGAGGGAAACAAGAGATGCACGAACGTGGTGCTTGAGCATCGCATCTTCTCTTCCGCACGATGTCGGCGTGGAGCTCGTGGGCGGAAGCTCGGGTGCATGCGATCTGGGGTGCCGGGAGGGTGGACCAGCGGCGCTGCACGGTTGCCAGCAGGACCCGACCTCTTCTTACGACGCGCTGTTCGCGTCGGGAACACAAACCAAGGTGGGAGTTGTCCTCTGCCAGTCGGACCGTGGAGGGTGCCGCGGTAATGGCCGTGGCCCCTGCTTTTTGCCGAGACGCAGCGTTCGCCGCCACTTGTTCAGCGGGAGAGCCCCGCCGCCGCGCTCCATTCGCTCTGGGATGCTCCCTATTGGGGCCGTTGAAGGCTCGGTAGACCTCGCTCTGCCTACCGGTAACGCAACTCGAGCGAGTCGCACCCGGTGGTCCCGGAGACACCCTTGACCGGCGCGATGTCAGCGCTGGCTCGTAGCGAAGCCAGGTCCCTATGGTAGTCCGGCTCCCGTAGCGGGAATTGTCTTCTCCTGGCCCGGGCTCCGCTGCTGGCGTGGAGCGCCCCCGGGCCTTCACCAGAGGCCCGCCTCGTCGGAGCGAGGATCGCGCTAAAGGCCAGGCGATTCGGAGCACCCTGGCCGACCGACCCGGAAGCGCACAAGCGGCGGCGGTGTTCGACCCATGCCCTTCCAAAAGGGCTTCTTCTCCAGACCCCGGACGGTCGGCCCCGCCTTTCGGAGGCCGACCCCGACGCGGTGGAGTTCTTGGTCGGCCACGACCTCGGTCTGGTGGGCATCTACACCGTCCCCAGACAGCCTCCCGGTGGCGGAAGCTGTGGCCATGGTGCCCGAGGTCCGGGAGCACCTCCATCGAGAAGCGGAGGGTGTAGTCGCAGAGGTGTTCCCGCTTCGCGTGGGATAGTGGTGCTCGCAGTGCCTCAGTAGGCGAGCTGGTCCGCGGGAGAGCTGTTGGCCCCGGGCACCATGGGTGTCCGTTGCCATGGCGGTCTTCTACTTGGACTCAACCACTCGGCACTATTGCACGGTCGGGTGCGTGCCCAGTCAGAAACCTCCGGCCAGAGCCAAGGAGAACCGACCAACGAAGCCTGGCTGACCCTGGCGCTTAGACTCCCAAGTAGGTGACGCCAGCAGAAGCTTGCCAGCATAGTGTTCGAAGGTCGCCATCCTTGGGATGGTCGTCGCGCCAACCCCACATGACGCCCACGAAGAGGTACTGCGAATGCAGATCCTGCGAGGCAATCACGTCCTTCTGCATCTTCAGGACCATCTCTTCGAATCGAGACTCTTGCTTCCGATGGAACCCGAAGATCATCACCTTCGTCTCTGCCCGCGCGAAGAGGATCTTCGCGAAATCGTAGTACACCTCATTGGCGTTCGATGTGGCGTTGCTGGCGTCTCCGGACTCCGACTCGAGCACGAGCGGCAGAGGTTGTCCGATCGGGTGTGAGTAGGTGCCAGGCTTGAACTTCCAGTCAGGGAAACAGCAGAGGTCCCAGAGAAACTCGCAGCCTGATCGCTGACCGGCCTGCACGTTGGAGAACTCCTCCTTCACGTCCCGACTTCGTGCCTTGCAGATGGACCTGCCTCCGTAGTCCGCGACGAACCGCGGCTGCGAGAAGAAGTCCATGAAGAACTCTGTCCAGGCAGCGCCAGCCGCCGAAGCCAGGAGCGACCTGTTTGCGCCATATGCCTGAAGGAGTTCTCTCTCGAGAAACCCAGCATCGTTCTTCCTCACGCCCTCAGTTGCGGACTGCGCCATCATGGCCTCCAAGCAGAGTGCAATACTCCTCCCGTAGCCGACGGTGTCCGGCAGGATCAAGCACGATGTAGGCCCGCGCCGGCCTGCGCGGGTTTCTGCCGCCCACATCATCTTCTCTGCCCGTGCCGGCGCCGCCCGAAGAGGTGACAGCCTGGACCGTCAGGACGACGACAAGAAACCGCGCACTCGTCCTTCCACCTCCTCCGCGAGCTCAGGCGGGCCAAGCACCGTGACATCGGGAATCAGGCCGAGCACCCAAGTGACCAAGTCCGGGCACAGGCCCACATCAAGCGTGACGTACATGCCCTCGGTCTTCTCGGCGGTCTGCTGAGTTGGATGAACGCTCCTGCGCTTCAGCTCACTGGCCGGGTACCCGCAGACGAGAAGCTCCACGCGGTGTGACGGGAAGTCGACGTACCGGCCAAAGGCGTGCTCGTAGAGCCCCTCAACGTCAAGTGTGGGTGGTGGCTCGAAGCGAAGCTGCCGAAGCACTTCGGAGCAGATGATGCCGTCGAGGTCGAACACCCGCAGCGCCCCGCTCGGGTGTTTTCGCGCTACGAGCTGCAGCGCATCGCGATAGAGGACTAGCGCCGCCGGAGCAAGGTCATAGACGCGGCGCTTGTCGTCGTACAGCCGATGGTGGACGATGTTGACGCCGAAGCCGAACTCCAGGGCGGTGAGGAGGTCCTCTATGATGCCCGCACGCGGTCCGTGGGTGGATCTCGATGTGCGGCGGTGGTGGAAGGCAGCCGCCAAGGCGTCAAGTCGTGGGATATGAGGCGGAAAGACGCGGTGTCGCAGTTCGGCAAGCACCTCCCTGGCGGCCTCTTCGTAGACCGTGCACTCCAAGATGTCCGCCGCAGCCGACCCAAACTCCACAGCCGCCGCGCGAGCCAGGACTCGGGGAGCATCGCTGCGGTACGAGCGCCTAAACGAAGCCTCCCGTCCCTCGCGTAGTCGCTCGAGTTCGTAGAATCCCCTGAGTAGTCGTAGGTCGTCACGAGCCTGGGCGCGCTTCACGCCGAAAGCTTCGCAGATCCGCCGGTAGGTGATTGCCTGTCCTTGCTCAAGCCAACGAGCAAGGGTCAGCAGGCGTCGAGCCGAGGAGTAGGTGTTGCGAGGCATGAGGGATTCGAGCAAGAGGATCGAAATGCGATCCACATCGTCCCCAATTCGACCATGTCGGGGCAAGGCCCCTTACCGTTGAAGCGCTGCCCTTCACCGATACCGCAAGCACCTTCGCCTTGGACAGACCATGCGAGACTCAGCACGCCCAAGGATGATCTCCCGCCGCTCATTCCTCGGCACTGCGCTCTGCACTCCAACTGCGCTTGTGCCGATCGGGCTCTCGGGACGTGGCGCTACGGGAGGAGACGCGGACACCATTTCGAGGGCGACTGCCCTGGATCGCAGAGCCTGGAGAGGTCTGAGACAACGCCTCGGCGGACGCGTGCCGAGGGTCTATGCCGAGCGCCTCCGGTTCGAACTGGATGTCATCAAGGAACGAGGCTGGGCCCGTCGCTTCGAAGCCGCTGAAAACGTTGTAGATGCAGCCCGAAGAGCGGGCATCTTGGTTGGCCCTGCGGAGGGAATGGTCTCGGCCAGCTTGGTCGCCTATGCGTTGTGCCAGACGTGGGTCGATCCTGTTCGCCATCCACTCCACTTCGAGCGATTTGTTGGGTCCGCCCGCGGACCTACGTTCCAGTTCGGCATGAGCAAGCCGGACTCTGGGGACTGGTTCGTGGAGGTTGCTCGAGCATGGCTCCGCCGGCAGGTCAGAATCCGGTGGGTGAACCACCGATCCAGCAGCTCTCCGAGGTCGCCGAAGGGAGATCAGTCAGCCGCGATAGTGAGCGCCAGGACATCGCCGACCTTGTCAGCTATCTGCGAGCTGCTCTCCGGTGCGCCGCCTACCCCTCCGTCGCTCGATCTGGATGCTGTCGGACACCTGTTCGCGCACCCGGAGCAACTCCCCTGGACCTCGGTCACAACCGCATTGGAGGCCGAGCGAACGCAGGTCACAGCCAACCCACATGTGGCCTCCGGCGCTGAGTGGCGTCGCGTTGATGGTTTCGCGGATCTTGTTCCGCAAGTTCTCGTGCTTCGGCGAGGTTGCCACCGGGCATGCACAGACGCGTACAAGTGCCTCGATCAGGACTACCTCTTTGCCCGGAGCATTCGTTACCAATGGGTGGTGCCACACTCCGCGTGTCGATCCGTCGTTGCGGACACCTCCGGGCGCATTCTTTTCGATGAGCAAGTCATGCAACTCGCAAAGGAGATGGCAGGCTTTGACCCGTGGGAGGCCGACCAACTCCTGCGAGACCTGCGTCAACAGAACACACTCAAGCTCCGCGAGACCGCGGCACGGTACTGCCAGGGAATGCAGTCGATCTGCGGAGTGTCACTATCCGACGCTAAGTCCACGTGGCAATGGTTGTCGTGTCTTGCTCCCCCGTGGAGTAGAGCTTCCTCTGCCTCGATGGCAGTGCAGGTGCTCTGGATTTGTAGATTGGCCGAGAGGTTCGGCAGGTCCTTCGCGCGCTGCCTGCGAAGGCGGATCGAGTGCAAGGGGCTCTGGTTTGGCGTCGGCAGATGATGCGGCTTGGGGAGTAGTCGAGCCGCGGGCCATCATGCGACAGGAGGAATGATGGAAACGGACACGGCCTCGCAAAGCCTGACGCGTCGTTCGTTCCTGCAAACGGTTGTTCTGGGCCCTCCAGCGGCGGTGGTCATCGGCACGAGTCGAGCAGCCGCCTCTTCGACGCAAGCCTGGCCGCGAACGCAAGGTCTCTGCCTGGCGACTCGTGCACAAATGGGGCTTCGGCGACGCTTCGGAGGGTACGTGCCGGACCACTACGCGGAGCGCCTGCGCCGCGAACTCCATGTCATCGGGGGGCGGGGCTGGTCCTCCAGATTCGAGGTTGCCGCGGAATCCGTCGCCGCCGCCCGGAGGGCTGGGGCTCTGGTCGGTCCCGCGGACGGGACCGTGTCGGGAAGCCTCGTGGCCTTCGCTCTGGGTCTAACCTGGGTTGATCCGCTCCGTTACCCGTTGCTTTTCGAGCGCTTCGCAGGGTCGCGCAACGATCCCTGCTTTCGACTTCGAGTAGGTGCCGATCCTGCGACTCCATGGTTCAAGGAGGTGGAGGAGGTTTGGAGGGCGCATGGGGTGAAGCTGCTGTCTCTCGAAAGTGCGCTGCTTCCCTCCGGCAACTGGTACTCGGACGCGGCGGATGAGCCGTTGGTGACCTTCCTGGGATCGCGCGTGCTCGACGCTGTCTCCGCCGTGGTTCGGGACAACACAGAGGCGCTCCGGGATTTCGACCTAGACCTCGCGGGCAACCTCTGCAGCGCACAACGTGAGTTGCCATGGACATCGGTTGCCGTAGCTCTCGAGGCTGAGTGGGGGGCGGTGAGGTCAGAGCCCGATGTTACTGGGCCAAACCTTATCCACCGAGTTGAGGGGTTCGCCGATTTCGTGCCCCGCGTTTTCGCTCAGCAGACATCTTCGTCCATGGATCGCGTCGGTTGGTACGAGGCGCTCCATTTGCCGTACGTCATGGCCCGGTGGACTGGTATTCGGCTTGAGATCCCTCATCCTGCGTGTCGGCCGATGGTTGCTGACACTTGTGGACGACTCGTCTTCCAGGACCAGGTGATGATGCTGGCGCATGGGCTGGCAGGCCTGGATCTGTGGGAAGCGGATCGCATGCGCCGTGCCCTCGTTAGGAAGAAACTGCAAGATGTGGACTCCTGGCACGACCGTTTCGTGCAAGGCGTTCAGTCGATCTGTCGTGCCTCCGAACGGGGCGCCGAGACAATTTGGGAATGGTTCTATGGGCGAGACGAGTACTGTATCGACCGAGGGCATTTTGCTGCCGAGGCTGCCTTGGTGTTGTGGATAATGCGTAGGGTAGACAGCCTGAACCCGAGCCAAAGGCGACAATTCCGCACAGGTCTTGAGGAAGCTGGGCTATGGGTGGACGCTGCGGTCTAGGGCCCTGTGGCCGATCCGATGGATTGTCTGGCCGCACCACGAGGCCGGTCGCGTCTGTTGGGAGTGGCGCCCCCGACGCCGTAGAGTTCCTGGTCGGCCACGACCTCGGCCTGGTCGGCGTCTACACGGACCCTGACAGCCTGCCGCTGGTCGAAGCCGTGGCCATGGTGCCGGAGGTCCCGGAGCGGCTCTACGGCGCTGGTGAGGGCACGCTGGCCGAGGTAGTTTGCCTTCGCGTGGGGTCGCGCATCCAACCGCACTAGCCCGAGGCAACTGGCGATGGCGAGTTGAGTGTGGCTCGACGCGGCCGTCGGTGGTTGGTTTCGCCAAACGTCATCGCCCATGCGCCTGGAGCTTGGAGGACGGTCGTGCCATTCGGGCTGTAGTCTGCTACGCAGAAATGTATGCTCTTGCGGCACTCGTTCCGTGGACAGCTCATCGTCCACGAAGACTGCTCCTACGTTCTGAGATGCGAAAACGGAGGACGCAGATTCACCGGTGCGCTCGCGAGGGTAGGTGAGAAGTTGTACGTCATCCGCAGCAGCGATGGCACGGTCGCCTATGTGGGCGTGACCAAACGGCCCATGGCTACCCGATTGCGGAACGGTAGGCCCACAGACCAAGGCCAGCATGGCTATCACGGTTACGCGTGGATGAGAGATCCCGGCGAGTACTGGCTGGACGTGTGGCTTCTCGAACGCTGCGAGGGGGGCGATTCGCTACCGCATCTGGAGTCGATTGAGGCCGAGGTAGTCTTCCTGGTTCGGCAGCGAGGGGACTGGCCCAGTCACCAGACCGAGATCCACTTCACTCGACCGGGCGCAGTTCACCGGGCTCTTGCTCGGCAAGTCATGCTCGTCCTGCACCCCGCAAGACGCAACGCCGTCTTCACGTCAACGACACGATGGACGAACTGACCTCATAAAGGGGCAGCTGGCGGGCATGGCGACGGCTGCCAGCGAGCGCGTGCCCAACACGCGAGCACGCCACAGGAGACTAGCCTGTGAGGCTCTCCTCCAACAGCTTCTTCTGATCGGCTTTGAGCACATCGGTGTTGGGGTTCAACCATCCGAATCGCTCGAACAAGAACACCGCAGCGTCGATCGCCAGGTCTCTTGAACTCGAGACCAGTTCAGAGGATCTCAGCGGCCAGTGGCCGAGTACCTCGTTTGTCCTGCACTGGTAGAAATCCATCCACGCTCGCGCCCACGGTGCAGCCAACGCGAACTCAGACACGCCGTGCAACTCCACGAAGATCTCGAGGTGGTCTTCGTAAACCCCCGCTTCGCATAGGCGTGCCGCGAACTCGAAGACCTCCGTCGTGGTGTAGACCACGTTAACGACCGACAGAAACCCGGGGACTTGGTCAAGATCAACTTCACGCCGGTGGGAGAGGTGCCCCTGCATGTCACGACGGAGCTTGGTGGACCAAGCCTGATCTCGCGCCTCATTCACGGCTGTCAGACAGAAGAATTGGCTGCTCTGGTACATGCGCCAGTAGTCGAGCTGACCTAGGAAGTCCACTTCGTAGCCTGCCCACGAGTTGCCGACGTTACGGCCGTCCTGATGGATGCTCACATATGGGAATGGCCAGCCTCGCAGCTTCACATGGTGCTTCTCCACAGCGGCGAGGCATTCAGCGAGACCAGTGAAGCGGTTATCGTCGTACTTCCCGGGCCGAAAGACAATCCTCCAGCGGGGGGCACTCACCAATTCTGCCGGCGGTTCTGCGGTCGACGGCTCCTCAAGTTCGGAGTCGAACGCCGCCGTGGCTGAATGACTCGGCTGCATGCCGATTCTCGTAGCACCGGCAATGAGTCGGCGTGCGTGTTTCTCGACAGCGAGATCCAGGACTTCACGCATCTGGTCAGCGGCTGTCACTCGTGTAGTCCGGGGCTTGCCTTGTGCTCTAACGTAGAAGCCTCCCTCGACTAGATTGCTGTCAGGTGGGCCGTTGCGTTGGCAGAGGACAGGTTGGCCTTCAAACTCCTCCACTGCCATGACCAGAAACGTCATCGAGTCGAAAGGCACCCG
>CAZQPP010000370.1:0-8369 GCA_964594295.1 uncultured Myxococcales bacterium | reverse complement strand
TACTTCCGCGACGAGCAGGGGCGCTACGTCTTCTTCCACGGCGTGAACCTCGGCTGCGACACCAAGGTCCCGGCGGAGGACCCCGAGGACAAGACGGCGGTGAGCTACATCGGGAAACCCTTCCCGCTCGAAGAGGCGGACAGGTGGTTCGGGAAGCTGCGCGACCTCGGCTTCAACTCCGTGCGCTTCATCATGAACTGGGACGCCATCGAGCACGCCGGGCCGGGCAAGTACGACACGGAGTACCTCGACTTCGTGGAGGCGCTGGTCAAGAAGGCCCACGAGTACGGCATCTACTGCCTGATGGACATGCACCAGGACATCTTCTCGAGGTACCTGCACGTCAACTTCAGCTCACATCCCAAGCACGGTGAGCCGGGGAGCCTCGAGTGGATGCTGTTCTCGCTGCTGCCCCACACCGAGGATGGGGAGCCCAACTTCGCGAAGGGCTCCTTCGACAACCGCGTCCAGGGGCACGGGGCGCCCGAGTGGGTCGTCAGGCGCTGCCTCCCCCACAAGAACCTCGACTCGCCCTACTGGGGAGTCTTCCGGGCCCTCGGCGGCATCATCAAGAACCAGGAGGCCATCAGAAGGCTCGTCGACGTCCTCATGCCCTCGGAGGATGGAGGTGAGGACTGGACCGACGACTTCGTCAAGGGCCTCCCGCCGCCTTTCGAGCCGACCCAGAGCTCGGACTTCATGCCTTGGGGCATGTGGGGCATCAACATGGGCTTCTCGGTCGACATGGAGCGCTGCGTCTCGGCCTTCTTCGGCGGAGACAAGGTCTGGCCCGCCTGGCGCGTGGACGAGGACGGGTGGCCCATCGAGGACGCGAAGAAGGACGAGGGCGAGGGCATCCAGAGCTACATGCAGCGCCACTACGTCGACTCCTGGATGCAGGTCGTAGAGAGGGTCAAGGACGAGCCAAACGTCATCGGCTACGACCTGATGAACGAGCCGCCGGGCCTCTTCATCGCCCTGCTCGTGGACGCCCTCTACTTCGAGGGCAAGCTCGACGAGACCCTCAAGCAGACGATCAAGGACCTCTTCCCGGACACGCCGGCGGGCAGCGACAAGACCATCGGCGAGGATCTCGTGGACGTCATCTTCGGTCTCAGCCTCCTGCCCTTCGACTCCAGCGACGAGGAGAAGAAGAAGCGCGGCATGGACGGCGTCGACGCCATGTCCCTGCTCGACATCAACTTCCGCTTCGACGAGCTCTTCTTGCAGCCCTTCTACGAGAAGGTCGGCAGCGCCATCGTGGAGAAGGACCCGAGCGCGGTGCTCTGGATCGAGCGCGGCGCGGGCCTGAGCCTCATCCAGGGCCCGGGCGGCTTCCAGCCCTACGAGTCCTTCATGACCTGGCCCAAGGACCCCAGGACCGGCGAGCGCTTCGAGCAGGTCGTCTACGCGCCACACTGGTACCCCGACATCTACCCGGAGATCGGCTTCAACGTGCAGCCGCGGACCAAGCACGTGGACCAGGTCAAGCACCAGAGCTTCTCGGACAAGGTCAGAGAGGGCATCGAGTGGTCCCACTACGCGCTCAGCAACGCGCCGGTCGTCTTCGGCGAGTTCGGGACCTACTTCAACTACAACGTCCCGCGCCTGCGAGGCCTCACCGAGGACGACCTCAAGGCGCAGATGAAGGAGAAGTCCTACCCCGTCGCCGCCGAGATCCTCGACAACTATTACGAGGCCTTCGAGGAGCACAACCTGCCCCACATGCAGTGGTGCTTCTCTGCCAACGCCGACTACTTCTACGGTGAGCTCTGGAACAACGAGGACTTCTCGGTCATCGACCCCGACGGCGAGCCCCGCGCGGACACGGCCTACTCGCGGCCCTACGCGCGCGCGCTCAGCGGCAAGCCGAAGAGGGTCCGCTTCTTCTCCGAGCACCACTACTTCGACCCCGACAAGGGCAAGCCGGACCCCCGTGGGGAGATGGTCCTCGAGATGGAGTCCAAGGAGACCGACGCCCCCACCGAGGTCTTCGTGCCCGCGCGCCAGTACCCGGAGGGCTTCTACGTTTGGCTCTCCGACGGCTACGCGAGCTTCGACTCGGAGCGCCGGCTGCTGCTCTGGTTCCCGACGGCCGACGAGCCCGACGCGGTGCACAGCCTCCGGCTCCGGCCGCCCCTCGAGGGTGACGCGCCCGAGGCATGGACCTACTTCGTGGACGCAGAGGGGCGCACCATCGACGGCGCCGCCCCGGGGCTTTGAGGTGGTCACCATGCGCAGCACGGCATTCCTAACCCTCCTCGCCCTCCTCGCCTCCCCAACGCCGGCCGCCGCCGCATCCGGCCACCCGGCCGAGCCCAAGCGCTCCTTGGATCTCATCGTCGACCTCCAGAGCATCGTGGTCTACCGCAACGATCGCGACTTCGACCGCACGGAGGCCGCCTACGAGCCCGGCGGCCAGAGCGTGGGCTTCGCCGCCACCTACTTCAAGCCCTTCTTCCGCCTCGGCCTGAGCGACGAGCTCAGCATCGTGTACGAGCTCGAGGTGGGCCTCAACGTCTGGAGCCGCAACAACGCCGACCAGCAGGACCCCCAGGCTTCGGACGTCTTCTTGATGAAGCACCGCCAGATCTATGCCGCCGGCGACTTCAAGAGCACCGGCTTCGGCTTCAAGGTCGGCTACCAGCGCCTCACCGACCCGACCGGCCTGTTCGTGGACCACTGGATCGGAGCGGCCGACCTCTACTGGCGAAACCACACCCACCACGTGAGCCTCATCGTCGGCCAGATCCCGGACCCCGTCGCCGAGGGCGTGCCCCTCGAGAGCAACAACTTCGTCCACGACACCACGCTCTACGCCCTGCGCTACGACATCAGCTTCACGGGCTGCTACAGCCTCGATCTCGGCGCCTACCACCTCGAGGACCGTCGCGTCGTCGCTCAGAAGCTCGACGTCTACGCCTTGCTCGCACACTTCGCCGCGCGCTGGCCCATGGACGGCACTGTGAGGTCGATCACGCTCGAGGCCGACGCGGCCCTGCAGGCGGGCACACACGAGGCGAAGGCCCTCGGCCGCGAGGATCAGGACCAGGTCGCCTACGCCGGGCAGCTCTCGGCCTCTCTGAGCACGAGCGCCCTCTCCTTCTCCCTGAACCTGCTCCTTCTCTCCGCCGACGACGCGAGCTCAGTGAACACCGAGAACGGGGCCTTCTACTTCTCGGGCAAGTCCCGCTCGAAGACCATGATGCTCTCGGAGAGCGAGATCCGCGACACCTACGACAACCTCGACGAGCGCCTCTTCTTCAACAGCGGAGCGTTCTACCTCACCCGGCCGGGGCTCCTCCTCGCGGACCTGGAGATCGCCTGGCGCGCCCTCGAGGGCCGCCACGCCTTCACCCCGGCGCTCATCGCGGCCCACGGCATCGCCCTCGAGGCCGACAACGCCCTCGGCGAGACCTCGGTCGGCACCGAGCTCGACCTCGACCTGCGCTACGTCTTCGAGAGCACCCTCGAGGCCCACCTCACCGCCAGCGTCCTCCTCCCCGGCGGCGCCCTCGCGGCCCACGCGAACCTGATCGACAAGGGCCAGACCGAGCCTGTCGTGCAGGTGCTGAGCTCGCTCGGGCTGCGCTACTAGGGACTGTCCCCGATCCGACCGATTCGACCTGATCTTGATGTCGCGCCGTTGACAGCAATGTCAGGGCTTTGCGGCGTCACGGCGCATCGGGAGTCCGCACCCGGCCGGCCGCAGGCAAGGCAACTGCCTGTTTTCTCAGTCAATTGCCTTTTCTCTGGCCCACCCGACGCCACTCTGGCACGCTTGCTGCTTCTCTAGCGGCCGCAGCCACCCCCGGAGGAGTGTCATGAACGTACGCTACATTGTCCCTTTGATTCTGACCCTCGCGTTGCTCGCCTTCGGCTGCGGCGCCGACTCGGAGGGAGGCGAGAGCGGCCTCAGCGGCTCCCCGCCCGGCGCGAGCGAGGACGGCAACGCCGGAGGTGGCGCAGAGACCTCCTATGCCCCCTCCGAAATGGAGCCCTCGGGTGAGTCCAAGAACACCAGCGCAGGGCCCACGCAGCCCGGCTCACCCCAGTCCGCCGGACGGGCGACCGGCATGGCCGACATGGACGAGGGCTATCACGGTGCTCCTTCCGGCGAGCCGGTGGATCCCGATGACCCCGACGCCCCCGACCCCAACGAGGGAGATCAGTACGAGCCCGTGGGCACGAACCCCTTCACCGTGACCGCCCACGACCCGCTCTCCACCTTCGCGGCCGACGTGGACACGGCGAGCTACGACATCTTCCGCCGCGACGTGAACAACGGCTACCTGCCGCAGCCCGCCAGCGTGCGCTTGGAGGAGTTCGTCAACTACTTCCCTTACGCCTACGAGGCCCCCGCCCACGACAGCGAGACGCCCTTCTCCATCACCCTGTCGGCGGCCAAGAGCCCCTTCCGCGCCGAGACCACCCTCATGCGCGTCGGCATCCGCGGCAAGGACCAGCCCCCCGAGGAGCGCAAGCCCGCCAACCTCGTCTTCCTGATCGACGTGTCGGGTAGCATGAGCGGACCAGCCAAGCTCCCCCTCGTCCAGAAGGTCCTCACCGAGACCCTCGACGTGCTCTCTCCGACCGACACGGTGTCGATCGTCACCTACGCCGGCTCGACCGGCGTCCGCCTCGAGCCGACGCCAGTCAGCGAGCGCAAGAAGATCGAGGACGTCATCAACGACTTCAAGGCAGGCGGCTCCACCGCCGGCGCGGCAGGCATCAACCTCGCATACGAGCAGGCCGAGGCAGGCTACATCGACGGCGGCATCAACCACGTGATCCTCTGCTCCGACGGAGACTTCAACGTGGGCATCTCGGACACGAACGCGCTCTTGGAGCTCATCATCGAGAAGCGCAAGACCGGGATCACCCTGACGGTCATCGGCTTCGGCACCGGCAACCTCCGCGACGAGATGATGGAGAAGATCAGCAACGCAGGAAACGGCGTCTACGCGGTGATCAGCGACGAGGACCAGGCCGTCAGCTACGCCCACGATCGCATGCTCTCGACCATCTTCCGCATCGCCCAGGACATGAAGATCCAGGTCGAATTCAACCCCGCCAAGGTCATCGCCTACCGCCTGCTCGGCTACGAGAACCGGGCCATCGCCGACCACCTCTTCCGCGACGACACGGTCGACGCGGGTGAGATCGGCGCCGGCCACACCGTGACCGCCCTCTACGAGCTCGTGCTCGAGGGCGACGAGATCCCCACCGCCGAAGGCGCCCCGGAGATCGACGACGGCGACGCATTCGAAGACGAGCTCACCACCGAGCCCGGCGACCTCGCCATCGTCCGCATCCGCTACAAGGACATCGGCGCCATCGAGACCACCCCGGCCCACGAGGTCAACGCGACCGTGGCCCAGGGCGACGTCGGCGAGCTTGGAGATGCCGACGCCGACTTCCGCTGGGCCGCCGCCATGGCCGCCTTCGCCGAGATCCTGAAGCAGAGCCCCTACGGGGACAAGGCCCACACCGACATCATCGAGACCCTCGTCAAGGGCGCCCACGAGCAGGATCCGGAGCGCCTCGAGTTCCAATACCTGTTCGAGAAGGCCGTCCCGCTTCTTCCTACCCCTGAGACTACAGACTCCTCCGAGTGATCCACGGGGTACTCCCACCCCGTGGATGGTGCTGAGCTGAACTGCAGCCTGCCGTGCCCCGGCGCGGCAGGCTGCGGTGGTTTTTGGCAGCCTCCCCTTGCCTAGAACCTGTACTCCACCCCGGCCGAGAGGCTGTCGAAGGAGGACTCGAACTTGCCGGCGTTGGCCGGGACGCCCACGAAGCCGGAGCAGGAGCCGGGGCACGGGCTGACGGGGCGCACCTGGAAGACCTTCGCGTACTCCTCGCTGACCTCACGATCCTCCTGGAAGATGTGGAGGTAGGCGAGGCTGAAGCGGAAACCCCAGCGCCTCACCTCGACGCCGCCACCTACGCCGAGGCGGTCGAAAGACATGAAGTCAAGGTGGCTGTAGGCCTCCGGCGTGGCCCCCTGCTCCCAGAAGCCCCCGGCCGAGACGCTGAGCAGGTCCTCCAAGACGTTGTAGGTGCCGCCGAGGCGGACGCTGAGCGTGTCCCTCCACTTCTTGTCGATGACCACGTCGGGCAGGTCGGTCAGGCCGTACAGGTTGATCTGCCCTTCGAGGTCGATGTTGAAGGCGTCGATCGAAGACCAGCCCTCGTAGACCACGTCGAGCTCCACGTCGAAGATCTCTCGCCCCTCACTCTCGTGGATGTAGCGGAGGCCGGCGCGCAGCACCACCGGCAGGGTCATGTCGAGGGCGGCGCTGGAGTTCGGGAGCATGAGCTGCTCGTCGTCGAAGTTCGTGCCACCCACGACGTTGTGGATGGTGATGTCGCCGCTCGCGTCGAGCTTGACGGGCACCACGCTCCCCGAGAAGGCGAGCTCCAGGAAGGACCAGGGGCGGTACCAGGCGCCGACGGCCGCGGTCCAAGCGAAGGGGTCCGAGACCTCGAGCTTGGCGAGGATCTCGGAGCTGCTGGAGTAGGGGTTGAGCTGGTTGCCGCTGATGCCGTCGTTGATGAGGTGGTAGCGGGTCCACGGCATGGTCACGTAGGACAGGGTGAGGCCGACGCCCAGCTTGTCCTCATGACGCCACGCGGCCGCTGCGCTCAGGTAGAGGAGCACGGAGTCGAGCTCGGTGAGCAGCCAGCGCTGACCGCCGCCCTCGGGGTAGCTGCTCTTGCCGAAGGCGTTGGGGCCGTGGCCGGCGACCGCGAAGGTCCAGTCCTCGAGACCAAAGTCCGTCCCCGCCGCGAGGAATGCGCCGATGGGGAAGAGGGGCGACTCGTTGTGCACGGGAGCAAAGGAGTCGAGGCCCTTGTCCGAGGCGATGCTCTGGGGGACCACGCTCGGCGCGCGTGTGAAGGTGGTCCCATGCCACAACAGGGTGTGGTTGTAGAGGATGTGGGTGCCCCTGAGCTTGGCCAGCCCCGCCGGGTTGTGGTGCACCGCCGTGAGATCGTCCGCGCGGGTGGCGAAGGCGCCGCCGCGCATCTGCGCGCGCACACCGTTGTCCGGCAGGTAGAGGCCGGCCGCGGCCGCCGGGCGGGGCAGAAATCCGCCGCAGAGCATCAGCGCTGCCCCCAGCGCGACGGAGATCCGGCCGGTGTTCTGGCGCGCCGCGGCGCGCATTCCCTGATGCATCTAGTCTCTCGCGAGTCCCGAGTGGAGGCGGCATCCTTGCCGAAGCCGCCCCGGCGCGCAAGCTCCCCCAACATCTGCGTGCTTGCGCCCCTGCACCTCCGCGTCTTGCCTGCCCCAACAACGGCACCCCGGATCCTCGATTGCGCGCGCGCCGGGTTTCGCTAGGATGCGCGCTCCTTCAAGGCTTCCCCACGTCTCAGGCTCCGAGGTCCCATGCGCGCCGCTGCAATCGCCGCGCGGCTCTTCGCCGCTGCGCTCCTGCTCTCCCTCGCCACGCCTGCCTGTGAGAACGAGGTCGACCGCTCCCTCAACAAGATGCCTCCGGGTGTCGGCGGTGGAGCGAGCGCCGATGCCTCCGACTCCGGCAGCACTCCGGAGGCCGACCCTGGTGGCGACGCGGCGGCCGCCGGCTCCTGCCGTGATTGCCTGGTCCCCGGCACCTACTACCGCTTCGACGTGCTCGCGCTGACCTCCATCGACAGCAACCCCGCCCACCCGCTCGTCGACGTGCTCAACAACCTGTGGGTGGCCGACATCGAGCGCCACGAGCTGAACGTCATGTTCCGCGTCAAGGAGATCGTCGGGGACAAGGTCCACTTCGTCGCGCTGAACGCGGCGAGGCAGCAGGCCACCGGTGAGATGTGCCTGCTCCCGGCCACCGAGGTGTCGGTGATCCTCCCCCTCGAGGGCTGCAACTTCAAGGACTCCGAGAAGACGAGCATCAACATCTACGCTGGCGACGAGACCCACCCGAAGAACTGCTCGACGACCCGAACTCCAAAGCACGCCATCCCGATCACCGAGGTCATCCTGACCGCTCGGATGACGCCCGACTGCGGAGAGATCAAGGACGGGGACGTCATCACCGGCGGCATGCCCCAGGCCGCCATCGGCAAGATCTGCACCTGCACCCTCCCGAACATGGAAGACCACGCCGACGCCTGCGGCGAGCTCGACCCCGACTTCGTCGAGAGCTCGTCTTCGAACCCCTGCCCCGGCTGCAACGCGAAGTACCAGAACCTCCTCAAGCTGCTGCGTGCCTTCAGCCCCGGCGGCCTGAACGCGGCCTGCGACGACGGCTTCGGCAACCCTTCGGTCTGCATCGGGGCGCGCTTCAACGCGTATCGCCTCGATTTCACGCCGCCCGTCTGCCAGACCTCGATCTTCTAGCGACGGCGGCAAACAG
>CAZQPP010000369.1:0-8384 GCA_964594295.1 uncultured Myxococcales bacterium | reverse complement strand
AGCGGCCGTTCGCCGTCGCGTAGCCGGCAGGAGCGCCGTCTCCGATGCTGCCGTCGGGGCGGATACGGTCGGTCTCGGGCGCCGCCCACACCAGCAGGCCGCCCTCCTCGAGCTTGGCCCCGCCCTGCGGCGGCGGGCTCGGCACGAAGTCGCCCGCGGGCATGGCGGCGCGCTCCGAGGCGGTGACCTGGAAGCTCGCGGGCTCGCTGCGTGCCCCCGAGCGGGAGATCGCCACGACCTCTACCGCGGCGCTCTCACCGGGCCCGAGCAGGTCTCGGATGCGGATCTGCTGGCGGCTCCCCGCGGCCGCGGCGAAGGGGATCTGGTATCGGGGCAGCGGGTTGCCGGCCACGGTCACGTCGTAGGCGAAGGCACGCTCGGGCACCTCGAGCTCGAGCACCGCCTCGCCGCGTTCCGCCAGATCCGCGCGCTCGCTGAGGCCGGAGGGCGCAGGCGGCGCGTCCACCGGCGGGCCGAGCTCCACCTCCAGGTAGGGCGGCGAGCCGCTCTCCTTCGAGAACACGGTGGGGTTCCTCGAGACGTCGTGGTCGGACTCGAACACGGCCAGCCCGAAGGAGGCGCCGATGGCGACGGCCTCTATCAGCGCCGGCGGGACCTCCCAGAGGTAGGTACCGTCCGAGACCTCGCTCGATGACTCACCGGTCAAAGAGAAGCCGTTGCCGTAGACCACGTCGCTGAAGTCGCTTCCGGGCCACGCCCAGCTCTCGGCCTTCGCCGGATCGGAGGAGTGGCGGGCGTGCAGGAAGGTGGAGCCGCCCTCGCTCGTCCCGAAGGTGGTCGAGCTGCCCTCGCCCCAATCCGCCTGCACCGTGGAGATGGTGACCCGCTTGAGCCGGGAGGCGTTGGGGGTAGCGCGGAGACGGGCGGACAGGACCGTCAGACCCTCGACGGGCTCGGTGTCGAAGTCCAACAGCAGGTGGTGCTGGAAGGACTTCAACCTCAGAGAGCTGACCGCGCCCATGTTGAAGCTGTGCTCGCTCGACACGTCGATGATGGAGTTGTCGGCGGTGACCTCCACCATGACCACGGCGGCTTCGGCCGCGGGCGGGGCTGCGAGGAGAAGGAGCGATATGATGGTTGCTAGCGGGCGCATGGCTGGTCCGGAACGGGGTCGGGGGCCTATACTTATCACCTGGCACCTTGGAGGAACGACCATGCCGACCTTCGTCCTGATGACAAAGCTGGGCCCCGAGGCCCTTCACGACGCGAGCGGCCGCCGAGCCATGGGCAAAGCCTGGCTCGACAAGGTGAAGGCCGCCTGCCCGGAGGTGAGCTTCCTGTCTCACTACGCCCTGCTCGGCCCCTACGACTTCATGGACATCTACAAAGCGCCGAACGTCTCCACGGCGCACAAGGTGTCGTTGATCTCGCGCTCGGAGGGCGCGATCAGGGCCGAGAGCTGGCCGGCCCTGGGCTACGACCGCTTCTTGCAGGTGCTCGAGGAGGTCAGCCCCTGACCTGACGAACGGGCCGGTACGCGCTCAAGACTTGCCACCGCGCCCCTCCCACGTTATCCCGATACCAGACCGCACGCTCAGGAGCTCGTGATGGGGATGGTGTTGCTCACAGATGTCCCGGGTATCGGAGAGGCGACCGCCGCCAAGCTGCGAGATGCCGGCGTCAGCTCGGCCGAGGAGCTGGCTGACGCGACCATCGAAACGCTGACCGCGATCCCCGGCTTCGGGGCCTACCGGGCGATCAGAGTGCGGCGGGCGGCAGAGCGCGTGCTGAAGCGCCGGCAGGCCGAACAGGCCGAGGCAGCGGTCGCCGAGGAGGCTGTCGCGGAGGCCCTCGAGCCCCTGCCCGAAGTTCCCCCGGAGACGGAAAAGAAACCCAAGAAGAAAAAGAAGAAGAAGAAGAGCATGAAGAAAGACGACAAGAAGAAGAAGAAGGGCAAGAAGGCAAAGGCGGAGAAGAAGAAGGGCGACAAGAAGAAGAAGGGCGACAAGAAGAAGTGCAAGTGCGCCAGCAAGAAGAAGAAGAAGGGCAAGAAGAAGTAGCGAACACCCCTTGCAGTCACGTGCTCACTCCCCGGTGCCGCGGGCGGCGTACCGTTGCGCCGCCGACACCGCCGCCGCAGACATCGACGCGGCCCTGAGCGAGGCCTACACGGTCTCGGCGGCAGGCAGCGAGCGCTCCAAGGCCACCTACTGGGACACGGTTGACTGGCGCCTCTACGCGAGGGGCAAGTCCCTGGCCGTGGAGACCGGCGCCGGCCCGACCCGGCTCCACCTCTCGGGCCCGGACACGGAACTGAGCCTCCCCTGGGACGGACGCAGGGGGTTGGCCTTTGCGAGCGACCTGCCGGAGGGAGAGCTGAGGGACACCGTCTCACGGGCAGCCTGGGTGAGACGCCTGCTGCCGGTGCTCACGGTACGAGCGCAGCGCCAGCGCAGGCGCGTGCTCGACGACCTCGAGAAGACGGTGGTCCGCCTCGAGATCGTGCGCGCCGAGGTCACGGAGACCGCCGGAGGCAAGGCCAACGCCCTTGAGACCGGGATCCTCGTCACGGGAGTGCGCGGCTACGACCGCGAGCTCGCGGACGTGGTATCTGCGCTCGAAGGCATGGAGGGTGTGCACCGCGCCGAGGGAAGCACGATCGAGCACGCGGTGGCGGCGCTCGGCCGCGACCCCGGAGCCGAAGCGGCCAAGCTCCCCTTCGGGCTCTCACCCGACATGCTGGCCGGAGAGGCCACGAGGCGCATCCTGCTCGTCCTCCTCGACCGCGTGGAGCAGCACGAAGAGGGCACCCGCAAGGATCTCGACTCCGAGTTCCTTCACCAGCTGCGCGTGGCCGTCCGGCAGAGCCGATCGGCGGTGTCACAGATCAAGGGGGTGCTGCCCACAGAGATGCTCGCCCGTTTCCGCCCCGAGCTGTCCTGGCTCGGCAAGGCCACGGGTCCAACGCGCGACCTCGACGTCTACCTCCTCAAGATGCCCGCCTACGAGGCGGACCTGCCCGAGGACGCGAGGGAGCACATCGCTCCCCTCGAGGGCTTCTTGCGAACGCTCCAGCGCAAGGAGCAGCGCAAGCTCCTGCGCGTGCTCTCGTCACGCCGCTTCGAGCGCTTCAAGTCGGAGTGGCGTGAAGCGCTCGAGGGCGCGGAGCCGAGGGTCGAGCCCCCGCCGAACGCCAGGCGTCCCGCCGGAGAGCTCGCCTCCGAGCGCACACACAAGATCTTCAGGCGCGTGCTCAAGCGCGGCTCCGCCATCAAGGCCGACACCCCGGCCGAGGCGCTCCACGATCTGCGCATCGAGTGCAAGAAGCTGCGCTACCTGATCACCTTCTTCGCGGAGCTCTACCCCTCGAAGCTCATCAAGAAGACCATCTCGGACCTCAAGGTGCTCCAGGACAACCTCGGCGACTTCAACGACCTCGAGGTCCAGCAGGACGCCCTGACCGACTTCGCGAGGCAGATGGCGGCCGGCGGCGACACTCCGGCCGAGACGCTGCTCGCCATGGGCCGCCTCGTGCAGCTCCTCGCCCGGCGGCAGCAAGCCGAGCGCGAGCGCTTCGCCGAGCGCTTCAGGGCCTTCTCCTCGGAGAAGAACCGAGCTCGCTTCGCGAAGCTCTTCGGAGGCGGCGCCTGATGTTGGTGCTCGCGACCTACAACATCAAGGGCGGCGTGGGGAAGACCGCCAGCGCCGTCAACCTCTCCTACCTCGCGGCGGCGCGCGGGCTGCAGACCTTGATCTGGGACCTCGACCCCCAGGGCGCGGCGACCTTCTACTACCGCATCAAGCCCAAGGTGAAAGGCGGCGCGCGCAAGCTGGTCAAGGGCAAGACCCCCCTCGGCGCGCTGGTGCGCGGCACCGACTTCGAAGGCCTCGACCTGCTGCCGGCCGACTTCTCCTACCGCCACATGGACCTCGAGCTCGACGGCACCAAGAAGCCCACCGGCCGGCTGCAGCGGCTGATCGAGCCCTTCGCGGACGAGTACGACCTCGTCTTCCTCGACTGCCCGCCGAGCATCTCGCTCGTCTCCGAGAGCGTGTTCCGCGCGGCCGACGCCCTGCTCGTCCCCAGCATCCCCACCGTGCTCTCGGTGCGCACCCTCGAGCAGCTCGGCAAGGCCCTCGCGGGGCTGAAGACCAGGCACCTCGAGGTGCTGCCCTTCTGGTGCATGGTGGACCGCCGCAAGCGCCTCCACAGAGATCTCTGCGCCGCCCCACCGGCCGAGCCCTTCAAGGTGCTCTCCGCGGCGGTGCCCTCCTCCAGCGACGTCGAGAGGATGGGGCTGCACCGCGCTCCCCTCGAGACCTACGCCCACCGCTCGGTCGCGGCCCGCGCCTACCGCCAGCTCTGGGCGGAGATAGAGGAACGCCTCGGACTCGCGGGCTGAGGCCCGTCTACCGGTATCGCACCAGCGGCGTAACCATCGCGACCGGCATGGCCACCTGCTCCAGCTCGCCGTCGACCACCA
This sequence comes from uncultured Myxococcales bacterium, assembly GCA_964594295.1. Classification (GTDB taxonomy): domain Bacteria; phylum Myxococcota_A; class UBA9042; order UBA3505; family UBA3505; genus CAZQPP01. Next base: position 3,939 of record CAZQPP010000369.1, on the reverse strand, counting down.
CGGAGGGTCGCCACGGATCGCCCGTGATGCCCTTGCCCACGGCCACCCCGATGCGCCCGTCGGGGAGGCGCACGTGGGTGCCCGCCGGGGCCGGGCCCAGGTGGTGGATCAGGAGCTGCACCCACACCGGGTTGTAGAGCTTTCCCATCTCGGCGGTGGCGTGGGTGAGGAGGTCGACGTGGGTGAAGTCGGCGTCGATCGTGGCGGGCCTGCGCCTCAGCTCGAGCTCGTAGGTTAGCTGCACGAGCTGCATCGCGGGGTGCCAGGCTTTGGGGTCATCCGCGTGCTCGGCCATGGAGGCGACGAGCGCGGTGGTCCGGTGGCGGTGGCCGTCGAGCCCTCCACGCGCCGGCGGGGGAGCGGAGAGCATTCGCTTCGCCAGTAGCCTGGCGGCCTCCGGCAGGGGGTGCCCGCCGGTCTCGGCCAGGCCGGCCGCGGAGAGCGCGAAGGCCGCGTGCGCAACCGCGCGACGCACGGCCCGGCGCACGCCGAGGTCGGTCATGACCCCGACCGCCATCCAGCACGCCGAGAGAGCCCGGCGCGGCGGCACCCACCGCCCGCCGAGCAGGGCCAGAGCGCTCGCCGTGCCCACCTTGTCCGACTGACAGGCTCGCTCCATGTGCCTGACGGTAGTCCCCGCGGCCTCCCACGCCCACGGAGCGTTGGGCGGCACGAAGCACGGCCGGCACCTCGCCGCGGCGAGCTGGACGTGGCGGACCGCCAGCGCCGAGGCGCCGAGACCCTCACCCTGCGAGCACGTGGAGCGCCACGACAGGCCGGGCACGCTGAGCCCCGCGATCTCCTCCTTGCTCCCGTGACCTGCCGCCACCAACGCCACGGCGAGCTGAAGCGCCGCCTCGGTCGACGGCGCGGCCTTGACGCTCAGCTCGCGGATGGAGGCCTTGGCCAGGTTCGCGGCCACCTCGACGAAGCGGAGGTAGTCCTCGACGCTGAGCGGCACGAGCTGGCGATCCCGAAACAGGACCTCCTCGCAGAGCTGGAGGGTGAAGGGCGGACCGGCCTCCGCGACGGCCTCGCAGAAGCGCTGGGCCGACTTCTGCGAGCTCGGGTGCGCTTCGCCGTGTGTGCCGGCGGTGCGTATCAGCAAGAAGAGACGGTCGACGATGGCGCTCGTGGCCTTCACGCTCGCGGCGGTGCCGGTCATCACTTCACCCTCGCGAGGTGCTCTCGAGCTTTGGCGAGGGCCTTCTTGACCTCGGGCGGGTCGACGAGCTCACCCGCGCGCCGAGCCACGGCCTTCTCGAGCAGATCGGGGTCCCTGAACAGGGAGCGCAGCGCGACGAGGCGGAGCTCCGACCCGGAGCTGCGCGTCCGCACGAGCGGGACGAGGAAGCCCTCACCGAGGCCCTGCGCGACGACGCTGTCGCAGACGTGCTGGAGGTCTATCGTGCTCCATCCCTTGCCCTCGCCGAGGTACATGGTCTCGGCGAGCCAGCGCGCGGCCTCGGGGTGGTTCAGCGCGGTGATGGCCTTGATGAGCCTCGACGCCGCGCCGGGGCTCGCCTCGACGAGCAGCTTCCGCAGGTAGGCCTCCATCTTGAGCACGATGGGCTTGGGGAGGGCCGCGATGATCGCCACTCGGGCCGACTCCGAGACCGAGTCGAGGACCGAGGTCAGCAGATCCATCGTCGCCTTTCGCTGCAAGACGATGCGGACGTAGGCCTGGGCAGCCTGGTCGCTCAGCCGCGCCTCGTCGATGTGCTTCCTGAGCCAGACGAGGCCCACGCTCTGTACGAGGTTCGAGAGCAAGCGGAAGACCGCCTGCTGGCGCCCTGCGCGCTCGAGGAGGCGATGAAAGAGGGGGCGGGCGACCGTGGGAGGGACGTGGGTGACCAGGCGGGCGACCGGCTGCAGCACGGAGTCGTCGCTCGCGTCGAGACCGTCGGCGAGGCTCCGGCCGAGGTCGGCTTCGAGCATGACCGCGAGCACCTGCCGCGAGTGCTGGTCGCCGGCGCCGGTGATGCGGGCCAGGGTCTCGAGCAGGGCAGCGTCCGCACCCTCCGAGAGGCGCTCGAGGAGCATCTCCGCCACGGCGGCTGGGGCCATGGCGCCCTGGAGAGCCTCGTAGCGAAGCACGGCCTCGGCCATCATCGAGTCCCACGGCTCCGACTCGTCGCAGCGCTCACGCAGCTCGTCGCGCAGCATGTCGCCGAGGGCAAAGGCGTCGTCGTAGAGATCGGCGGAGAGCTCGTCCACGACGGCCTGCTGCGCCTCGGCGATCGCGGTGAGGTTGAGGCCCGGCGAGACGGCAGGAGCCCCGGCCCAGCTCTGCTCCAGCTGGGTGGCGGCTCGCCGCAGCCACGGGCCGGGGTCGGGTGGGGCGACGCGGTCTACTTGCTCGGTCCACGGAGCGACGAGATCGACCTCAATGCCGACCGCACCGCCGGCCCAGAGCCACCCGTGGAGGGCGTCGACCCCGTCCGCGCTCAGATCGGCGCCTCCGAGCTGCTCGACGAGGCTCCTCACTCTCTCGGCGGAGAGGCCGGCCCCTCCGCAGAGGCTCCGCACGCCGGCGGCGTAGGCCGGCAGGAGCCAGCGCCCCTCCTTGTCGCTGGTCTCGAGCACCGTCTGGCCGCCGACGACCAGCTTCGTGGCCGAGAGGGTCACCGGCAGGCCGGCCACGGCCTTCCACAGCTCCACCACGCGTTCGAGAACCGACGGCGAAGGGGATCCGCCCGCGGAGACACCCCGGATGGCACCGTCGAGGGCGGTGGCGAGGTTCTTCCACTGGTGCGAGTGCTCAGGAGCTCTCGCCTTGCCCTCGTCCCGCTGCTCTGGCTGCGCAGCTTGCTTGTTCTCTTCCTGGCTCACGGTCTGAAAAGCGTCCCTCCGGTCCACCGCCGGGGCGCCTACCTCGGCTGTCGCAGCCAGCGATGGATTCCAGCTTGATTCTCCGGTCGAGAGACGCCGGTGTCAACCGCTCCTGGCCCTGAAGAATCGCGCGAACAAGCCGTAGACACGCCGCAGGATCGGCCGGGCGGTCAGGCGACCGAGCCAGAGGAACAGCGGCAGCACCCGGCCGGGCACTATGAGCGCCCTGCCCCGCCCGAAGCCGCGAAGGGCGTCGCGGGCGCACTGCCTGGCGCTGATCTCCACCAGGCCCGGCACATTGTGACCCGTCGGGTTCCCCGCCACATCCAGGAACTCGGTCTTGACCGGACCGGGGCAGACCTGGCTCACGACCACGCCCGTCCCGCTGAGCTCCGCCCTCAGCGCCTCGGTGAGACCGGTGACGAAGTGCTTGGTTCCGGAGTAGACCGCCAGCATGGGCATGGGCACCAGCCCGAGGCCCGAGCTCACGTTCAAGACCCCTCCGCGACCGCGCTCGATCATCTTGGGGAGCAGCGCGTAGGTGAGCTGGGCGAGGGCCCTGACGTTCAGCTCCAACATGCGGTGCAGCTTCGCCCAGTCGGCGCTCTCGAGGAAGGCGAAGTCCCCGACGCCGGCGTTGTTGATGAGCACGTCGACCGCGCCCACGTCGTCCGCGAGGCCGCCCGTGAGGGCGTCCACGGCCGCCGCGTCGACGAGGTCGCAGGGGCGCACCCACACCTTGAGCTCCGGCCGCGCGGCGAGCAGCTCCGAGCGCAGCGCCTCGAGGCGGTCGACCCGGCGCGCCACCAGCACGATGCCCCCGGCCCGCGGCGCCAGCTGGCGGGCGAGCTCGAGGCCGATTCCGGAGGATGCGCCGGTGAGGAGCACCGTCGCGCCGTCGATTGGAGGTCGCGCGCCCATCGTCATCCCTCCTCCCGGCAGATCTCGCCGAATCGTCGCAGGAGCCTCTCGCCGTGATCCGAGTCCCTCAGGCCCGCGACCAGCGCGTCGACGTCGAGGCCCTCGGAGGCGATGAGGTCGGCGCGGTCGGTGATGTAGACCTTGATGGCCGAGGCGTCCATCTCGGGGTGGAATTGCACACACCAG
>CAZQPP010000368.1:0-8423 GCA_964594295.1 uncultured Myxococcales bacterium | reverse complement strand
TCGCCGCCTGGCACGCGGAGAAGCTCGGGCCCGACGTGCCTCTCCACCTCTCGGCCTTCCACCCCGACTTCAAGATGCGCGACCTGCCACGCACGCCGGCCTCGACCCTGTCCCGGGCGAGGCGCATCGCTACCGAGCACGGGCTCCGTTACGTCTACACCGGCAACGTGCGCGACCGGGAGGGCGACACGACCTCCTGCCCAGGCTGCGGCCACCCCGTGATCGTGCGTGACTGGTACGAGATCCTCGCCTGGGAGCTTGAAGACGCTGCGTGCTCTCGGTGCGGCACACGGATCGCCGGCCGCTTCGACGAGGCGCCGGGGCGTTGGGGCTCGCGGCGGGCGCCGGTGCCCATCGGCAGCTAAGTTCCCCGCCCGAATTGACACGCCACCGCGCCCGCACCGAAGATGCCGCGGCCCGTGAGAGCTTCTCTGCAAACGATGCTGGACCGCCTCCCGGTCCGCTCCCTCTCCTTCGATCTGAAGGCCCGCTCCGGTGTGACCCTGCCGGGCTTTGTCGGCCCGCTCCTGCGCGGAGCCCTCGGAGCGGCGCTGGCTCGGGCCGATGACGGCGCGGCCTTCGCTGCCCTCTTCGCGGAGTCCCGGCGCGGAGCGGCCGACGCCCCCCGGCCGTGGCGACTCCTCGCGCCTGCGCTGCGCCTCGGCACGACCGGAAGGCCCGAGGCGATGCGGCTGCGGGCCGGAGACACGCTGTGCTTCGGCATCACCCTGTTCGGCGCCACGACAGCTGACTCGCGAGCCATCGCCTCGGCCGTCGAGCTGCTGGCCTGGCGGGGGCTTGGGCCGGCGCGGGCGCCCTTCGTCCTGGCCGAGGTCTACGACGTGCCCCCGCGCGGGGAGGAGTCGCCCGCTTTGAGCGGTGCTCGTTTCACTCTGAGAGTCGAGACTCCCCTCCGACTGGCCCGGCGTCGAGGAGAGCTCGAGAAGCCCACCCTCGGCTCGCTGGCCGCCGCCGCCGCCGAGCGCCTCCGCCGTCTGGCCGGCGCGGCCGGTGACGAGAGCGCTCCCTGCGAGCTCCCGTCGCCCCGAGTCACGCGCGACGCGGGTACGAAGGCCGAGCGCCCGGAGCCCCGCGAGGACCTGGCCCGAGTGAGCCTCGGGCGCTGGAGCTCCCGACAGCAGCGCTGGTACCCGCTCGACGGCCACGTGGGCGAGCTCCACGCCGAACACGCACCCCCGGAGCTACTGGGCGCCCTCCGCGCGGCCGCCGTGCTCGGCGTCGGCAAGGGAACTACCTCCGGGCTTGGGCGCGTCGAGCTGGAGGAGGCACCATGAGCGCCGGCCCCTCCGCACGCCGCCGCCGCCTGGCCGAGCTCTCGGTAGCGGCCATGATGCACCCGCTCGGCCCGGTCCTGCGGGCGGCCGCCGGGCAGCGGGTCGAGCGCGACCTGCTGCACCGCCTCGCCCCCATCCTCGGCGCCGGTGAGCTCGCGAGCGACCCTGAGGCGGCCGTGACCGCGCGCTTCGGCATGGAGGCCTTCGAGGGGCTCCTCCCGGAGAAGCCGGGGCGCGACGGCTTCCTCGGCTGGGCCCTGCGCTGGAGGCGCCCCTTCTACCCGGGAGACCACGTGGTCGCCGCGGCGGCCCGCCTCGGGACCGAGCTGCTGCGCCCGGCGCTGGGCGGCTCGGCCTCCGCGGAGCCCCCGCCCGCCGCGTCACGCTCGAAGCAGGCCGTGGCTGCCCGCGGCCTCCTGACCGAGATCCAGGAAGGGCTGCGACGCTCGCCCGCCGACGCCCTGCTCGCCGCAGAGGTGTTCGCCGCGGCCGCTGACACACACCTGAGAGAGCTCCCCGCGCCCGGGGAGCAGTGCAACCTCGCCGAACGCTGCAGGGCGTCGGGCGCGATGGCCGCGGCGCTCGGGGCCGCCATCGCCGGAGACGAGGGAGAGCTGCCCGAGGCCGACACCTTCGCCGGCGCCGGCAAGAGCATCCCCCTGGCGTTGCTGGGTGTGGCAGCGCGATCGAGGAGCGGCCCCATCGAATCGGCGGGGCGTTTCGCAGGCGAAACGCCCTCCTACGCGGCCGCCGCGGCCGCAACGGCGGCGAAGGAGCTGGGCGTGCCAGGCTCGGCGGTGCTCGGCGAGGGCCGCAGGCGGGCGTGGCTGATCGTGCCGGAGCAGCCGGAGGTGCTCGACCGCGTGCTCCTCGCCCTCGAGAGGCTCGACGCCGAGTGGATGGACGCGGGGGAGGACGCGGGGCTGGGCTTCGCCTGGCAGCGGGTGGAGATCGCCGGCTCGGCCGCGGGGAGCGGTGACGCGGTCGAGGAGGTCGCCGCCGGCCTCGATCGCCGGATCTCGCTGGCGCGGAGCCGGCGTTTGCGCCACCTCGCCCGCAGCGACTACGAAGCAGTGTTCGGAGTACGCCCCTTCGAGGCGGCCCCGAAGGCGGCCCCGAAGAAGAAGACGAAGAAGAAGGGAGGCCACGATGGCTAGGCAAGGGCACCAGGGCCCAAGGGGCGACGACAACCGCGACAGGGGACGAGGCGACCGCGGGCGCGGCCCCGGCCGCGGCAAGGGACGCGGCGACGGGCGCGGGCGCCCCGAGGGACGCGGCCGCGACCCTCGAGGGCAGCAGGGCGAGCCCGCCTTCCGCCTCGCCGACGAGGCCGTCACCGCGATCCTCGAAGGCAACGGCCGCCGCTTGGTGGACGAGGCCGAGAAGGTGGCGCGGAAGCTCGCCAGGGTGCCGGTGCAGCACCTGCGCCCGGTCGAGCAGGCCGTCGCAGCAGCGCGCCTGAGCTCCGAGCCCGAGAAGGCAGTCTTAAACAGGCTTCACCTGCTGCGCCCCCGCCTGGCCTGGCTGGCCAGCCACCCAGGCAGCCGCGGGCTCGACGCCATGCGGGCGGTCCTCGACGTTTTGCTGTCGAAGGCGAGGCCGCACCAGCTCGCTTCGGTGCTCGACTTCGTGGAGGCGGTAGTCGCCTACCACCACCGCCACGCCCGCCCCGAGTAGGGAGGAGGAGATCATGGCTGAGACGACCACCATGCCGCGCCTCGAGGCCAAGGTCCTGCTGAGCGGGAGCCTGACCGCGACGACCGGCCTGCACATAGGCCGGGGAGCGCCCGCCAACGTCGTGGGCGCCGAACGGGGCATGGTCCGCGAGGGCCGCGAGGGCGCGCCCTACCTCCCCGGCTCCAGCCTGAAGGGGCGCCTGCGGAGCCTGCTCGAGCGGGCCGGCTGCGCGAAGGGCTTCGAGGTCCGAAAGGAGGGCGACGAGTGGCGCGCTCCCCCTTGCCGCTGCGGTGCGACGGACTGCGCGGTCTGCGTGCTCTTCGGGCTCCCCGCGGAGGTGCGCGCCAGGGCGTCGGCCGGTCCCCTGCCGCCGGGCAGGCTCACCGTGCGCGACGGGCGCCTCCTCAACGCGCAGGAGATCTCCTCCTGGCGTTACCTGGACCTCCCCTACGCCGAGGTGAAGGCCGAGATCGCCCTCGACCGGCTGACCGCGGGCGCCACGCCGCGCACCCTCGAGCGCGTCCCGGCGGGAGCACGCTTCGGCCTCGAGCTGGTGCTCGGCGTCTACGAAGGAGACGACCCGGGCTGGCTCCTTCGAAACCTCTTGGACGGCGTGGAGCTGCTCACGCAGGACTCCCTCGGCGGCCACGGGAGCCGCGGCTACGGCGCGGTGAGCGCCAAGCTCGAGCTGGTGCGCCGCTTCGACGTGGCGGCCCTGCGCGATGGCGGCGGCGGCGAGGGCGCCTGGTCGGAGGGCCCGGAGGCCGCCGGCCTCGAAGGGCTCACCCTCCCCTGGACCTCCCCCAAGGCGTGAGAGATCCTTGACGCGTCTTCGCGCCTACTTCTGCGCCCCGCGGGGCAGCGTGTGCATCGGAGGCGGAGCCCTCTCGGGTCTCCTGCCGCGCTCCGACACCCTCTCGGCCGCGCTGGTCTCCACGTGGTCGGAGATCTCCGGGGCCGATGCCGCTGCCGTGGCCGAGGAGCCTCCCTACCGGCTCTCCTCGGGGCTGCCCTGGGTGGCGGGGAGAGGCGGCCGCCGCAGCCTCCTCCTGCCCTTTCCAGCCGAGCTGGCCCCCCGGCGCGGGCGCAGGTCGGAGGCGCGGCTGCTCTGGTGCGAGCCCGAGCTGCTCGGGGGAGAGGGCCCGGCGAGCGCGCGCTACAGGGGACACGGCGAGCGCCTGCTCACGAGCTTCGCCTGGGCGCCGCCCCGCGACCGCCGCTCCGCGCCCGGCCTGGTGGACACCTCGGAGCGCTGGCTGGCCGTGCCCGCGCAGGGAGCGGCGGCCTGCCTCGACCGCGTGAGCGGGCGCCCCACTGAGGGAGGGCTGCGCCCCCGCGAGGGCTGGCAACCGACGGGGCGCGGCGGCTTCGCGGTCCTCGCCGAGGTCGGGGAGGAGGACGAGCCCGCGATGTCGGCGGCGCTCGAGCTGCTGGGGCTGTCCGGCCTCGGCGCACGCCGCAGCACCGGCGGCGGAGCCTTCCGCGTGCTCGAGCGGCGATGGCTCGAGCCGCCCGAGATCGGCGAGGGCGCCAGGCTCACCCTGTCGGCCTGGCTGCCCACCGAGAAAGACGTGCAGGACGGCGCCCTGGACGGCCTGCACCTGCTGCTCGATCGCGGCGGCTGGAGCACCTCGGCGCGGGGCACGGCCTCGCGGCGCGGCCGGGTGCGCATGCTCTCCGAGGGAGCCCTCGTCCCGGCCGCGGTCGACCCGCGCCCCGGCAAAACGGTGAAGGTGGCCGGCGCCGGGGCGTGGCCCGGCCTCGACCACGACGTCTGGCGGGACGGCCGCTGCCTGACGGTCGCCGTGCCCGGGAAGCTCCTCGAGGAGGCCCTGGCTTGAGCGGCGCTGCACCACACGTCCTGCGCCTGCTCAGCCCGGTGCACGTCGGGGGCGGAGGCATGGCCGCCTCGGCCAGCGATCTCTGGACCGACGAGGAGCGCGGGGAGTCCTACCTGCTCGATCCCGAGCTCGCCCTGGCCGCCGCCAGGGGAGGCCTACGCGGCGCGCGCGCGGACCTGTCCGAGGTAATCCGGAGGCTGCGGGCCCAGGGTGTCCCGCTCTCGGAGGTGGCGCGCCACGTGCTGCGCCGCCCGAGCCCCAAGGCGAGCACCTGGGAGCTCTTCGCCCGCGGCGGCGACGGGCGTGCCCTGGTCCCGGGATCCACCCTGAAAGGTGCCATGAGAACGGCGCTCCTCGGCGGCATGGTCTGGCGAGGCGCTGCCGGAGCCAGGGATCACGACGCGGATCGCCAGATCGAAGCCTCCACGCGACGCCCGGCGCGCGATCCCGCGCGCGCCGCGGCCCGAGTCGAAGAGGCCCTCCTCCGCGGCGGCGAGCGGGACCTCCGGGCGGACCTGCTGCGCGCGCTGCGCGTCTCCGACACGGCCTTCCCGGCGAGCACATTGACCCTGTGCGAGATCCGGACGAGCTCCCCCTCGGCCAGGGATACGCGCCGCACCAAGCCAGGCGTGCGCGGCCTCGAGGTGCTCCCGCCCGGCGCCGCGGCCCAGGTCGGGCTGAGCCTCGACTCCTTCCTCACGGGCGGCTTCATGGGCCGCGTTCCGAAGCGCGCGCGAGCCGTCGCCGCCGGGGCGGGGGGGCCCAGAGAGCGCCGGATCGAGCAGGCAGGCGCCGACCTCGCCAAGATGGCGGAGACGGCCATGTCGTGGGCGCGGGAGCACATCTCGCGCGAGCGCCATCACCTCGAGCGCCTCGGCCTCAAGGCCGAGGTCGCCGCCCTCGACAACGTGGCGCACGCCGCGAAGTCAGCCCCCGAGGGCTCCTGGCTGCTCCGCCTCGGCTCGGGCATCGGCTGGTCCGCGGTGACGGGCGGCTGGCTCACCGACCCGGAGCGCCTCGCCCTGCTCTCCGCCTACGGGCCCCTCCTCGGCCTGCGCCCCGGCGCCTATGCCTCCGCCGACGCCGCGGCCCCCTTCCCCAAGAGCCGGAAGATCGTGTCACGCTGCTGGTCTCGCGGAGACCACCGGGGCGCCACCCTGGGCTGGGCCCTCCTCGAGCCGGGGAGGCTCGAAGAGAGCGCCGGGGTCGAGCCCCTCAAGGCACCCGAGGCCCAGACCGCCGCCGCGGCGGCTGCCGCGCTCCCGTCGGAGCTCGAAGAGGTCCTGGGCCGCCTAAGGGCCCTGCCCCGCCACCGCTTCATCGGCACCTTCCCCGCCATCATGTCCGAGGCCCGCAACCGCCTGAAGTCCGAAGAGGACCGCGCCTCTTTCGCCACCGAGGTCCTGGCCTTCGTGGCCGCAGATCGCTCCATCTTGCGCTCGGCTCGCAAGCGCCCGTGGTTCACCGAGCTGCAGCAGTGGGCCCCCCCCGAGGAGGGGTGAGGACACCCGGGCCGGGTCGGCGGCGAGAGGCTCGCCGTATCGGAAGCCTTCAAGACCGAATCGGTGCCTGAGGCGGAGTCCGGTAATCCGTCCCCGGCCCGGGTGCGGTGATGTTGCGCCCCGCTCGCTCCGCGGTCAAGCCGCCCGCTGAGTGACGAATTCGCCTTCACGTGGCATCCTTGTGCGCACTCTGCTCGGAGACACCCCCTTGGAGAATGCGCGCGAAGCTCGCAGGCTCCACGGGCTCCGCTCCAGTCACACCAGCGTGGGGGCTGAACGATGGCCTTGATCCGAAAGGGAGCCGGAGAGGTTCGATCCCGTTCGGCCGAAGACCAGCGTCACGACGCGGTGATCTGCGACGACGAGCACGGCGTCTACTGCGTCGTCAGCGCCTTCCCTCCCACGGGCATTAGCGCCCAGGCTGCCGACGCCGTCCGCGAGGTCGTCTCGGAGCAGCGGACGCGCCTCGCAGAGGCGGCCGCCGCCATGGCCGCCGAGACGACGAGCGTCAACGCGGTCAAGCGGCTGCTCACCGAGCTCTTCGACAGGGGCTCCAAGGCCATCCAGGAGCGCTACGCGCGCCCCGCCAGCCGGGTGATCCCGCGGGTCTCGTGCACGTTGGCGATCCTGCACCGCAGCCACGTGATCGTGGCCCACGTCGGGCGCACACGCATCTACCTCGTGCACAAGGGCGCGATCATCCGCCTCGTGCAGAAGCCCGACGACATCTCCCCGGGGGACGAGGAGTTCGAGACGACCCGCGTCGCCCTGCCGGACAGGCAGCGCCGCGGAGCCGAGCAGGCCCTCGGGCAGCAGGAGGCCCTCGACCCCGACTGCATCGCCTTCCGCATGCAGCCGAGAGACCGGCTCATCCTGGTCTCCGAGGCGGTGGGAGACGTGGCCTACGGAGAGCAGCTCCGCGCGCTGAGCAACCTCGTCGACGAGCCCGCCGACGTCGTGACCGGAGTGCTCGAGGCGGCCCGCGCGGCCGGCGGCCTCGGCGACCTCTCCTGCGTGACGGTAGGGCTCTCGGGCAAGGAGGACCCTCAGCCCAAGGCCAAGGCCAAGCCAAAGCCGAAGGCCAAGGCCAAGGCCAAGGCCAAGCCGAAGCCGGCGCCCAAACCCAAGCCGAAGGCCAAGCCGAAGCCGGAGCCAGAGCCACTGTCGGCGGCGGAGCCGCCTGTCGTCTCGGCGACAAAGCCGCCTAGGGCGCCGGAGCCGACTCCGACTCCGCAGCCCGGGGCTCGGCGTGAGTCCCGGCCCACACCGGCGCCGATGGCGATGCCCGCACCCGAGTCGGAGCCAACTCCAATACCGCAGCCCGGGGCTCGGCGTGAGTCCCGGCCCACGCCGGCGCCGATGGCGGCGCCGCCTCCAGAGCCCGAGCCCGAGCCCGAGCCCGAGCCGGCCGGGCGGCGGAGGACCTCTCCCAAGACGACGCTCCCCCGGATGCCGGTCTCGGACCGAGCTCCCCGCCTGACGCCCTCGCCGGAGCCCACGCCGATCCCGATGCCGAAGCGCCCGAAGCAGACCGGGCGACTCGCGGGGCTGCTCGACGAGGAGGAGGAGCGGCGACATCGCCAGCGGGCCGACACCCCTCCCCATTCCAAGCACACCCCCCTGCCCTCGGGTGAAGGCCGCGCGCTGCAGGCGGCCGCCCTGCGCAAGGTCCCCCTCTTCGGAGGCCTGTCCGACGCCCAGATGGACCTCATCCAGGGCCTCTTCTCGCGCCGAGCCCTCGCGGCCGCCGAGTACCTCTTCGACGAGGGCGAGCCCGCGAAGCAGATCTACATCGTGCTGACCGGGAGGCTGGTCGAGGAGAGGGGCGGCGAGATCGTCGCCAAGATCCCGCCGTGGCACGCCGCCGGCGAGCGCGCCCTCCTCGAGGGCGAGCTGCGCGTGACCAGGTTGCGCGCCGAGAAGGCGACGCGGGTCTTCGTCATCGACGCCGACGAGCTGCGCACCCACCTCCACCGGGACCCCGTCCTGGCCTCCCGCGTGTACCACAACCTCGCGTGGTGCGTGGCCCGCCACATCGACCGCTTGGACTAGACCCAGAACAAGCGATGTCGGGTAGCCCGGGGTGTTACCAACCCCGGGCCCCCACA
>CAZQPP010000367.1:0-8442 GCA_964594295.1 uncultured Myxococcales bacterium | reverse complement strand
TTTTTGGCTTGGCCAAAGTAGCCGGATTTGTGCGAGAGAGCGCTAACTGAACAACGCCAACGGCGAGCCTCATGTTCCACCCCAACGGAATCCTCACCCTGCTCTCAGACTTCGGCACCCGGGACGGCTACGTGGGCGCCATGAAGGGGGCTGCCTTTTCGGTAGACCCGGGCCTGAAGGTCATAGACATAGGCCACGACGTGCCCCCCTACGACGTCCGCGTGGGGGCCTACACCCTGCGTCAGGCGATGGCCACCTTTCCCGCGGGCACGGTCCACGTCGCGGTGGTCGACCCGGGGGTGGGCACCAAGCGGCGAGCGATGATCACCCTGACGAGAGGGCAGGCGGTGGTGTCCCCCGACAACGGCCTGCTGTCCATGATCCTCGAGCACGACCCCGAGGCGAAGGTGCTCGAGCTGGACTTCGAAGCCGCCGGCCTCGTCGAGCGGGCCAAGACCTTTCACGGCCGCGACCTCTTCGCGCCTTCCGGCGCCCTCGTCGCCGCCCGCAAGCTCCCCCTCCCGGGCAAGCTCGCCCCCATCGAGGACCCGGTCCGTTTCCCCTGCGGCTACGAGCGCGAAGGCAGCCGGCTCGTGGGGCACTACCTCTGCTCCGACCGCTTCGGAAACCTCATCACGTCCATCCCGGCCGGCGAGCTCGAGGACCCGAGCAGCTCCCGCGTGCGCTTCGGCCCCGTGCTGATCGACCGCATCGTGCAGACCTACGGGGAGGCCTCGACCGGCTCCCTCGTCGCCCTGTCCGGGAGCATGGGCCTGCTCGAGGTCTCCGTCGTCGAGGGCGACGCGCGCGCGCTCCTCGAGCCCACCGAGTCGGCCAGGGTGCAGGTGGAGCCCCGAAAGGTCCAGGCTCCGGCCAGCCTCAGCCCCCCCGCGTCGCCGTCAGCACCAGCCAGTGAAGGCGCAGCGCAGGGAGAGAGCCGGCCCGAGCCGAGAGAAGCCTGACGGCGGCGTCGCGGCGGCCCTGCCCCACGCCCGGCAGCCACCTGTCGAGCATCGGCGGCAGGGCATACCAGGCCGCCCGCTCCTCGCCGCTGATGATCACGTCGGTGTCATCGACGCGGACCTCTGCGAAGCCGCTGCTCTCCACGAGCGCCGCGAGCTCCGAGGGGCTCGCGGGCAAGGTCGAGCCCTCGTCGCTCTCCGCTCCCTCGGGCTCCTCCGTGGCGGCGGAGGGCTCGGCTGTCGTGGCGGCGATCCGTCGCACCTCGTCCAAGGCCCGTGAGAAGGCGGCCGCCTCGTCGCTGAGGAGGTGCGCGACCTCGCCCACGTACTCGGCGGGGATCGTCAGGCCGAGCCGGCCCCCCGGGCGCAGCATCTCGGCGGCGATCGCCAGCACCTCCGGCGGGCGCGGGTCGAGCCACAGGGCGGCGTTGCAGACGATGGCGTCGAAGGAGGCCGTCGGGCGCACCCGCGCCAGCACCCGCACGTCGCCGCGCAGCCAGCGCACCCGCTGGTCCGTGCCCGTCTTCCGCGCGTGCTCGATCATGGCGGCCGCGGGCTCGATGGCGAAGACCCTCGCCGAGGGGCCGAGGTGGGCCAACAGCGCCGCCGTGGTCGTGCCGAGCCCCGCTCCGAGGTCCGCCACCGTTCGGTCGCCCGGGCGGATGACGCGCGACACGAGGGTCTCGCCGAGCTCGCGCACCAGCGGGCAGGTGCGGACGAAGCGCGCGTAGGCCCGGGCGGTGTCGCCGCGGTCCCAGGCGGAGGTGCGGGTCGGGCTGGGCATGGTGGGAGCATCTCATATTCCGCCGTGCTTCACCGAGCAGGCGGGGCTCAGGGAGCGGGAGTGACCCTGATGTCGTCGACGAAGACGCCCTCGCCGGAGTTCAAGAGGCCGTCGTAGGAGCTGAACCAGATCCCCAGGCGCGCGCTCTCGCCCCAGAGGGCCTCGGGAACGGGGAGCACGACGTGCAGCCAGGTGCGGCGGGGGAGCGAGGTTCCCGGCTCGTCCTCGGTGCGTCCCGGTGGCGCCGTGAACGGGATGCCCTCCACCGTCGAGGCCAGGGTCGCCCTGCCAAGCTCGACGTGGAGCTGCTCCACCGGGCACGAGCCCAGCTCCGTGTCGTGCCAGAGCCACAAGGAGACCTCGCTGGGGCCATGGGGGAGCTCGAGGGCAGGCGACGAGAACATGCTCCCGACCCCGGGGACGCCCGAGTCGTAGTGGCCGGCGCCTGGATCGCCGTAGCGCGCGCTGTGTGCTCCACCGTGGGCGCGCCTCACGCTGCGGTGCCAGCACACCCTACCCCAGCTCTTGTCGCAGCCCTCGCCCAGGTCCATGGAGGCTTCCCCGGTGGTCTCGAAGTCGGCCTCGAAGATGAGCATCGTGGGGTCGAGCTCGGCCCCGCAAGCCCCGGCCTTGCAGGTCCGCCGTCTCTCTGCTCCTGCCGGAGGGCAGTCCTGGGAGCCGAAGCACTCGGGCGGGGGCAGGCAGGTGGTCTCCAGGCGGATGTTGTCGATCTCCACGCTCTCCGGGCCGGCGTCACCTGGGACGTAGGTGGCCGCGACCCACTCGATCCGAACGAGCCTGCCGGCCCAGAGCCGCAGGTCCACGGCGACCGGGATCCGGCCCTCGGTGGCGCCGCGGACAAGGCCGGAGTACCAGACGTTCGTGGGAGGGATGGCGCCGCTCGTGTCGAGGTCCACGACCCGAACGAAGAGCGCCTGCTCCTTGATCCACGGCGTCCCGTCCGCTTCCTGGAGGGTCGCCTCCTCGACACCCGAGGCCAGCCAGGCCTCGTGCAGGCGGTCCGGGAAGGCCGCCCAGCCGGCGGGGAGGCCCGTGACCTCGTCGAGGGTCGACCAGCGGTTCTCGAGGGTGAGGAGGAAACGCAGGACGGGGGTCCCCGAGGCCGGGACGGCCAGGGGTGGTGTGGCCCAGCGGCCTTCGCCGTCGCGCTCCACCGTGAAGCCCTCCGCCCCGCTCTCGAAGGATGCCCAGAACCACGTCGCCTCGCGGCAGCACTCGTCGAGGGGCAGGGGGACTACGCGGCAGGTGTCTCCGATGCACACGCCCTCCGTGCAGGGGCCGTCGGCGGCGCACTCGCCCTGGCGGCGGCAGCAGCCGGGGCGCTCGGCGCGGGCGCAGCGCAGCTCGTCGGAGCAGGTGTCGGTGGTGCACGAGCTGCCGTCCTCGCATGGCAGGGGCAGGCCGACGCAGGAGTCGCCGAGGCACACGTCCCCTTCGGTGCAGAGCCGGCCGTCATCGCAAGGCGTGCCGGATGGATCGACCTCCACCGAGCAACGCCCGGCCCGGCAGGTGGCTCTAAGGCATGGAGGAAGCTCGATGCGGCTGGCCGGGCAATCGGCAGGCGTGATGCACTCCGGCACGACCTCCAGGCCCGGCGACGCGCCGAGGTCCGTGGACTTGGGCCGGAGCTCGCTCGCGCAGGCGGCGAGGGTGAGGCAGATCGCCCAGCCCAGCCTGCTCCGGAGGGGCGGCAGCTTCGCGGTTCCCATCGTCTCACCGATACAGCCGGCAGGACGATGATAGCAGGATGGACCAGGCGTTTCGTCCGGGCCGTCGTAGGCTCTGCTTGACCTCGCGCCGCCTGGCGGGCATTCGGCGCACGTGTCTGCTTCATTGCCCACACGAATCGCGCTGGCAACCTGCCGGGAGCTGCCGGAGCTCGACGAGGACGCTCCGGCCCTCGTGGAGGCCTTCGCGCGGGCGGGGTGCGAGGCGCTGCCGGCGGTGTGGGACGACCCGGCGGTGGGCTGGGGTGGCTTCGACGCGGTCTTGATCCGTTGTACGTGGGACTACGCGACGAGGCGGGGAGAGCTCCTGAGCTGGGCCCGGCACGTGGCCGGCAGGAGCAGGCTCCTCAACGGCGCCGATGTGCTGGAGTGGAACACCGACAAGGGCTACCTCGCCGAGCTGGGCGCGGCCGAGCGGCTGGTGTCGGCGGTGCTGGCGGGCGTCGCGTCGTAGAGGCCCGCGCACGGGCGCGGGCGCAGGCGCGGCTTCCTGGTGGTGCTGTCATTGGGAGGAGCGGTGCGCTACTCTTCGCCTTTGCGCTCCAATCTGTAGCCGTCGAGCGGGGTCCGTGGCGCTGTTTGTGAAAGCCGGGTATGGCGGGGCCGGTGTTTCGTGCCCGAAACGCCACTACCGCGGTGCGTTTCGCGGACGAAACGCCTTGGCATGCCCGGAGAGGAGGGAGACGATGTCCCGATCTGTCTGGAAGTACGTGCCGCTCGTCGTAGCGCTGGTGTTTTGGGTCGGCTCCTGCCAGCAGGCCGCTCAGAAGGGCGGGCCCTCTCTCCCGGACGTGTCGGACGGGACGAGCGGCGACGGGGGCGAGGTGCTCGTGGACGTGCCGGGGCTTCGGGATCTGCCGGCGGACGGCGGTGAGGAGCCACTGCTCGACGTGAAGCGGGAGGACAGGGCGGAGCCCGACATGCTCGGCGAGCCCTGCGAGGCGACGAAGGACTGCCCGGAGGACTGGTACTGCGTGGACGTCGGGGACGGGCGTGTGTGCACGCGCATATGCGACCCCGTGTGCCCGTCGGACTACGACTGCAAGCCCGTGCGGCTCACGGGAGGCGCGGACGAGACCTACCTGTGCATGCCCGCCTCGGCGAACATCTGCACCGACTGCTCGGACGGCTCCGACTGCGGCAGGCTGAGCCACTGCGTCATGACGCCGACCGAGGAGGAGCCGGACGGCGCGACCTGCCTCAGGAGGTGCGGCGAAGGGGAGGACGTCTGCCGGGCGAAGCACGAGTGCAGGGCGGCGCCGCTGCGGGAGGGCGGCGAGGAGGTGGATGTCTGCATGCCCTCGCCGGGGACGGGGTGCTGCGCCGAGGCCACCAAGGACGAGGTCGAGGCCTGCGCGCGCCAGAACGAGCACGGGACCTGCGAGGGGGAGTGGGTCTGCCGGGGCAACAGAGGGTGGGGCGCGTGCAGCGCCATGGTGCCCGCGGAGGAGCGCTGCGACACGATAGACAACGACTGCGACGGGGACACCGACGAGGAGCTCCCCAACTGCAGCTGCGGAGACGGCGAGTGCTCCCCCCTCGGCGGTGAGGACCTGAAGACCTGCCCCGCCGACTGCGCCGAGTGTGGAGACGGCATCTGCTCGCCCGGCGAGGGGCCCTTCGAGTGTGAGCGGGACTGCTGCGGGGCCTGCGGGGACGGCCAGTGCGTCGGCTACGCCTGCGGTGAGGACCCCAACACCTGCCCGGAGGACTGCAGCTTCCCGTGCGGGGACGGGTCCTGCGACCAGGGCGAGAACCCAGTGCTCTGTCCCGACGACTGCAGCCGCTTCGAGTGCGGGGACGAGGTCTGCGACCCCCTCGACGGGGGGCCGGAGGACTGCCCGGAGGACTGCGCCGAGTTCTGCGGCAACTGCGAGTGCGACCCGGCCACCGAGAGCAACTTCACCTGCCCCATCGACTGCTCGGTCTGCGGGGACCACGTGTGCAGCCACTGCAACAACGCGGGCGAGGACCCCGTGACCTGTCCCGAGGACTGCTGCTTGAAGAACCCGGAGGACCCGACCGACGCCAGCTGCGACGGCAGAGACGACAACTGCGACGACCAGACCGACGAGGGCTACCCCGAGAAGGACTGCGAGGTGGAGAACGAGCACGGCTCCTGCAAAGGGACCATGAGGTGCGTGACGGGAGAGGGAGGGCAGAAGGAGGAGCTCTGCGACGGCCCGCGGCCCGAGGCGGAGTCCTGCAACGGCGCGGACGACGACTGCGACGGGGAGGTCGACGAGGGCTTCGAGAACCTCGACGAAGACTCGGAGGCGGACTGCGTGGACCCCGACGACGACAACGACGGGGTAGAGGACCTCGAGGACAACTGCCCGCGGGTGCGGAATTACGAGCAGGAGGACCTCGACCAGGACGAGATGGGTGACGAGTGCGATGAGGACGACGACGGGGACGGGGACCTCGACGTGGTCGACAACTGCCCGAGGGTCCCGAACGGCGACCAGCGCGACATCGACCGGGACGACTTCGGGGACGCCTGCGACGACGACGACGACGGCGACGGGGTGCTCGACGCGACGGACAACTGTCCCACGGACCCGAACGCGGACCAGGTCGACCTCGACAGGGATCTGCGCGGGGACGTGTGCGACGAGGACGACGACGGAGACGGCATCTTCGACGGGCTGGACAACTGCCCGTGGGGCGCGAACCCCGATCAGGCCGACGCCGACGAGGACGGCTTCGGCGTCGTCTGCGACGAGGACGACGACAACGACGGCGTGCTCGACGACGGTGACGAATCAGGCGTGGAGGGCCACGTGCTCTGCCGCGGCGGGGAGACCAGGGTCTGCGACGACAACTGCCCCTTCGACCCGAACCCCTCGCAGGAGGACCTCGACTTCGACGCGATCGGGGACGTGTGCGACCCGGACGACGACAACGACGGCGTCCTCGACGGGGCGGACAACTGCCCGCAGGGCGTGAACCCCAACCAGGAGGACCTCGACGGGGACGGCACGGGCGACGTCTGCGACCCGGACGACGACGACGACGGCGTCGACGACGAGCCGGACAACTGCCCGCGGGAGGACAACCCGGATCAGGAGGACCTCGACGAGGACGGCTTCGGGGACGTCTGCGACAGCGACGACGACGGGGACGGCCGGCCCGACGAGCTCGACAACTGCCCGCGGGTCGAGAACCCGGACCAGGTGAACACCGACTCGGACGGGCAGGGGGACGCCTGCGACGAGGACGACGACGCCGACGGCGTCCTCGACGACGAGCCCGACAACAGCCCCCTCAAGGAGAACCCCGATCAGCAGGACAACAAAGCAGAAGAACGTCGGGAAGCCAAAGACGAGGACGACGACGCCGACACGGTCCTGGACGTGGACGACAACTGCCGGCTGACCGTGAACCCGCGGCAGGTGAACACCGACGGCGACGAGCAGGGGGACATGTGCGACCCCGACGACGACGACGACGGAGTCCTCGACGACGAGCCGGACAACTGCCCGCGGACGGAGAACCCGGATCAGCTGGACACGGACGGGGACGAGCTGGGCGACGCCTGCGACGGTGACGACGACGACGACGGCATCCCGGACGACGAGCCCGACAACTGTCCCCGGCACGTCAACGTCGGCCAGGAGGACCTCGACGGTGACGGCGCGGGAGACCCCTGCGACGAGGACGTGGACGGGGACGGGGACCTCAACGACGAGGACAACTGCCCGCGGACGGAGAACCCGGATCAGGGGGATCTCGACGGGGACACGATCGGCGACCCCTGCGACCCGGACGAGGACGGGGACGGGGTCATGGACGACGGAGACGAGTCGGGTGAAGAGGGTGACTGGACCTGCACGGGCGGCGTGAGGACGGGCTGCGACGACAACTGCCCGAGGGATGTGAACCCGAACCAGGAGGACGAGGACGGCGACGGCAGGGGAGACCCCTGCGACACCGACCGGGACGGGGACGGGGTGGACGACGCCGTGGACAACTGCCCGGACGTGCCGAACGCACCCGAGGTAGAGGGCGGGGAGCAGGCCGACGCCGACGGCGACGGGGACGGCGACCCCTGCGACGCCGACGACGACGACGACGGGCTCCCGGACGTCCTGGACAACTGCCGCGTGGTCGCGAACGCGGATCAGCTGG
The DNA here is from genome assembly GCA_964594295.1 of uncultured Myxococcales bacterium. Taxonomy (GTDB): domain Bacteria; phylum Myxococcota_A; class UBA9042; order UBA3505; family UBA3505; genus CAZQPP01. Next base: position 817 of record CAZQPP010000367.1, on the reverse strand, counting down.
ATCTCGACGGGGACTACATAGGCGACGCCTGCGACCCGGACCCGGACGGTGACGGCGTGGACGACGACGGAGACGAGTCGGGCGCCGCCGGCGACGGCCCGTGCACGGGCGGCGCGCGGGTGGGCTGCGACGACAACTGCCCGCTGGCGCCGAACGCCGGCCAGGGGGACGCCGACGGGGACGAGCGCGGCGACGCCTGCGACGAGGACGCAGACGGGGACGGGGTCCTCAACGACGAGCCCGACGGCGGACCCGACAACTGCTGGCTGGCGCCGAACCCGGGCCAGGAGGACATGGACGGCGACGGCAAAGGCGACGTGTGCGACCCGGACCTTGACGGGGACGGCGTTCCGGCGGACGGCGACGGCTCGGGCGAGGAGGGCGACGCACCCTGCACGGGCGGCGCGCGGGTGGGCTGCGACGACAACTGCCCGGAGGACGAGAACCCGAACCAGGAGAACCTCGACGGGGACCCGAAAGGCGACGCCTGCGACCCGGACATGGACGGTGACGGCGTGCCGAACCCGGACGACTGCGACCCGCTGGACGTGCTCGTCTTTCCGGGGGGCGGTGAGCGCTGCAACGACAAGGACGACGACTGCGACGGCTTCACGGACGAGGACTACCCCAAGCTGCGTACGCCCTGCGACGGGGCGGACGGCGACCTGTGCAAGCACGGCACCTTCACCTGCAACGCCGGCGGCGACGGGGTCGAGTGCGTCAACGAGGCCGTCGAGGACCTGCCCGAGATCTGCAACTCCAGAGACGACGACTGCGACGGAGAGACCGACGAGGACTTCGTGCATCTCGGCCTCGC
>CAZQPP010000366.1:0-8465 GCA_964594295.1 uncultured Myxococcales bacterium | reverse complement strand
CCGACGGCGGCGAAGACCTCGTTGACAACTGCCCCCGCCTCAGCAAAAACTACCAGGCCGACCTGGACGTGGACGGGATGGGGGACGCCTGCGACTAGGACGACGACGGGGACTCGGTCGAGGACGATGGAGACAACTGCCCCAGAACGGACAACGCCGACCAGCTAGACAGCGACGACAATGGATTCGGAGACGCCTGCGACGAAGACTATGACAACGACGGTATCCGGAACGACGGAGACCTCTCTGGCTCGATGGGCGATGCGCCGTGCACGAGCCACGACACGAGCTCCTGTGACGACAACTGCCCCGTCGCGCCCAACCCGGGCCAGGCCGATCTCGATCGCGACGGCACAGGCGATGCTTGCGATCTCGACGTCGACGGGGACGGCGTGCCCAACGAGTCGGACTGCAACCCCTATGACCCGTCCACCTTCCCCGAGGCCACCGAGAACTGCGACGGGTCGGACAATGACTGTGACGGCGAGACCGACGAGGACTACGCGCAGAAGGGGCAGGCTTGCGATGGACCGGATTCGGACGCCTGCACGAACGGCACCTTCACCTGCAAGGCCGACGGCAGCGGCACCGAGTGCGTCAACGAGTCCGTCGAAGGGATCGAGGAGGTCTGCAACGGCGAGGACGACGACTGCGACGGCTACACCGACGAAGCGCCCGGGGAGTGCCGATAGCGGACGGCGGATCCCCCTGTGGTTGTTCGGCTTCTTGTACTGAGCCGCGCTCCACCGGCTCCCGCGTAGCGTGTTAGGCTCACGAGCCATGTCCCCCGTCCGCCCACCCACCACGGGCCTCGGCCTACCCGACGTGTCGCTCACCGGCGCGCGGATCGTGATGGTCGAGCCGCCCTTCCTCGTGCCGCGGCAGTTCATCGACTACCCGATGTTCATGAACCTCGGGCTGCTGCACAACGCGGCGGTGCTCGAGGGCTGCGGGGCGGAGGTGGTGGTTGTCGACGCGATCTACGGCGCCGAGAGGCTTCCGCTGGAGCGCGGGGAGGACGTGGACCGGCTTGGGCTGCCGCCGGGTGAGCTGGCCGCGCGCGTCGCCGACGCCGGACCCGACGCGGTCGTCGTGCACACGTCCTTCTTCGCGAACCCCCGCTACATGGACAGGAGCCTCCTGCCGGAGCTCTTCGAGGAGCTGCGCGGGCGCCTCGGCGGCGTGCCGTTGCTGTCCTCGGACATGTTCATCGGCGGGCTCAACTACTTCCCCTACGACGAGGGCGAGGTCGCGCGGCGCCTCGGAGCGCGAGCCGTGGTCGCAGGTGAGACCGACTCCATTCTCGCTGGCGCCGTCGCGGCGGTGCTCGACGGCGCGGGCAAAGACGAGCCGCTCGTCGAGCGTGCCGACCGAAAGAGCGGGCGCTTCCCGAAGGACCTGGACGCCCTGCCCTTCCCGGCTCTCCACCTGCTGAACATGGAGCGCTACTTCGAGCTGCTCGCCGAGGCGCAGGCGGAGAGCCTGGTGCCGGACCAGCACGCCGGGGAGCGGCTGCTGCCCTTCGTGTCGTCGCGGGGGTGCCCCTACTCGTGCATCTTCTGCACGCACCAGGTGTTGGACCTGCCCTGGCGCGGGCGCTCGGCCGAGGGGCTCTGCGCTGAGCTGGACCGGCTCCGGGAGGCGCACGGAGTCGAGCGCGTGTTGTTCCTGGACGACCTGATGAACCTCGACGAGGAGCGCTTCGCGGCAATCGCGCACCACATGGCCGAGGTCTCGCTGCCCTGGGACGCGGTGAACGGGCTGCGGGCTGACCGGCTGGAGCGGGAGGTGCTCGCCGACATGCAGGCCGCCGGAAACCGGAAGGTCACGGTGAGCGCCGAGAGCGGCGACAGGAGGGTGCTCTCCCGCATCGTGAAGAAGGGCCTCGAGCCCTCGCACATCGAAGGGACGGCGGAGAAGGCTGCCGGGATAGGGTTTCCCTGCCAGATCCACTACGTCATCGGCTTCCCGGGCGAGCGTCGCGAGGAGATCAACAACACCCTCCTGCAAGCCGCGCGCATGCGCCGGGACCACGGCGCGGTGCCGTTGCTGCAGTACGCGACGCCGGTCGAGGGCACGAAGCTCCACCGGAAGCTCTGCGAAGAGAATCTCTGGGCCGACCCTGAGGCCCGACAGCGAGACCCCAGCGATCTCTTCTGCCGGGACAGCGTCATCCGGGACGCGGACTTCGACCCGGCCCTGCTCAGGCGCATGCGAGAGGCCTTCGACGCGGCCATGCGCGCCCTCGACCGGGATCCGGCCGAGATCGATCTCGGCGACGGGCAGGAGCGCCCCTGGCTGAGCGCCGACGATGTGACCGGGGCTGTCGAGGCGCTGCCCCCCTGGCGCCGAAACATCTTGCTCGCCGGCGCCGAGCCCCTGCTGCACCCGAGCCTGCCCGAGCTCCTCGACGCGCTCGGGGCGGCAGGCGCGCGGGTAGTCGCGCTCCGAACGTCAGGAGGCCCGCTCCTGCGCGGGGCCGTCCGCAAGCTCCTGAAGTCCGCCGGCGTACGCCGCTTCGAGCTCGACCTCGACCCGTGGCTCAGCGCCGGCGACAAGGCCAGAGACCCCAGGAGCTGGCACGCCCACGTGGTCCGCCTGCTCCACCAGAGCTCGGGCCTGCGCGAGGGCACCGTGGGCTCCGTCTCCCTCGGCGAGCTGCTCGTCCGAGACAGGGCGCAGCGCATAGCCGCGGCGCGGGCGATGGTGGGGTTGCGCAGGTTGACGGTGCGAGCCTGGTCTCCGCCGCAGCCGCCGTCTCAGCCGGCTGCCCTCGCGGCGGCCCTCGACGCGCTGGCCCGGGCCGTCGCCCCGGCCGCTCTCCGAGTCGAGGGCCTGCCGCCCTGCGCCCTGCCCGAGCTTGCCGACCCAGGCGCCGCCGAGAGCGCGTGGTCCCTGGAGCCCTGCCTCGAAGGCACCGGCAGCGCCCACGGCCGCGACCTGCCCCGCATCGGCGACTGCCCACGCTGCCCGGTCCGCGTCGCCTGCCCGGGCTTCTGGCCCTGAAGAGCTTCTAGGAGACGACCTTCAGCCGCGCCCTCGGCGAGGTGACCTTCGCCTCGTGCTCGAAGGCCTCGATGAGCTCCCTGTCCGCCTCGAGCCCGGTGATGTGCTCGAGGGTGGCCTGCAGGGCCTCGAGGTTGGGCTCGATGCCGTGGTGGCGGAGGATTCGCTGGAGGAGCGGGAACTGTGACTCCAGGGACTCCTTGACCGAGCGGTAGCCCATCTCCATGGCGTGCTTGCGGCCCCAGAAGTTGAGCGGGTTCATGTGGAAGAACTCGCGGTCGGAGGCCTTGGGCTCGACGAGGATGATGTCGCCGTTGAAGCCCGGGTCGAGGCGCAGCTTCTCGAGGCCGATGTGCAGGCGAGTGTGCAGCAGAGCCCGAATCGCCTGGTTCAGGACGGAGACGAGGCCCTCGTCGGCGAGGAGCTTCGAGCTCTCCTCGCTGGTCTGGCCCGGCACGATGTCGGTGTTGAGGACGTCCGCCGTGTAGGGGCGGAAGGGGTTGTAGGCGATGATGAGGTCTGCGCCCTTCCGCGCCGCGAGGGCGAGGTGCGCCGTGCGCGCGATGCCGCCGTCCACGTAGTCGCGGCCGCCGATCCTGGCGGGGCGGAAGAAGCCGGGGATGGCCGTGGAGGCCTGGATGGCCTCGCTGATGGTCGCGGAGTTGTCCTCGTCGGGGCCGAAGACGTCCATCTGGGCCGTCTGGAGGTTCGTCGCGCAGATGTAGAGGCGGGCGCCGCGCTCGGCCTGGAGCAGCCTGAAGCGGTTGGGGAAGCCGTTGGCCTCGAAGTTGGAGCGCATGTAGCGCTCGATCCGGCTGTTGTCGAAGATGCCGCTGGGCAGGTAGTGCAGCGAGATCGGGAAGGGGCGCCGCCCGAAGACCTCGGCGAGCACGGGCACGATGGCGTCGACGAGGCGCGCGTCCTGCTCGCCGGCGAGGGCGCGCCGCACGTCGTCGAGCACGGTCCCGCGCCTCAGGGCGGCCGCGTGCAGGAGGTCGCGCGCGATGACGGGGGCATAGAGGATCGTGTCCCTCAGCCATTGCCAGGGCTTGACCAGGAACTCCTCGAAGTTCGGCCAGTAGAAGTGGCTCGGCTTGAAGGGCGTGATGCTGCGGCTGCGGCTGCTGACGGCGCGGTAGAGCTCGATCAGCGGCGTGCCGGCGGCCAGCGGTGCCGCGAGGAAGCCACCGGCCGAGATGCCGACGTAGATGTCGAAGGTGTTGATCGCGCCGCCCCCAAGGAATCGCTCGAGGGCCAGCATGCCGCCGAGCTTGAAGGCTCCGCCGCTGATCGCCCCGCTCGCGAGCACGAGCGCTGTGGTCGGCGTCATCCGCTGGGGCGCCGAGCCCGACTTGTGAACGATGGTGATGCCCAAAACGAACCTCCGTGGGGTCGCCGATTGTAGCGGACGACCGCGCGACAGGCACGATCGGCGCTCCCCTGCACCATCGGCAGGCGCGACGAAGCTGTGAGCGGTGCAGGCGTTTCGCCTCCCGCGAAATGCATTTGTTAGGCTCCACACCCACACCCCGGCTCCCACCTCCCCTCCACCTGCCAGCCCATGCCCACCGTCTCCCCTTCTCTCGCCCGCAAGATCGACGCCCTCGCCCTGAAGGCACAGCCCGACGCCGTCAGAGTGAGGCGGCACCTGCACCGCTTCCCCGAGGTCTCCTGGGAGGAGAAGGAGACGCAGGCCTACCTCGAGGCCAAGCTCGGCGACATGGGCATCGAGGCACAGCAGGTGGCGGGCACCGGGCTCTTCTTCGACCTCGGCGAGGGGCCGGAGGTCGTGCTCTACCGCGCCGACATCGACGCCCTGCCCATAATCGACGGCAAGGAGCCGGGCCAGTCTCCCTGCGTGTCGGAGCGGCCGGGCGTCTCACACGCCTGCGGCCATGACCTCCACGCCGCCGTCGCGTTTGGGCTCGCCCAGGCGCTGAGCGGGCTCGGCGGCCGCCTCCCGGGGCGGGTCCGAGTCGTCTTCCAGCCGGCCGAAGAGGCCGTGCCCTCGGGCGCCCTGAAGGTGGTCGAAGAGGGCGTCGCCGACAACATCCGGGCGGCCCTCGCCCTACACGCCGACCCCAGCAGAGACGTGGGCACGGTCGGCCTCCGCGTGGGCGCCATCACCTCATCGTCGGATCGTTTCAGCATCCACGTCTTCGGGGAAGCCGGCCACTCCTCGAGGCCACACCTCGCCCGCGACGCCATCATCGCCTCGGCCGCCATCGTCCGAGCCCTCGACAGCGTGGTCTCCCGGCGCGTGGACCCGATGGAGCCGGCGGTCGTGGCCTTCGGCACCATCCGCGGCGGGCAGGCCGAGAACATCATCGCCGACGCCGTCACCCTCGCCGGGAGCATCCGCACCTTCCACCCCGGGACCCGCGCGTTCCTGCTCGCGGAGGTGCGGCGCGTCGCAGAGGCCGCGGCCCGCGTGCACGGCTGCTCGGTCCAGGTAGAGACACGCCACGGCGCCCCGCCGGTGGTCAACGACCCCAACCTCGACACCCTCGTCGAGAAGGTCGCCGTGGAGCTCCTCGGCGCCGGAGGCGTGCGCCGTATGCCACGCCCGAGCTCGGGATCCGAGGACTTCAGCTTCTTCGGGAGGCACGCGCCCGCCTACATGATGCGCCTCGGCGTGCGCACCCAGGGCGGCCCCGACCTGCGCCTGCACACCTCCACCTTCGACCTCGACGAGGCGGCCATCGGAGTCGGCATCCGCTTGATGAGCCGGATAGTGGTCGAGGCCCTCTGCGCCAAGCTGCCGCCCGCGGAGATCTGAGCCCGGTGGGCGGCCGCTTCAAGATCCGCACCTTCGGCTGCAAGCTCAACACCCACGACACCCGAATGCTCGAGGCCGAGCTCCGCGAGCGCGGCTGGACCCAGGCGGGGAAGGACGCCGAAGCCCTCGACCTCGTGGTGGTCAACACCTGCACCGTCACGGCAGAGGCGGACCGCCAGGGACGCAAGCTCCTCTCGCGCCTGGCGCGGGAGCACCCGAACGCCGTGGTCGTGTCGACGGGCTGCTCCGCCCAGGTGGCGCCGGAGCGCGCGGCGGGCGTCCGCGGCGTCGACCTCGTCCTTGGCAACCAGGATAAGCCGAGGCTGGTGGAGCTCGTGCTGAACGCCATAGGAGACGGTCCCGGACTGCGCCGGCCACCCGCGTCCAGCGAGGCCTGGCCCACCCCGGAGGCGGCCTTCGCTGCGGCACCCGACGCCACCGGCCGCACGCGAATGTTCCTCAAGGTCCAGGAGGGCTGCGACGCGTCTTGCACCTTCTGCATCATACCTCTCGCGCGCGGGCCCGCGCGGAGCCTGCCCCCCGCCGAGGCCGCCAGGCAGGTGCGCGAGCTCTGCGACGCCGGCACCCGCGAGGTCGTGCTCACCGGCACGAACCTCGGGCAGTACGGGGACGATCTCTGCGGCGCAGAGGAGCGCCCTCCCGCCGAAGCCTTCACCGACCTGGTGGAGCTCCTGCTCCGCGAGACCCCGGTCGAGCGCCTCCGCCTCTCCAGCCTCGACCCGAAAGAGATCTCCCCGCGCCTGCTGGCCCTGCTCGAGCATGAGCCGCGCCTGTGCCCGCACCTGCACATCTCCGTCCAGAGCCTCGACGACGCGGTGCTCCGAAGGATGAGGCGCAAGCACACGGGCGGGGACGCGGAGACGGCGCTCGCCCGCATAGCCGAGGTGAGCGCGCGCATCGAGGCGGCCCGCAAGCTCCCCGGCGGGATCTTCGTGGGCATGGACGTCATCGCCGGCTTCCCTGGCGAGAGCGAGGAGAGCTTCCGCCGCAGCCTCTCTCGCTTCGAGGCCCTGCCCTGGCAGCGCCTGCACGTCTTCCCCTTCAGCGAGCGCGAGGGCACCGCGGCGACCCGCCTCAAGGGGCGCGTCGTGCGCGCCGAGCGCAAGCGGCGCTGCCGGGCGCTCATGGAGCTCAGCAATGGGCGCCTCGGCGAGCACTGCGACCGCGTCTGCGCCGCCGCTCTGCCCCTCGAGGTCCTCGTCGAAGGCACGGTGACCGGGCCCGACGGCGAGGAGGGCTGGGCCGCCGGCACCACCGCGAGCTACCTCCGAGTGCTCGCAAGGCCCGCAGGCCCTCCCCCGCCGCCCAACTCCCTCGTCTCGGTCCGGCCCGAGCGGGCGCACACCGACCCGCGCGCCGGGACCGCCTTCATCGAGGCGCGGATGCTCGAAAAGACGGTGACTTGAGGGCTGGCGGCGCGCCTCTCGACGGAAGTCTGTGAGCGCAGCTTCCCTGCGCCGTCAGGGCGCGATCCTGCAAAGAGGCTAGGCGCAAGGTGCCGTTTCGGTTAGACTTTGTCGTCGGTAAGCCGTGGTGGAGGTAGTGAGAATGAACACCAGGCGGTCCCTTCGGGGGCGAAGCATGCCTCGGAGCGCCTATCGGTGCCTGAGCGTCTTGATCCTGTCCGTGCTCCTAGCGCTCCTCGGAGGATGCGAGGAGGACATCCCCGCCGACGGAGCCGGCGGCGACCTGCCGGCCATGGACTTCGGCATGCCGGGCGCGGGTGATGCCGCAGGCGAAGACCCGGGAGTCGACGCCGGCGAGGCCGAGCCCGAGGACCCGGGGCCGACCCTCGATCCAGGCGAGGAGGAGGACCACGGGGCTCCGGCGGACCCTGGCCTCGATCCGGGCATGGACGAAGGGCCTGATCCGTGTGAGCTGGCGGTGGACGGCGATCCCGATCTCGACGAGGACGGTGTCGTCGACGCCTGCGACGCGGACGACGACAACGACGGCGTCGCCGATGAAGCAGACGTCTGCCCGAGGCGCGCGGATCCGCTGCAGCGGGACCTCGACGGCGACGGCGACGGCGACGCCTGCGACCTCGACGACGACGGCGACGGGGTGCCGGACCCCCTCGACAACTGCCCGCTCGTCCCCAACCCGGGCCAGGAGCCCTCCTTCCAGGGTCCGGCCGGAGCCGTGTGCGGGGGGGACCGGGACGGCGACGGCGTGCCCGACGAGGTGGACGTCTGCCCGCTGGTCGTGGACCCGGGGCAGGCGGACCGGGACCGGGACGGTGAAGGCGACGCCTGCGACTTCGACCTCGACAACGACGGCTTGACAGACTTCACCGACAACTGCCCGGGCATCTACGACCCGAAGGGCACCGACAGCGACCGCGACGGCATCGGCGACGTCTGCGACCTCGACGACGACGACGACGGCGTCGACGACGGCCAGGACAACTGCCGCCTCGTGCGCAACCCGAACCAGGCTGACTCGGACGGAGACGGCAGGGGCGACGCCTGCGCGCTCGACTTCGACGGTGACGGCATCCTCGACCGCATGGACGTCTGCCCTGAGGTCGTCAACCCCGCGCAGCTCGATCGGGATGAGGACGGCATCGGTGACGCCTGCGATCTCGACGGCGACAACGACGGCCACGAGGACCGCTTCGACATCTGCCCCGACGACTTCAACCCCGGCCAGGAAGACC
>CAZQPP010000365.1:0-8491 GCA_964594295.1 uncultured Myxococcales bacterium | reverse complement strand
AGAGCGAGAGCGAGTGCGAGTGTTTTGGCGCGGGGTTTGACGCACCTACGCAGGACGGCTATCGCCCCTGTCATGCCCCTCTCCTCAGCCGCACCTCTCGTCCTCGTCGCCCTCCTCGGAGCAGCTCCCGCGCAGGAGCCCGATACCTGCCTCCCGTGGTCCGTGCTCGCCATGCAGCCCGATTTCGAGCAGCGCCTCGCGCGGGTGGAGGCGCTGGCGAATGTGTCGGATCGAAAGGCGATGGAGGACTACGCGCGCTACGGCGGCGTGGTCGGAGCCGAGGCGCGATGCCACAACGCATTGCAGGAGACGGCACCGGACGCCGCTCAGAAGCTCTGGCACCACCTCGGCCCCCTGCGCCTGGACCCGACCCTGGCCCCGCCTGCGCTCATGGAGATCTCGAAGAGCCCGAGGGCTCTGAGCCTGGTGGCCCGCCTCCCTGAGGTCGGCGCCTGGGGCCCTGTCTCCCGCGCTCTCGCCGCGCGCGCCTTCGAGGCCCTCCCGGCCGAGGAGGAGCCCGGCGATCCTACAGCAGCGGAGGTAGCGCCGCTGGCCCGGGATCGCGGGACGGTGGCTCGACGCGCGGCGTGCCGAGGGTAGTGCCGGGGAGCGGGTCCGGGCGATGGCAGAGGCGCTCTCGCTCGGGAGCCAGGAAGGTGGGGAAGCAGCCGACTCGACACCAGCCCTGCCCGCGGTGGTCCTGCTCGCGAGCAGGGGAGGAGGCTTGGGGCGGCTCGAAGATGCGACCCGGAGCTTCCTCAGGCACGCCGCAGCGGAGAAGGGCGCCGGCCTTCGCCTCGTGGGAGCCCTCGGCGACGCAAGCTGGCCCCGCGAGGTCACTCACCTGGCACAAGCAGGCCTGGCCGTGCGAGTCGTGGCCAGCATGTCGTCGCGGGCCGTGCCTCCGGGCGGCGCCCTCGTGGGAGCCGCGGCTCAAGCCTTGTGGCTGCTTCCCCAGAGAGCCCCGGCGGAGCTGGACGGCGAGCAGGTGCTGCGCCTCGGCCCGCGTCGCGTGACCGCCCTCGCCGCCCACCGGGTCGCCCTGGGAGGGAGCCTGCCTCCACCGGTGCTGGTGCTCGGTCGGGCGGGGCCCGGGATCGAGGCGTGGCGCGCGGCCGCCGCGAAGGCGGAGGGCGACGCAGCGCGGGTGACGGCGCTGGCCTACGACGAGGCCGAGACCGATCTCGGCGCCTTCGCGGAGCTGGTGCGCCAGGGGAGACCGGGGACCATCGTCCTGGCAGCGCCCAACAGGGACAGCGACCGCCTCTTGCGTTTCCTGGCCCGCGCCGGGGTGTGGGCCAAGAGGGAGGGCAAGCCGGTCAGGGACGGGGAGATCCACGCCGTGTTCGTCGCACCGGCGTCCTACGCCCTCGACCCCGGGCTGGTCGAACGCAACAAGGACTACCTCGACGGCGTGAGAGTAGCCAGCGACCTCCCGCCCGCCCGCGAGCTCGCCCGCCTCCCCACCGTCGGCACCTTCGTGGAGCGCACGGGGGGTTACCCTGCCCTTTACGCAATCAGGCTCGCGGCTGCCCTCGAGCGTGCCGAGGACGCCGTGCTGCGCGACGAGACCGGGCGCGCTCAGCTACAGCCGACAGACCTGACCGGCCCGACGCGCTTTGGAGCGATCTCTTTGGAAGAGGGCTCGTTGACTTTTCCGATGCGCGTCTTCATGTTCGCGCGCGGCCGCTTCAAGGCCGTACCTTCAGACAGATAGGAGACGTTCCATGCGCATGAGCCGCCTCTTCGTGCCCACGCTCAAGGAGGCTCCGCGGGAAGCAGAGATCCCTTCACACCAGCTCCTCCTCCGCGGGGGCTATATCCGCAAGGTGGCGGCCGGGATCTACGACTTCCTGCCGCTGGGCTGGCGCACGGTCAAGAAGGTCGCCAACATCGTGCGTGAGGAGATGGATCGGGCTGGGGCGCAGGAGGTGCTGCTGCCGGCCGTGCAGCCCGCCGAGCTGTGGATGGAGTCCGGGCGCTGGGAGCAGTACGGCCCGGAGCTGCTCCGCTTCCAGGACCGGAAGGACGGCTGGTTCGCCCTCGGACCTACCCACGAGGAGGTGATCACGGCCCTGGTACGCCACGAGGTCCGCTCCTACCGAGACCTGCCGCTGAACCTCTACCAAATCCAGACCAAGTTCAGGGACGAGATCCGCCCGCGCGCCGGGCTGCTCCGCGGCCGCGAGTTCCTGATGAAGGATGCCTACTCCTTCGACGCCGACGCCGAAGGCGCGCGCCGCTCCTACGACTCCATGGTCGAGGCCTACCGGCGCATCTTCACCCGCTGCGGCCTCGAGTTCCGGCAGGTGGAGGCGGACACCGGCGCCATCGGCGGCTCCATGAGCCACGAGTTCCACGTGCTCGCCGACACCGGCGAGGACGCCATCGTGTCCTGCCCCGAGTGCTCGTACACGGCCAACGTCGAGAAAGCGGAGGTCCGCCCGGTCAAGGTCGACGTCGCAGAAGGCGAGATCCCGACCATCGAGGAGGTCCCGACCCCCGGCCGCCACACGGTCGAGGACATCGCCGAGTTCTTGGACGTGCCCAAGGAGCGCGTCCTCAAGACCCTGATCTTCGACACCGACAAGGGCCCTGTCGCCGCCGTGGTCCCCGGCCACCGGGACGCCAACCCCATCAAGGTCAAGACCGCGGCCGGCGCCGCCTTCTGCGACCTCGCCAGCGACGAGGTAGTCACAAAGGCCACCAATGCACCCGTGGGCTTCGCGGGCCCGGTGGGGCTTCAAGTCCCGATCCTCGTCGACGTGCACATCACCGAAGGCGCCTCCTACGTGACCGGCGCAAATAAGGGTGAAACGCACGTGATCAACGTCGTGCCGGGCCGGGACTTCGCCGTCGGCTCCGCCTGCGACCTCACCTCCGCGGAGGCTGGCGACCCCTGCGCCCGCTGCGGGGGCTCCTTCGGCTTCTACCGCGGCATCGAAGTAGGCCACGTCTTCTTCTTGGGCACCAAGTACTCGGAGCCGCTCAAGGCCACCTTCTCGGACCAGGACGGCCAGGAGCGCCCGATGGTGATGGGCTGCTACGGCATCGGCGTCACCCGCATCGTGGCCGCCGCCGTGGAGCAGTGCAACGACGAGGCCGGCATCGCCTGGCCCGTGAGCATCGCCCCCTACGAGGTGACCGTCGTCTCCCTCGCGCGCGACGACGAGGGCAAGCAGGCCGCCGACAGCTTCGTGTCCGATCTGGAGGCCGCCGGAGTCGAGGTCCTCTACGACGACCGCGCCGAACGCCCCGGGGTGAAGTTCAAGGACGCCGACCTCATCGGCGTGCCGCTCCACGTCGTAGTCGGGCCTCGGGGACTCGCCAAGGGCGTGGTCGAGCTGAAGGAGCGCGCCACCGGCGAGCGGGTGGAGCTGGCCCTCGAGGGTGCCGTGGAGGCCATTGCCGAGCGCGTTCGGTCGGCACGATGAAGGTCTGCGCAGCCCTCGACGCCCTCGAGCCCGAGGACGCCGTGGGCCTCGTCGCGCGCCTCGCTCCCCACGTCGACCTCGTCAAGGTAGGGCTCGGCCTCTACGCGCGTGGAGGCCCCAGCTTCGTGACCGAGCTCCGTGAGACCAGCGCCGAGATCTTCTTGGACCTGAAGCTCCACGACATCCCGAGCCAGGTCGGGGACACGGTCTCGGCCCTCACCCGCCTCGACGTCTCGATGCTGACGCTGCACACCGCCGGGGGCAGGGCGATGCTCGAGGCGGCGGTGCAGGCGCGGGGCGCTCAAACGCGCCCGATACTGCTCGGAGTGTCGGTCCTGACCTCCCTCGATCGAGAGGCCCTGAGCGAGACCGGGGTTGACGCCGAGCTGGCACAGTTGGTCCGCGCGCGAGCGCTGCTCGCCAGGGCCGCCGGCCTGGACGGCATCGTGTGCAGCGCCGCGGACCTCGCGACCCTCGGCCCCGACGCCCCCGAGCTCGAAGGCCTCCTGCGCGTCACCCCGGGCATCCGCCCCGCCGGAGCCGATCCCGGCGACCAGCGCCGCGTCGTCACGCCGGCCAGGGCTCGCGCGCTCGGAGCCGACGTGCTCGTGGTAGGCCGCCCGATCACGCGAGCCCCCGACCCGGCGGCGGCCGCCCGGGCGATCCGCGAGCAGATGGAGGGCACATCGTGAGGCGCGACGAGCAGGGCGACCTGATCGTCCCCGGCCCACGCTCCGTCGCCGTCGCGCTGTCCTCGGCGACCGACCGCGTGCTCGAGATCCTCGTGGAGCGCGATCCGGCCAGGCTCGACGTCGACGTCCCGCCGGGAGTCCCGGTCCGCAGCGTGGATCGCCGCCAGCTCGAGCGCAGCGTCGACCGCGGCGTTCGCCACGGCGGCGTCGTGGCCCGGGTGCGACCTCCGGCCTGCCCCTCGCTCGACTCCATGGCCACGATCGCAGGAGACGACGAGGAAGCGCCCCTCCTCGCTCTCGACGGCGTGACCGACCCTCGCAACCTCGGCGCCGTCTTGCGAGTCGCGGCCTACTTCGGCTCCAGAGCGGTGATCGCCCCCGCCCGGCGCTCTGCGCCGCTGACCTCTGCGTGCTGCGCCGCCTCGGCCGGCACGGCCTGCGTGGTCCCCGTCCTGCGCGTGAAGAACCTCGCGCGGGCCCTCGATCGCCTGCGCGACGGAGGGCGCTGGATCTACGCCGCGGACGCCGGACCCGAGAGCATCCCCCTCTCCGAAGCGCCGCACAACCGTCCCGCCGTCCTCGTGCTCGGAGACGAAGGGAGCGGCATCCGCACGAACGTGCTCCGCCGCGCCGATCTGGCCGTGAGAATCGACGGAGACCCTCCCGGCGGGCTCGACTCTCTGAACGTTTCCGTCGCCGCCGGAGTGCTCGCCTCGTGGCTATTTGGCCCGGATCCTGCGTTTCGGACCGGTCCGGCCGGCGGCTGACATCCAATTCACCCAGATTTTCCGGGGCCTACAAAGCGCTTGACAGGCGCGCCGCCACTACCATAAGTTCCCGCGGCCTGTGGCGCTGGCGTAGCTCAACTGGTAGAGCGGCTGACTTGTAATCAGCAGGTTGCGGGTTCGAGTCCCTTCGCCAGCTTCCGTCTGCTCTTTGACTCAGCATGGCCACGGTGCCCGACTCGGGTTCCTGGCACTTCATCCCCCCGGCGCGTCGTCGACAGAACAAGCGCCTCGCAGGCAACAGCCTTGCGGCGCCCGGACCGGTGGTGAAGGACCAGGTCGCCGCAGGGTCAGGAACCGGGCGGACCCGACCCGAGCCAACACGAGCCCTTCCGCGCCGCACACGGAGGGATACCCTAGTGGTCAAAGGGGGCAGGCTGTAAACCTGCTGCGGTAGCGCTTCGGAGGTTCGAATCCTCCTCCCTCCACTCGACCGGGGCGCGTCGTGCGCGCCCCATCAGGCGGGAATAGCTCAGTTGGCTAGAGCGTCAGCCTTCCAAGCTGAGGGTCGCGGGTTCGAGTCCCGTTTCCCGCTCCGCAAGAGCGCGCCGCTAGCGCCCGCTCGCACGACCCTACGAACCTCGTACCGGCCTACGTAGCTCAGCAGGTAGAGCACCTCCTTGGTAAGGAGGAGGTCACCGGTTCAAGTCCGGTCGTAGGCTCTGAGTCGGCGCGTGGTCTGTTGCCATTTCACTGACTTTCACCAACGTTATCAGGGGCAGAGCGCAGCTATTGCGCTCGCGGCGCCCCAACTTCCTCGCGAGGCGAGCACGCCTCCCAAACAGCTAAGGACGTTCCCATGGCCAAGGAGAAGTTCCAGCGCACCAAGCCGCACGTCAACGTCGGCACTATCGGTCACGTGGACCACGGCAAGACCACCTTGACCGCGGCCATGACTAAGTACCTCGCGATGAAGAATCTCGCGGACTTCACGAAGTTCGACGATATCGACAAGGCGCCCGAGGAGAAGGCCCGCGGCATCACCATCAACGCGGCCCACGTCGAGTACACCACCGACAAGCGCCACTACGCCCACGTCGACTGCCCCGGCCACGCCGACTACATCAAGAACATGATCACCGGCGCCGCCCAGATGGACGGCTCGGTGCTCGTGGTGTCCGCGGCCGACGGCCCGATGCCCCAGACCCGTGAGCACATCCTGCTCGCCCGCCAGGTCGGCGTCCCCGCCATCGTCGTCTACATGAACAAGGTAGACATGGTGGACGACGAGGAGCTCTTGGACCTCGTCGAGCTCGAGGTCCGCGAGCTGCTCAGCAAGTACGAGTTCCCCGGCGACGACCTCCCGGTCATCCGCGGCTCCGCCCTCAAGGCCCTCGAGAGCGAGGCTGGTGCGGACGACCCGGTCTGGGAGTCCATCCAGGAGCTCTGCGACGCCCTCGACAGCTACATCCCCGACCCCGTCCGTGACATCGACAAGCCCTTCCTGCTCGCCATCGAGGACGTCTTCTCGATCTCCGGGCGCGGCACCGTCGTCACCGGCCGCATCGAGCGCGGCCTGGTCAAGGTCGGCGACGAGGTCGAGATCGTCGGGCTCAAGGAGCGCTCCAACAAGACCGTCGCCACCGGCGTCGAGATGTTCCGCAAGCTCCTCGACAGCGGCCAGGCCGGCGACAACGTTGGCGTCCTGCTCCGCGGCACCAAGAAGGACGAGGTCCAGCGCGGCCAGGTCCTCGCGAAGCCCGGGACCATCACCCCGCACGCCAAGTTCAAGGGCGAGGTCTACATCCTCACCAAGGAGGAAGGCGGCCGGAAGACCTACTTCCAGTCCGGGTACCGCCCGCAGTTCTACTTCCGCACGACCGACGTCACCGGCAGCATCTCGCTCCCCGACGGAGCCGAGTTCTGTCAGCCCGGCGAGCACATCACCCTGGAGATCGAGCTGATCTACCCGATCGCCATGGACCAGGGTCTCGACTTCGCCATCCGTGAGGGCGGCCGGACCGTCGGCGCGGGGGTCGTCTCGGAGATCCTCGACTAGCTCGCCACCACAGGCCGTAACCTCAGATACCCAGCCCACGAGGGCCGCCCCGCGGTCCTCGTGGGCCAATGACTTTTCGTAAGCAGGAGCACACCATGGCCAAGCAGGAGACCGTCACGGTCCATCTGGAGTGCACCGAGTGTCGTTCTTCCGGCCTACCGGGTGTGTCCCGCTACAGCCTCAAGCGGAACAAGAAGAAGCACCGCGCTCGGCTCGAGCTCATGAAGTACTGCCGCTACGAGCGCAAACAGACCCTCCACAAGGAGGTCAAGTAGGTGAAGCTATTAGCTTTTAGCTATTAGCCATTAGCAGCTAATAGCCCCGCTAACAGCTAACGACCAACAGCTAATAGCTCCCAAGCCACAGGCCAGTAGCTCTAATTGGTAGAGCATCGGACTCCAAATCCGAGGGTTGCAGGTTCGAGTCCTGCCTGGCCTGCCCCCTAGGAATCCCTCCAACCAAGGCCTTCTCGAGATGAACCTCGCACGTTACGTCAACCTGGCGTTCGTCACGGCCGGTCTGCTGATGTGGATCGTGTCCGCCGAGGCCTTCGCGGCAGCTATCGACTGGTTCGCGCCCACCTGGAACCGTCCCCTGCTCGGTGCGGACTTCGTTGTCAGCGACCTCATGGGCCTGCTCGCGGGCCTGGCCACCGCCGCATCCCTCTGGCGGCACAGGAACGTCCGCACGGCCGCGCTCGATATCGCGAGCGAGCTGAGCCGCGTCACCTGGCCCGGATGGGAAGAGACCCGCAACAGCACCTTCGTGGTGATCGTGGTCACCCTCATCGTCTCTCTCATCCTGGGCTTCTTCGACTACGTGTGGGCGTGGCTCACTTCCCAGATCTACGGTGTCTGACCTCATGACGACCGAGCCGACCGAGACCGACGCACCGGTGAGCGACGCTGTCGAGCCCGAAGCTGCTGTAGCGACCGAGGCCGCGGAGGAGGCGACAGCCGAACCCCGTCCCATGCGCTGGTACATCCTCCGGGTGAACACCGGCTACGAGGACCAGGTGCGCAAGAGCCTCGAGGCCAGGATCCGGCAGCAGGAGCTCCAGGACTCCTTCGGCCGCATCGTCGTCCCCAAAGAGGAGATCTTGGAGTTTCGCGCCGGCGAGAAGCGTCGCACGAAGCGCAAGCTCTACCCCGGCTACGTCTTCGTCGAGATGCACCGCACCAGCATGACGCAGTCGCTCATCCGCGACGTGCCGCGCGTGGCCGGCTTCGTGGGCGCCGAGGATCGAACCAAGGACCCGAAGCCCCTCACGAACCGTGAGGTGGACCGGCTCTTGAAGATCCTCGCCGACAAGGACGAGCAGCCCCCGGAGGTGGTGCAGCACTTCCAGCGCGGCGAGAAGATCAAGATCGTCGACGGGGCCTTCACCAACTTCCAGGGCGTCGTGGATGACGTCCGTCCGGAGCGGCGGAAGCTCCGAGTCCTGGTCACCATCTTCGGTCGCCAAACCCCGGTCGAGGTGACCTACACCCAGGTCGAGCGCGTCGAGTAACCAAGCACTGCGTGCCCGAGGAGGGCACGCGCGGAGCCTCATCATGGCCAAGAAAGCCATCGGGCAGATCC
>CAZQPP010000364.1:0-8500 GCA_964594295.1 uncultured Myxococcales bacterium | reverse complement strand
CCCCTGGGGAAAGGGGCCGCTTTGCCGGCAACCCGTGCCGGCGAGGCCAGCGCCGCTCCCGCGGCGCGGCCCGCCGGCCTGCCGCGGACTTCCCGCCACCCCTGCCGAGAGGCCCGGGCGCTTTGACAGTGGGGCGCCCTCGTGCTAGCTCGCCTGCCTCCAAACTGGGCGATTAACTCAGCGGGAGAGTGCTGTCTTCACACGGCAGAAGTCACTGGTTCAAATCCAGTATCGCCCACCCGAAGCTATGCCGCCGAAAGGCGGCATAGCTGCTTAACGTGCCCGTGCCCGTGCCCCTGCCCTTGCCCTCACTCCGCAAGCGCCACGGCACGGGCTCCTAGTCCTGGATCTAGCTGTTGGCCGTTAGCTGTTAGCCGTTAGCCTGAAACACTGAGCACTTGCGACTCCGTTGGCCGTGCCGGCGCCACATTTCGGGTGAACGGGTCACGACGGACAAGTACAGGTCGTGCCTGCAACTTCTCAATAAGTCCGGGCAGAATCGGAGATTGGCTCGCGCAAAGGCGCCAAGACGCAACGAACGGCACCCCGTGCCCGGAGTTAATGAGAAGCTACGCCGTGCCTGAGCTAATGGCTAATGGCTAATGGCTAATCGCTTGTTTTGGGCCTAGTCCTCCGGCAGCCCCCACAAGTAGCCCTGCCCCGTCTCGATCCCGAGCTCGCGGATCAGGTCGAGGTCGTCGTCGGTCTCCACGCCCTCGGCCACCACCTCCGCGCCCAGCGCGCGGGCGACGGCGAGCGTCCTCCGCAGCACCTGGCGGCGCCCACGGTCGGCCGCGGCGCCGGTGACGAGGCGCCGGTCGAGCTTGACCACGTCCGGTGAGAGCACGGCCAGGCTCTCCAGCGACGCGCGCCCGAAGCACACGTCGTCGAGGGCGAAGAGCACGCCCGAGCGACGGAGGCCGTCGAGGGCGACGAGGAGCTCGCCCGGGTCGCCAACCACCTGCTGCTGGCTGATCTCGAGGCACACGGCGCCCTGGGTGAGGCGCGGGGTGAGGGCCGTGAGCAGCTCGTCGGTGGGGGTGAGGGCCAGGGTCTGCGGGAAGAGGTTCACGTGGTAGCGCATGCCCACGGGGAGGCCGCTGGCGGCGCTCAGGCAGGTGCGCAGGCTCTGGAGGTCGGCCGAGCGGAGCAGGTCCCTCTGCCGGCATGCCTCGAAGAAGCGAAGCGGGGACTCCAGCTGGCCGGGTGGTCCCCGGACGAGCAGCTCGTAGCCGACCACTGCCTCGGAGTTCAGGCGAATCAGCGGGTGCCGCACCGCGCGCAGCCCGAAGCCGCAGCCGGCCGCCTCGAGCACGTCGTCGACGGTCTTGGACGTCGACTGCACGGCGAGGGTGGTCTCCTTGGGCGTGCCGATGTGGGCGAAGAGGTCCGCGGCGCGGGTGCGCTGCACCGAGGCCGCCACGCGGGCGAGGAGCCTCTCGACGGCGATCTCCTCGTGGGGCACCTCGTCGATCCCGACGTCCACCGTCGCGCGCAGCAGGATGTGGGCGCAGGGGATGGAGTCCTCGGTCAGCGTCGTCTCGAGGCGGCCCGCCACGCACCGCGCCTCGGCTTCACGCGTGCCGGGCAGCAGGGCCAGGATGGCGTCACCGACGCGCGCGAGGTGATCGGAGGGCCTGAGCCTGTCCGCGACCCGCGCGACCAGCTCGGCGACGACCTCGTCGGCCGCCGCGGGCCCGAGGGACTCACGCACCCGGCCGAGCTCGCGGCAGGCGACCATCATCGCGAAGAGCGGGCTGCCGTCGCGGCGGGCGCGCGCCGCCTCGGAGCGCAGCACCCTCGCCAGCCCCTGCTCGTTCAGGAGCTTGGTGTCCGGCTCCCGGTCGCAGAGCACCACGAGGCGGGCGTTGTCGGCCATGATCGAGTCGACCAGCTTGCGCGTGTCCTGCTCGGTCTTCTTGTGGCGGGTGATGTCGTGCAGGGTGACCAGGGTGGCCGGCTCGTCGTCCCAGTCGATCTCGCGCGTTTCGGCCTGGACGATGCGCGACGAGCCGTCGGGCCTGTGGATGGCCGCCTCGCCGAGATCGCTCGTGTCCGAGCGGGTCTTGAAGCGCCTGCCCACCAGCTTGCCGGGGTCCCGGCCGAAGAGATCGCGCGTCGCCTCGTTGGCGAAGAGCACGACCTCGGAATCGTCCAGGACCAACAGCGCGAGGGGGCTGCGGTCGACCAGGGCGGCGTATCGGCTCGCCTTCGGATCGGCCTTCACCTGGATCACGGGGGCCTTGTGGGCCGAGTGCCTCTCGATGGCGGTTGCCAGGGCCTGGGAGAGCCGTGAAGGCGTGAGCCCCGCGCGGGCGACCACGTCCTCGCTGCCGGCGCGGATGGCGCTGCGCCAGGTCCGTTCGTCATAGAAGTCTGTGAAGGCCAGCACGGGGAGGTCCGGCGCCCACTCGGTGATCTCGGTCGGCGAGGGCACGTCGCGGCCCGAGCCGAGGCCGATGTCGATGACGACGGCGTCGATCCTTCGGCGCTGCTCGATCGGGCAGTCCAGGATCTGCTCGGCCTCGTCGCGCGACACGGCGACGCGCACGTGGTAGCGGCCCTGCCCCACGCTGGCGAGGAGCGAGCGCAGGAAGCTCACGTGGGACTCGCTGCTCGTGCAGATGAGCAGGCCGACGGCCCACCCTCCCGATTTCGAGGAGGTGCTCTTCGATGCGCTCCGCGTCTTCTTCTTCGCCGTCTGAGGGGCCGGGGGAGGTCCCTTGCTCGCTGGCTTGGGCCGGGGGCGTGAGCCCGCGGGCCTCGAGCCCCGATTCGCGGCGGGGCGGGTCTTCCGCGTCGCGCGCTTCTTGGGGGGCGGCGGCGGCTGGGGGACTTCGTGCTCCGGAGCCTCGTGGACCTTCGTTTGGTCGTCACGGGGCTCGTGAACCTTCGCTTGGTAGTCACGGGGCTCGTGGATCCTGGTCTGGTCTCCGGCGGTGTCGCGCCGGCGCCGGGCCTTCGGGGGTGGAGGCGGGGGAGGCTCCGGCGCGAGCATGTCGGCCACGGTGAGGTCGGCGGGGATGGAGGGCGGCTTCACCCTTGGGGCCGTGGTCACTCCCGCGTCCGAGTCTTCCTTCGCCAGCCGAGCCCACAACGAGTCGGGCTCGTCGCCCGTGATCGGGATCTCCTCTTCGTCCCGCAGATCCAGCTCGAGCCCGAGGTCGGGCTCGAGCTCACCGGTCTCGTCTCGACCCCGCGGAGGCACCCCGCTGGATGCGCCCGCTGCGGCTTTGGGACGCGCTCCGAGAGGCGCCCAGCTGTCTTGCGGGGGGATGAGGCGACGTCTTTGGGATTGTGAGCGACCCATGGCAGCACCAAGCTCAGTCCGAACTTCGGCCAAACCGGGGTCACCTTTAGGTTTTTCGCCCGATCGCTCCTGCCAATCTGAGCGCCTCGAGGGGCGCGTGCATCATCGATGGATAGGCCTGGCACGGAGTGAAACACTCGGTGCAGCCGGCGAGGGCCTCCAAGCGGCTCCCGTAGTCGGGGCTGCGCACCAGGGCCGCGAGGTCATAGTCGGGCTCCTCGAGCGCTCCGAGGGGCTCGTCGTGGCGGTCGCACTGCCAGACCTCTCCGTAAGGCGAGAGGCTCAGCGACGCGAAGCCGGCCACGCACGGCAGGGGCGCCTCTCCGCCGGGCAGGGAGCGCCTGACGAGGCGGAGATAAGCCCGGGCGAAGGCCTCCGAGATGTCTCGCACGGGCAGCTCGGCGAGGGCCTCGTCGACGGCGGACCCGAGGCGAGGGTCCTCGCGGGCGTCGACGCCGGTGAGTCGCCCCTCGGTGAGCACCAGGCTGTCGTTGGCGACGGTGATCACGTTGCCCCGGGCGAGGCTCGAGACCTCTCGGACGAGGCCGCCGGCCTGCTCCAGGTTTCGGCGGCTCAGGGTGACCTGGAAGGAGGTGGCGAGGTTCGGGTGCGCCCGCCCGAGGGTGTCAAGGCGACGCACGGACTCGCGTGCCAGGTCGGAGCCGTCCACGCCCCGGATGGCCTCGTAGCTCTCCCCGAGGCCGTCGAGGGAGACAGTGACCAGCACCGCGCGCTTCGCGAAGCGCCTCGCCACCGCGCCGAAGAGCGCCTCCACGCGCTCCGGGTGGAGGCCGTGGGTCGACGCCGCCAGCACCCGCGCCGAGGGAGCGGCCTCCGCCACGCGGCAGACCAGCTCCTCCGCGTCGTCCCGGTCGGTGATCTCCCCGCCGGTGAAGGAGAGCCAGCGCAGGTGAGGCCCGACCGAAGCTGCGGCCTTCGCGAAGGCGGCGGGGGACAGCTCGCGTGCGCGCAGCTCGGGCTCCCTCTCGTAGCGCGTCCAGATGAGGCAGGTCTTGCACCGGCTCTCGCAGGAGTAGGTCACGAAGAGCTCGAGGCGCCACGGGAGCACGGGGCTGCGGCCGCGCATGCCGCGGCGAACGCGCGCGATCTCCCGGAGCAGGCCCGGGAGCTGGAGGAGCTGGATGCGGGTCGCTGTGTTCAAGGGAAGTGGAAACGCAGCGAGGGCGGCGGTCTCTCCAGGGTCGCCTCGAGGCGCTCTACCTCCGCGTCTTCGAGCCCCGGGTAGAAGGGGAGGTAGAGCAGCTCCTTCGCGAGAGCCTCGGCCACGGGGAAGGGGCCCCCGGCGTTGGCCGCGAAGGCGGGCAAGGAGGAGGGAGCCGCCATCCACGTGCGCTGGCTGTCTATGCCGCGGGCCCTGAGATCCGCCTGTGCCCGCGCGCGATTGGGGGTCCTCAGGGCCACCTCGAGCGGGGCCGGAGCCGTCTCCGCGGTCGGGCGCTGCACGGTGCAGCCGCCTCGCTCGGCGGCCTCCACTAGCCGGCGCCAGATCTCGCGGCGCCGCTTCAGGGCCACCGGGTAGCGCGCGAGGCCCTCGCGAGCCAAGATCGCCTGCGCCCCGCCAAGGCGGCGGTGCGCCGCGGGCGGCCCGGTCACGGGGAGGGGGCCCGGGTTGTCCTCGAAGAGGTCGGTCAGGGGATCGCTGCCCATCCGCGCGGCGCCTCGCAGCCCCGGCCAGAGCATGAGGTCGAAGGCTCCGCGGCGGGTGGCGAGGTCCATGGCTCGAGCCAGGGCCAGGGTGCGGAGCACCTGCAGGCGTCCGGGCGGCGCGACGCAGGACTGGAGCTCCGCCGCGTGCGCGGCGAGCTCCCGGTGGCGCGTCGTGAGCACCCCGCCCGCGACTGCGTTGAGCTGCTTGCCCTTGCCGAGGCTGAAGATCGCGGCGTCGCCGAGGGTGCCCACCATGCGGCCGCAGACCTCGGCCCCGAGGGCGTGGGCGGCGTCTTCGACGAGCAGCACCCCGCCGCCGTAAAGCTCGCCGGCGAGGAGGTCGGCGCGGACGGGGAAGCCCTCGAGGTGGGTCGCGACGACGGCGCGGGTCTTGGGCCCCACCGCCGCGAGCAGGTCCTCGTGGCCGGCGGAGAAGGTGTGAGCGTCGACGTCCACGAAGCGCGGCTCGAGGCCGGCCGAGGCGACCACGTTGGGCACGATGGTCGCCGTCAGCGCGGGGACGACCACCTCTCCGGGGCCGTGGTGTTGCCGCACGTGGTCCAGGGCAGCCCACAGCCCTACCCTCGCGCCGGCGACCGGGACCGCGTGGCGGGCGCCGACGTAGCCGCAGAAGGCGTTGGCGAGACGCTCCTCCTCGATGTCCGCGGCGACGGCCGCCGGGTGCCATGGCGCGAGGGAGCGGAGGGCGCCGCCGAAGCCCTGGAGCGGCGCCGGACGTTTGCGTGGGATGGCGGGAGAGAGGGGCATGGCGTGGTGCCGGTTTTGTCTGCAGCAGGAGTAGCAGCCTGTTGCGCGACGTCGCAACAGGCTGTAGCCCATGGTGATGCTCCCGCTCCTCCTCCTCCTGGCGGCTCTGCTGGCCTTCTTCGGCCTCGACTTCGCCCTGGGGCGGGTGCTCTTCTCCACCCACGACATCTTCGCGTCGGACCTGTGGCACTTCCACGTGCCCCTCAAGGCGGAGTACGCCGAGCGCCTGGCGTCTTGGGAGCTGCCCCTGTGGTCCCACCGCCTCGGCACGGGAGTGCCGCTGCTGGCAGAGGGACAGGTGGGGGCCCTCTACCCTCCGAACCTGCTGCTCTTCGGGCTCCTGCCGCTGCCGCTGGCGCTCAACCTGTCTGTCCTGACGAGCTGCGCGGTCGCGGCGGGTGGCATGTGGGTGCTCGCCCGCGACGCCGGGGCGCGGCGAGCCGGGGCCACCCTCGCGGCGCTCGCCTTCGCGCTCTCGGGCTTCTTCATCTGCCACGCCAGGCACCTGAACATGGCCGGCGCGGCGGCTTGGGCACCGTGGCTGTTGTGGGCGGCGCGCCGCCTGGTGCGTGACCCCGGACCCAAGCCGGCCGCCGCCGCGGCGCTCTGCAGCGCCATGTCGATCTTCGCCGGGCATCCCCCGGTCGCCTACGCCAACTTCCTGGTCGCCGGGAGCTACGCCGCCGTCTATGGCCTCTGGCGCCGCAAGGGCGTGGCCGCGTTCCTGGGCTGGGGTGCCTGCGCCGCGCTGCTCGGCGCGGCCCTCGCCGCGCCGCAGCTCCTTCCGACCCTGGAGCTGAACGCCCACGGCCCTCGCTCGGGAGGCTTGAGCTACGAGGAAGCCACGCAGTGGGACCTGCACCCCGCCTACCTGCAGACCTTCCTTGACCCGGACGCCTTCGGGAGCCCGGGCGTGCTGGTCAGGGACACGGGCCAAGGCCGCCTGGTCGGTTTTCGGGGTGTCGAGGGGCACCCGCACTTCCACTGGGAGGTGGTGGCCTACGTAGGCCTGCTCCCCCTGGTCCTGGCCCTCCTCGCCGTTGCGCTGGCGAGGCGCGCGGCCCTGCCCTGGGTCACCCTCGGCGCCGTGGCCGCCTGGCTCGCCCTTGGCGGCCACGGCGGCCTGGCCACGCTCCTGCGAGAGATCCTGCCGGGGCTCGACCACTTTCGCTTCTTCAGCCGCTACCTGCTCTACGCGGCCCTCGCCCTCTGCCTGCTCGCCGGCCTTGGCCTCGACACCGCCCTCGAGCGCCTGCCGGAGCGAATGCGCCGCTTCTCGCCGGGCCTGGCGGCCTTGGCCTGCGTCCTGGCTTGGGCCGACCTGCGAGCGGGCCTCGGCGACCTCAACCCGACCGTGGAGGCGAGCCGCTGGCTTCGGCCTCCCCAGACCGTCGCCACGCTGCGCTCCACCGTGCCGGAGCCGGAGGCTCCCTTCCGGCTCTGGAGCCTGGACCCCGACCACTTCGCCTTCCGCAACGCCTACCACCGCGCGGGCGGGTGGCGCGACCCGGCCCCCTACGACGTAGCAATGGGCAGCCTCGAGCCCAACCTGCAAGCGCTCTACGGTCTCGACGGCTTCGCCTACTACTTCACGCTCTTCCCATATCGGGCCAAGCGCGCGGTGGAGCTGGCCATGCGGCCTCGCCCGGACGCGGCTGGCTTCGGAGTGAGGCCGAAGATGGCGCGCCTCTTCAACGTCGCGGCGGTGCTGAGCCCCCTCCCCTGGATCGCAGACGACCTGCCGGTGCGCGCCGAGCTCCCGGGCGACCGCGTGCAGCCCCTGCGCGGCCCGCCGCGCTCCCCCTACGTCATGCGCATCCACGGGGTGCCGGATGTGCTGCCCCGCGCATTCCTGGCTGGAACGGCCACAGAGGTGAGGCACGGGCCCGAGGAGCCGCGCGGCCGTCCCGCCAAGGCGCTCCACGAGGTCGCGCGTCGCCTCGCGAGGCCAGCTTTCGACCCGCGCGCGGAGGTCCTGGTGGACCTGCCGGCGCCGGCCCCTACCCTCGAGCACACCGCCGAGGGGCTGGCCGGGGGAGCCGTGCACATCGCCCGCTACGAGCCGGAGCGCGTCGAGCTTCGGGTGCGAGCGGAGCGGCCGGCCTGGCTGGTGCTCTCCGACACGCCCTACCCCGGCTGGGAGGCGACGGTCGACGGGCGCACGGCGCCCATCCTGTCCGCCAACGTGGCGTGCCGGGCCGTGCGCGTGCCGGCCGGGGAGAGCCGGGTCGTCATGCGGTACAGGCCGGGCTCATTCCGCCGCGGCGCGGCCTCCTGCGGGTTGGGCCTGTTGGCGCTCGTCCTGATGCTCATGCGTCGCCGGCGTGGCGGAGCGCGGGAGAGGAGGTGACTACTCCAGCCCGCTGTGGGCGTCGAGCACCGGGATGCCGCCGCGCGGGGCGCCCGGGCGGGCCTCGAGGACCCTCTTGGCGGCGGTGGGGAAGACCGAGGAGGTCACGATTGCGAGCAGGACCACGCTGAAGTAGAGCGGCTCGTCGATGAGGCCGAGGCGCAGGGCGATCTCGCCCGCGACGATGTTCAGGCTGAGCTGGGTTGCAATCAGCATGCCGCCTGCGACGGTCTCGCGGGGGGAGAAGCCGACGAAGAGCAGAGGCAGGGCGGCCACTGCGCGGACCGCGTAGGAGAGCAGGAGCAGCAGCAGGAAGGCGCTCAGGACCGGCCAGGAGGTGATGTCGGGGAGCTCGAAGCGCAGGCCGACGTGGATGAAGAAGATGGGGATGAGGAAGCCGAAGC
>CAZQPP010000363.1:0-8528 GCA_964594295.1 uncultured Myxococcales bacterium | reverse complement strand
CCTGTCGGACATGAAGATGGGCCTTGGCCAGGGAGGCCGGCCTTTTAGCGGAGCGCTCCCGGTCCTGACAAGGCTTCCCCCCCGGGGGTGAAGTGCTATAAGGGCGCGCTCGCATCGCCGGAGCCTGGATGCATCTCGCCGCAAAGGACTACGTGACCCTCGGCAACGTGCTGAGCGGTCTAGCCTGCGCGGTCCTGGCCATGTCCGGCTACGAGGGCCTGGCCGCCCTGATGCTCCTGGGCGCGCTCGTGTGCGACCTCGGTGATGGGGTTGTCGCCCGCCTGACCGGCCAGCAGAACCGCTTCGGCGGCGAGCTCGACAACGTCGCGGACCACATGTCCTACGGCGTGGCGCCCAGCTTCGTGCTCTTCGCGGCCTACCGCCCCGTCTTCGCGGGCGAGCTGGGCTTCGGCCAGTGTTGGGGCTCCGTGGTTGCCTTCGGGGTGGCGGCCATTCCCCTGCTCTTCTCGAGCGTCCGCTTCGCGCGCTTCAACACCTTCCACTACGACGTCGAGGGTTATTGGCTCGGGCTCCCGCGCCCGGCGAGCGCCTTCGCCATGGTCTCCCTCGTCCACAGCCACATCTTCGAGGCCGGCACCGCGGCCCGCCTCGTGTGCATCGCCCTCGTGCTCGCCTTCGCCACGCTGAACGTCTCGACCATCCCCTACCTGAACGCCAAGGGTGGCCGTCGCTCGGCCTGGATCTTCTTCAGCGTCTTCATCGGGGGAGGGCTGGTGACCTTCGTCGCCGGGCCCCTGCTCGGGCTCATCTCAGGGGCCTGGCTCGCCGACGTCACCTTCTTCTGCATGGCGATGTACGGCTTCCTGGGCTTCCTGATCGTTCCGGCCGCGGACCGTGCCGCCGTGCGCAAGGCCGTCGAGGCTGCTCAGGCAGCCTGATCTCCCAGCTCTACACCACGTCGTAGCGCAGGAACGTCATCGTGAACGTCCCGCGCCCCTGGCTCAGGTTCCGCAGGACCGTGGCGTAGCCGAACATCTGGGAGAGCGGCACCACGGCGCGGACGACGCTGCGCAGCGAGTCCTCCTCGACGTCGCTCACCTGGCCACGGCGCGCGTTCACCGAACCGATTGTCTCCCCGACGTGCTCGGGGGGGACCTGGACCTCGAGGGCCATGAGGGGCTCGAGGCGCAGCGTCTCCGCCTCCTTGAGGGCGCTGCGGACCGCGTTCGCTCCCGCGATAGGCAGGGCGCCGGCCACCTCGAGGGAGCCGCCGGCCTGGAGGTGCAGGAGCTTCACGGCCACGTCGACGATCGGGTCGCCGTGGATGGGCCCGCTCTCGAGCGTCTCGAAGACGGTCCGGCGCACCCTCTCGAGGGCCTGATCGGAGACGTGTACCTCGGGGGCGACCTCGAAGGAGTAGCCGGCGTCCCGCTCGCGTGGGGACATGGTGAGGCGGACCGTCGCCCTGGCCGCCTGATCCTCGACCTCGGCCTCGAAGCTGCCCTCTCCCTCGATGGGGCCGGCGAGGGCCTCCCGGGTGAGGACCATGGGGCGTCCGGCGCGCAGCTCGATCTTGTGCCGCCGGCGCACGCGCTCGAGCACCACCTCGAGGTGCAGCTCTCCCATCCCGGAGACGACGATCTGCCCTGTCTCCTCGTCCTCGCGCCAGAAGAACGTCGGGTCCTCGTCGGTCACGCGGTCGAGGGCGACGAGCAGGTCGTCGCGCTCTCGCATCGCGGCGGGCTCGACGGCGAGGTTCACCACGGGCCGGTAGGTGTCGATGGGCTCGAGCAGGACCTTCACGCCGGGCCCGCAGAGGGTGTCGCCCGTGCCGGCCTTGCGCGGGCCCATCAGGGCTACGATGTCCCCCGCAACGGCGCGGTCGAGGCGCTGCTCGCGACGGTTCGCGTGCATCTGGAAGACCCTGGCGATGCGCTCCTCGACCTCGCGCCCGGGCGCGGCGAGGGTCTCGCCGACCTTCAAGGTGCCCGAGTAGAGGCGCGTGAAGCAGAGGCGCCGCCCGTCCTCGCCGCGCTCGACCTTGTAGATGAGGGCGACCATGGGGCCCTTGGGTTCGGGGGCGAACGAGGGCTCCTCGTCGGTCTCCGGGTCTCGTCCGGTGATGGGCGGGCGGTCCGGCGGCGCGGGGAGGTAACGCGCGATGGCGTCGAGGACAGGGGGAACGCCCTTGTTCCTGAGGGCGGAGCCGCAGAGCACGGGCACTACCGCCCCGGAGAGGGTGTGCTCCCTCAGGGCCTCGATCAGGCGCTCCTCCGAGATCTCCTCTCCCTCGAGGTAGGCGAGGGCGATCTCGTCGTCGTGATCGGCGAGCCCCTCGAGGAGCTCGGCGCGGGCGGCCTCGGCTTTCTCACGCAGCTCGGCCGGGATCTCGTCAAGGACCTCCTCGTCGCGTGGGTCCGTGCCGGAGTAGATGTGGGTCTTGCCGGACAGGAGATCGACGACCCCGCGGAAGTCGCGCTCGGCCCCCACGGGCACCTGCAGCGGGACGAAGCACTGGCTGAAGTGGTCGCGCAGGGACTCCAGGGAGCGCCGGAAGCTCGCGCCGGGCCGGTCGAGCTTGTTGACGAAGGCGATGCGCGGCACGCCGCGGCGGTCGGCCTGGTGCCAGACGGTCTCGGTCTGGGGCTCTACCCCGCCGACCCCGTCCAAGACCACAACCGCGCCGTCGAGGACGCGCAGCGAGCGGGCGACCTCGATGGTGAAGTCGACGTGCCCGGGCGTGTCGATGAGGTGCACGTCCACGTTTCGCCACGGAAGCGCGGTCACCGCCGAGGTGATGGTGATCCCTCGCTCCTGCTCCTGGGGCAGGTAGTCCATCACGGCGGCGCCGTCGTGGACCTCTCCCATCTTGTGGGTGCGCCCGGTCACGTAGAGGAGGCGCTCGGTGAGCGTGGTCTTTCCCGCGTCGATGTGGGCGATGATGCCTATGTTTCGGACGCGGCTGAGGCGGTGGGTCTTGGGTGCCATGGCCGGTGGGATAGTCGGATTCGAGCGCGTCGGCAAGCGCGGCTGCCGCCGGAACCCGCAGCCAGCGCACAGAAGCGCTCGGGAGAGGGCTCGCGCAGAGGCGCAGAGGCGCAGAGGAAGACGGGCCGCGGCAAGCGCGGCGGTGCCTCAGAACATGTGCTCGTAGCGCTCGGGGCCGCGCGGGTCCTCGTCGCGTGGGACCCAGTAGCCTTCGCCGTCGGGCCTGCGGCGCGCGCCCATCGGATCGGCGCCGAAGGCCCGCCTGAGCAGGCCGACGGGCGTAATCACGAGGAAGAAGAAGATCGACAGCAGGATGGTGCTGACGATCACTCCGAGGCGCTCCCCGAGGGCGAGCCAGAGGCGGCGGGGCTCGCGCAGGAGGGTGGGCGCGACCAGGGCGCACGTGATGAATGCCGCGGCCAGCGCCAGCAGGACGGTGCGCACCGGCGTCAGGGCGAAGCCGACGCGCCACACGCCCCAGAGGCCGATGAGCGAGAGCACGACCGCCATCACGACGCCGAAGCTGCGCAGCTCCTTGCGCGTCGGGGCCTTGTCTTCGATTGGGAAGGCCATCAGCTTGGCCTCCCGGGCTGTGCGCTCTCCTCGTAGGGAGGCTGGTTGGACTTCTCGAGCAGGAAGCTTCCCATGATGAGGCAGTCCATCTCGGTGCGCATGAAGCAGCGGTAGGCGTCTTGCGGTGAGCAGACGATGGGCTCGTCTTTCACGTTGAAAGACGTGTTGATCACGACCGGGCAGTCGGTCTTCTCCGCGAAGGCCCTGATGGCCTCGTAGAAGTTCCGGTTGTGCTCTCCGTCGACGGTCTGGATGCGAGCCGAGCAGTCGACGTGGGTGATCGCCGGCACGGTGGAGCGAGGCACCTTGAGCCTGGCGAGGCCGGCTCGCGAAGTCTGCTCCTCGTCGAGATCGAGCTGTCGCGAGGCGGCGACGGGCGCCACCATGAGCATGTAGGGCGACGGGCGGTCGTGGGCGAAGTAGTCCTGCACGTGCTCCACGAGCACCGCCGGCGCGAAGGGCCGGAAGGACTCCCGGTACTTGATCTTCAGGTTCAACGTGGACTGCATCTCGGGAGAGCGGGCGTCGCCGATGATCGACCGGCTGCCCAGCGCCCTCGGGCCGAACTCCATCCTGCCCTGAAAGAAACCGAGCACCTTCTCGGAGCCGATGATCTCGGCCGCGCGGGCGGGGAGCTCCCCCGGCTCCAGCCTCTCGTAAGGAGCTCCGAGGGTGTCCAGGAAGGTGCGGATGTGCTCGTCGCCGTATTCCGGTCCCAGGTAGGAGCCGCGCTGCCTGTCCCCTGCTCCGGCGGGGGCTCGCGGCTTGTCGAGGTAGCGGTGCCACACCGCCAGCGCGCAACCCAGGGCGGAGCCGGCGTCACCCGCGGCGGGCTGGATCCACACGTCCTCGAAGGGCCCCTCCCTGAGGATGCGCCCGTTGGCGACGCAGTTCAGCGCACAGCCGCCCGCGAGCACGAGGTGCTTGCTCCCCGTCTGCGCGTGAACGTGGCGCGCCATGCTCAGGAGGATCTCCTCGGTCACCAGCTGGAGCGAGCGCGCGATGTCCATGTGCTGCTGGGTGAGCTCGCCCTTCGGCTCCCGCCGTGGCGCTCCAAAGAGCTCGGCGAAGCGCCTGCCGGTCATGGTCAGGCCGGTCGTGTAGGTGAAGTACTCCATGTTCAGGCGGAAGGAGCCGTCCTCGCGAATGTCGACCAGCTTCTCCCGGATGAGGTCGGCGTAGCGCGGCTCCCCGTAGGGAGCGAGGCCCATGACCTTGTACTCGCCGTCGTTGACCCGGAAGCCCAGGTAGTAGGTGAAGGCCGAGTAGAGCAGCCCGAGAGAGTGGGGGAAGCGGATCTCGGCACCCATCTGGATCCGGTTTCCGCGGCCTGCTCCCCAGCTCGCCGTCGCCCACTCTCCCACGCCGTCCACGGTGAGGATGGCCGCCTCGTCGTAGGGAGAGGGGTAGAACGCGGCGGCCTGGTGCGACTCGTGGTGCTCGGTGAAGAGCACCGGCCGGTCCCAGCCGAGGGCCCGCTGGATCTGCTTGCGCATGAAGGCCTTCTCGCGGAGCCATATGGGCATGGCCTTCAAGAAGGAGACGAGCCCGCGCGGCGCGAAGGCCAGGTAGGTCTCCAAGAGGCGCTCGAAGTGCAGCCATGGCTTCTCGTAGAAGGCGACGTGCTGCACGTCTTCGAGCTCGATGCCTGCCTCGCTCAGGCAGTAGGCGATGGCCTGGCCGGGGAAGCTCGCGTCCCACTTCTGCCGCGAGAAGCGCTCCTCCTGGGCTGCGGCGACGACCTCGCCGTCGGCGAGCAGGGCGGCCGCCGAGTCGTGGTAGAAGGCGCTGATGCCCAGGACATAGGCGGGTGAGCCCGCGTCGGGGGCCACCTCAGAACAGGGTGTAGACGAAGGGCGCCACCGCTGAGCCCTGCGCGGTGACGAGCAGGAGCCCGAGGAGCAGCAGGGAGACGATGATGGGCGCAAGCCACCACTTCTTGCGCACCTTCAAGAATTCCCAGAGCTCTCGCATAACAGGTTCCGTGTGGGCTTCGCGTGGAGTGGCAATTGACCCTGGACTAGGGTGGATGGTCAAATCACGCCTCTTTCAGGGTGCTACGATGCAAAAAAGACGCTTGTTCGGAGGCTTCGGCGTGTGGCTCGGTGCGCTGGGGCTCCTGGCGATCGGGCTTGCGGGGCCGGGCTGTGGCGGGACCATGAAGCGCATGGGCGCGGCCACGACCGCGGACATACTCGCGGAGGCGGCCCCGGCCCTCCAGGAGGAGAACGATCCGATCCTGGCCGAGTCGGCGCTCCTCTCCAACATCATGATGATGGAGGGACTCCTCCGGGTCATCCCCGACGAGATAGCCCTCCTGCGCACGATCGCCGAGGCCTACAGCTCCTACGCCTATGCCTTCCTGGAGCCGCAGACCTGGGGCGATCTGGAGATGGAGGAGGAGGACGCACTGCGCGGGCGCATGAAGGAGTACCACCGGCGCGCGCGCAGGCACGCGACCAAGCGGCTGTCGCTCCTGGACGACGAGCTGGCGTCCGCTCTGAACGGTGATCCCAAGGAGCTGGAGAAGGCCCTCAAGGGCGTGGAAGACGAGGAGCTCGTCGATGCCCTCTTCTGGGTCGCGCAGACCTGGGGGCTCCTGATTCAGTCCGACCTCGACGACCTCGAGGCCATAGCCGCCAAGGGGACGGTAGAGATCATCATGGCGCACGTCCGCGGCCAGCGCCCGGACCACGAGTACGGCATGCCCGTCATCTTCTTCGGTGTCTCCCAGGCCATGCAGGGCTCCGGCCTCGGCGGGGACATGGAGGCGGCGAAGAAGGACTTCGACGAAGCGATGGCGATGAACGACGGGCATTTCCTGCTGGCAACCTTCCTCTACGGTCGCTACTACTGTGTCGCGACCAACGACGAGGAGTGTTTCAAGAAGGCCATGGAGCGCGTCATCGAGGGTGATCCCGACGCCCTGATGGAGCGTCGCCTGGTGAACACCCTCGCGCAGCAGTGGGCAAAAACATGGATGGAGATCGCCGATGAGCAGCTCTTCTGAACTCAAGTCGCGGAGCTTCCCCGTCTACGCGGTTGCGCTCGCGGCCCTGCTCGTCGTGGGCTCCCTGCCCGGCGCCGCCGAGGCGCAGACGGTCATCAAGCTCGCCACCCTCGCCCCGCCCGGCTCGTCGTGGATGAAGGTCTTCAAGCGCGCCGGCAAGGAGATCGCCAAGAAGACCGGCGGCCAGGTCAAGCTCAAGATCTACGGAGGCGGGAGCCAGGGCGACGAGAAGGTCGTGGTGGAGAAGATCCGCGCGGGCCAGGTGCACGCCGCGGCGATCACGGCCATCGGCCTCGCCGACATCGCCCCCGAAGTCCTGGTGCTCCAGACGCCGGGGCTCATCACCGACTACAAGACCCTCGACAGGGTGCGCGAGAAGCTGCGCCCGCGCCTCGAGGAGACGTTCCGAAAGGCAGGCTTCGAGCTCCTCGGCTGGGGCGACGTGGGCGTCGTCTACTTCTACTCGGCCAACAAGATCGAGAGCACCGAGGATCTGAAGAAGTGCCGGACCTGGGTCTGGAACGCGGACCCCATCGCGCGCGAGTTTGCCAAGGTCGCGGCCGTCACGCCCGTGCCCCTCGGCGTGCCCGACGTGCTCCCCTCGCTCAACACCGGCCACATCGACACCTTCTACACCTCGCCCCTGGGCTGCCTCAGCCTCCAGTGGTTCACCAAGGTCAAGTACCGCAACACCGAGCCCCTCGCGGTGGGCATCGGCGCCGTCGTGATGAGCACGAAGGTGCTCGAAGGGCTCCCCCCCGAGCAGCAGAAGATCGTCCGTGCCTCGGTCGGCAAGTGGGCCCGCGCCCTCGTCAAGAAGGCCCGCGCAGACGAGAAGCGCGCGACGAAGATCTTGAGAGAGCGCGGCATCGTGGACCTCACCTCCACCGACAAAGACAAGGCCGAGTTCGACAAGATGATCCGCAAGGTCCAAGAGGGGCTCGTCGGCAGCGTCTACCCCCGGACCCTGCTCGAGGATGTGCGTAAGCTGGTGGGCAAGAAGTGAAGAAGCTCGCGCCTTTCATCTTCATCTACTCGGTCGTCCTCGCCACCGTCGAGCGCTGGATCGTGGTGGCCCTCGCCGCAGCGGTGGTGCTCGGCGGGCTGGCTGTGGCGGCGGGGAGGACCTTCGGGCTCGATGTCGGCGACGCCCCGACCATCCAGACCGTGGTCTTCGTGCTCTGCTTCTACCTGTGCATGGCGGGGGGCATCGTCGCCACACGGCGCGCCGCCCACATCAAGATCGACGCGGTGACCCCGCACCTGCCGGAGACCTTCAAGCTGCGCCTCGAGGGCGTGCTCCTCCTGTTGAGCGCCGTGGTCTCCGTGCTGGTGGCGCTCGCGGCCTGGCGCTACGTGAACACCCTCATCCCGGAGGGAGACAGCCTCATCCCCGGAGCCGAGGGACCATGGTGGAGCAAGAGAGCGTGGCGGTGGCCAATCGGCCTGTGTTTCGCCTGGATGTCGCTTCACTTCCTGGTGGGAGGGGTGATGCGCCTGATGGGCATCGTGCCGCCGCTGCCGGAAGACGCCATGGCGAAGGCCGAGCTCGAGCTCGAAGCGAGCGAAGGTGAGGCGCAATGACTGGACTCCTCTCAGCGCTCATCGCCGTGCTCGCCCTCGCCGGCGCGCCTCTCTTCGTCGTCGTCTTCCTGTTGACCTGGCTGCTCTACGCGACGGCCACCGACCCCATCGACATCGCCAACATCTTCATCGTGATGGGCGACCTGATGGAGAAGCCCTTCTTGCTTCCCATCCCGCTCTTCACCCTCGGCGGCTTCCTCCTGGCCGAGAGCGGCGCACCCAAGCGCGTCGTGCGCCTGGCCGACGCCCTCTGCGGCTGGCTCCCCGGCGGCCTGGCCATCGTCACCATCTGCACCCTGGCCTTCTTCACGACCTTCACGGGGGCCTCGGGGGTCACGATCATCGCGCTGGGCGGCCTCCTGTGGCCCCTCCTGAAGGCGCGCGGCTACCCCGAGGGCTACAGCCTGGGTGC
>CAZQPP010000362.1:0-8548 GCA_964594295.1 uncultured Myxococcales bacterium | reverse complement strand
GTTGTGCGATGCAGCAGCACGCGTGGGCCTACGGCAAATGGTGTCTCCATTGGCCAACCTCGCAGACTGGGCAGGCAAGCACGTCACGGAGGTAGAGGCCTTGCGTCTAGCTCATGTCCCGTCGCGAATGCGGCCGGGGGCGCAAGGAGGACGGCGCCTGAACCAAAAGACCATCTGCGTGTTGCTGCTGTCGCATGTGCGGATGGAGGAAGTCGACAGGTCGGACACGAGCGGCCCATCCCCCGAAACGAACACGATCGAACCCCTCGAAGATCAGCACATCGCCTACTACATGGTGGCCTCTCAGCTTCCGGGCTGGCACGAGTACGAGGTCGCCGATGACACGCCGACCGGAGAATTCGGCCCGCCCTGCGTCTACGATATCGCTCGATTGACCAGGCATGTTAGGGATTTGCGTTCCAAGTACCGCGACACATATGCCACCCAACAACACGATTCCTGGAAGGGTAGTCACCAAGACCGCCGACCCCATGAGACATCATCCATGGCTGCCGTGCGGAGCGTCGACGAAGCACTGGCAACGTCTGTCAGCCAAGAACCTGAGGAACGTGGAGGGTTCTTCTTGACGTAGCCGGGGACCCGTGGCGCGAAGTAGACCCTGCCCCTCGCCGTTGGAGGGCGAAGGGGCCTGCTGTTTCGCCGGCAACACCAAGCCCCAATGACAGCTTGAAATTGCCAAGCACCAATCCGCTCCACCCACGACTGCCCGGGGACCTCCCGGAGCCGGGCCATAGTTCAATCCCGCCTTGAGGTCCCGTTTGCGTTGACGTACGCACCTCGACGCCCCGCCGTGGCGTACCTGACCCCCGTCTACGCCCCCCGACGACGACGCAGCACCCGCACTACCCCCTCCACCGCCCGGACCGCGTCCCCGTCGAGGTCCTCGATCAGGGCGCAGAGCCTGCGCCGAGCCACGTCGCCAGGGTCTTCCGCGGCGCCCTTCTCCGCAGCGGCGCCATCTCCGACCGCGAGCATCGCGTCTGGCGTCGTCTCCATCACCTCGCACAAGCGCATGAACGTGGGGAAGCTCGGCAACGACTGCCCGCGCTCGATCCGGGCGTAGGCCTCGGGGCTCATCCCCAGCCTTTCGCTGGCCAACTCCTGGGTCCAGCCCCGATGCCCGCGGAGTGCTCGGACCCTGCTCCCCAACTCGGAGGCGATGCGCTTCGCTGCGTCTCGGTCCTGTTCCCGACGAGGCATTGGAGTCGACCTGATGGATAGGCCCCCATTCAAGACGCATTGGGTTGACCGATGAAGGGTGCAATGCGTAGGATTCAAGCCCTGACGCAATGATGAGGATGGACATGATCCAGCAGTGGGGATGCGTTGTGCTGCGGTGTTCCGCCGCCTTGGCCTTGGTGTTGGCCGCCTGCGGCTCTGACAGCGCCGGAACGGAGGAGACACCTTCAGGCCCGCAGCCAGGCTCCGCGGGAGCGGCCTGCTACCCAAACGGCACCTGCGACAGTGGGCTCACGTGTCAGGTCGGCACGTGCATCATCTCATCGACGCCTGACCAAGATGCTGCCTCAGCCAAACTCGACGAGGGCAGCCAGGTAGATTCCGGTGGTCAAGCTGACCCCGGCGCCGGCATAGATCCAGGCGCCGGAACTGACCTCACCGACGCGTGCACGCCCGCCTGCGGCGACAGGAAGTGCGGTCCCGACGGCTGCGGCGGCGACTGCGGAACCTGCACCGGCGACCAGGTCTGCGAAGACGGTCAATGCGAGGAGCCACCGCCGACGTGCGAGGACAAGTGCTCCAGCGGAACCGTGGAGTGCGCGGGGTCCGGTTTCCGGGAGTGCACCGATGGTGATGGCGACGGGTGCGCCGAGTGGGGCTCGATCACGGCCTGCGGCGGCGAGAAGGTGTGCAAGGACGGGCTCTGCGTCGAACCGCCGACCTGCTCCGACGCCTGCACGCTCGGCGCGCGCCAGTGCGTCGGTGCCGACTCGTGGCAGGAGTGCGTGGCCGGCAACGAGGGCTGCACCGTCTGGGGCCAGGCGACCTCATGTCCCGGAGAGAAGACCTGCGTCGGGGGCGAGTGCAAGGACCCGGCCTGCACCGACGAATGCACGGAGGGGAACGCCCAGTGCGTTGGTGAGAAGGTCCAAGTCTGCGCCGCGGGCGCCGACGGCTGCACCGTTTGGGGCGACGCAGAGGCGTGCTCGCCGGGCAGCGATGCGCTCGTATGCCAGTCCGGCGAGTGCATCCTCCGCGACACCGACGGCGACGGCATCCCCGACTTCGCTGACGCTTTCCCGAACGACCGCACCGAGCAGGCGGACTACGACCTCGACGGCGTCGGCGACAACGCGGACGACGACGACGACAACGACGGCACGAAGGACGCGCAGGACCTTGTCCCTGAAGGCGACGCATGGCTCGAGGTCTGGGTCCACGAGATAGAGCTTCACAACCTCGTCGACACCGAGGACGAGTACGGCCAGATCTACATGACGGTCTCCGTCAATGGAGAAGACGCGGGCGAACTCCGGGATGGGGATGAACCATGGACAGTCATGATCCACCGGGTGAGGGTCGTGGACGCCACCTTGCTCGTCGACGTGCCCGAAGACCAACGCACACACGACGTAATCGTCGGGATGCTCGACGAGGACACCTTCGTCGACGACCGCATTGACATTGACGGCTCTGACGACTCCCAGGGCATCTCCGTGTCGTACGACATCGAAACCGGTGAGCTTTCGGGCGACACCACTACCGGTGCCGTGGATGGCCGTGACGACGGACTCGATGATGGCCCCGACGCAAGTGCGACTATCGGCATCAACCTGGTCGCCTACTCGCGGCCCTGCCAGACGCACGCTCACTGCGGCAGCCTAGACCCATCGGAGGCCTGCAATTCGGAACAGCAGCGCTGCATCATCTGGGGCGAAAGGAGCGGGCGCGCGTGCTGGAACCGGGATCTGCCCACACAACAGGACTGCGACATCTGCAGTTCTAGCGGTTGCGCCAGCGGAGAGCGCTGCCGCGACAACTCTGCGGAAGATGGCACTGCGACCGGCACCGAATGCGTTACTGCCGGCTCCAAGAGCGAGGGGCAGGCCTGCGTGGAAAGCGGGACAGGTAGCTGTCGCCGGGGCCTGGTCTGCGTGCGGATGTCCGAGAGCAACTCCGTGTGCCGCCGCCCGTGCGCACCAGGATCAGGTGCAGTGAGGTGCAGCGCCGGTAGCGCGTGCGTGGCCGTCTCCGCCGCTTGGGGTTTCTGCCAGCCGATCCAGGACTGACCGGGGGCCACGGAGGATCCCCACCGGGTTCAGGCCCTTCCTCTCGTGGTCTTGACCCATGGCATGCCATCGGCGGGAGAACCTGTCGCCGTGCCCCGGGCTGTCCGCGTGCACGTGGGAGAAGGTGGTCGGACTTGACCCGCGGCCCATGGAGGTCTGGGTGCAGGGTCGCCCCGGTCGCCGCCAGAATATGTCGGATAGGGGGCCTTCGTGCTCGAGATTCCCGGACATATCTTGCATAGCTCGCGCACGCGCGCGCAGCACGACTCCCGTTTAACTCGCAGGCCGGGAGCACAGGGGAGGTCCATGGGCCGGACGTCGCTGGCCGAGGTCGTGCTCTCGCGGGTGGTCGGCCCCAGGAGCAGGAAGACAAGCTCGAGCAAGAGCCAGCCTACCCTCAGGCCCTCACGGCAGAGGGTCATCTCCAAGTCCCGGTCGGCTCACGACCGGATGGACATGCGAGGGACAGGGCCAGACCTCGAGCTTGGCCCCCCGCTCCGGCGCCACGCCGGTGCTGGTCGGGGGTTTGGACCCGGCCGTCATGGAGGAGTCGAGGTTCAAGGCCGTCAACCCGGACTGGAAGCCCGACAAGCCCTGCGTCTACGTGGGCAGCACCGCGCACTCGCCCGAGGACAGATTCCAACAGCACCGCGACGGTTACAAGGCCAACCGCTTCGCTCGCGACTACGGAACTCGATTGCGGCAGCGGCTCGCGAACTCGCTCCAAGGTCTGGCGACTCGAGACGAGGCAGAAGAGGAGGAGCGACAACTGGCGGAGCGCCTGCGCGAGAAGGGCTACGCGGTCTGGCAGGGGTGACGCGGTCTGGCAGGGCTGACACGAACCTGGGGCCAAAAGCCTGGGTTCCGGGCCACGCGCGGCCGGAAGCGGACTACAGGGCGACGATGAAGGCGCTGGTCTGCGACGAGAGCTTCATGGCCGTGTCGGCCCTGGTCGCCATCGTCTACGACTGGAGCGAGGCTGGCGACGGCGCGTGGAGCCTGGCGATCGTCGAGTAGAGCATCCCGGTGGGGTCCTGGCGCCGTTGTCCGATCCCTGCTCGCAGGTGTACTCTGCCCCCCGGCGGCAGCGGGCAGCCGCCTGCGACGGAGGTCAAGCAGTGGACGAAACGCGGACGGTCCTCGAGGTCTTCTGCCCGCCCGTGCTGATGGCCTGGTCTGAGGCGGGCCGCCTCTCGGCACATGGGGGAGACCGTGACCGCGAGTGAGGCCTCAGGTCAGGCCTCGGCGGCCGTTGTTTCCCCGAACTTCGGGCATCTGGCCGCTACCGACCCGTTGCTGGCCCAACATGGGGCGAAAGCAGAGCGGTTCGTCTTCGAAGAGCCCATCACCGCCCTATTCAAGCTTCGCCAGTTCGGAGAAGTCCTCGCCCAGCAGGCTGCAGGGTTCACCGGGATGTACGGCTCTTCCGAGGAGTCGCAGATCGATCTGCTCCGGCGCCTGCGTGATGGGCGGGTCATTGACTACGAGGTCGCCGACCTCTTCCATTCGCTGAGGAAGGCCGGGAACCGGGCCGTCCACGACAACGCGGGCACGCAGCGGGATGCTCTGCACCAGCTTCGCGTCGCATGGCGGCTCGGAGTCTGGTTCCAGCGGGCGTTCAAGAACCGCAGTTTCAAGAGCGGCCCCTTCGTCCCACCCTCGGACCCGGCGCAGGCCGAACGAGCGCTCAAGGACGAACTCGCCGAGCTTCGGCAGGCCGTCGCCGATCACGAAGCAAACGCCACTGAACTCGAGGCCACCGCGAAGCAGCAAGCCGAGTTGCGGGCAAAGGCGAAGGCGGAAGCAAAGACCGCCTACGAAGACCTCGCCGTTGCCCTCGAACTCGCGGAAGAGACCGAGGCCAAGGCTGCCAAGCTGGAGGCCGAGTTCAAGGCCCGGATCGCTCAACTGCAAGCCGAGCAGGCCGCTGCCCCTGCGGCGAACATCGAAGCCATCATCCAACAGGCCCAAGAGGCCACAGAAGACCTCGACCTCGACGAGTCGGAAACCCGCCTGCTCATCGACGCCCAGCTTCGAGAGGCGGGTTGGGAGGCCGACACGGTTGCCCTCTCGTACAAGGCGGGAGCCCGGCCGGCCAAGGGGCGGAACACCGCCATCGCCGAGTGGCCCACGTCTTCCGGCCCCGCCGACTACGTTCTGTTCGTCGGCCTCACGCCCATCGCCGTCGTCGAGGCGAAGCGCAAGCGCAAGGACGTGGCGGGGGCCATCGAGCAGTCGAAGCGGTACAGCCGGGACTACTACTCGACGGGCGAGCCGCTGGCCGACGGATTCCCGTGGGGCGACTACAACGTCCCCTTCCTGTTCGCCACGAACGGGCGCCCCTTCCTCCGCCAGTTGAAGACGAAGAGCGGAATCTGGTTCCTCGATGCTCGGCGCTCGACGAACCACTCCCACCCGCTCGAAGGCTGGTACACGCCGCAAGGACTCCTCGACCTGCTCGCACAGGACAAGGAGAAGGCAGACGCCAAGCTCAAGACGGAGTCCTCAGACTACCTGCCGCTATGGGACTTCCAAAGGGAGGCCATCGAGAAGATCGAGACCGGCATCGTCGAAGGCAAGCAAGACATGCTTCTGGCCATGGCGACCGGGACCGGAAAGACGAGAACGGCGCTGTGCCTCATCTACCGGCTCCTGAAGGCCGGGCGCTTCCGGCGCATCCTGTTTCTTGTGGACCGCACCGCCCTCGGCGACCAGGCGCACAACGCCTTCAAGGACGTGCGGCTGGAGAACCTGCAGAGCCTTACGGAGATCTACGACGTGAAGGGCCTGGGGGACTTGAAGCCCGAGCCCGACACACGCCTTCACGTCGCCACGGTCCAGGGGATGGTGAAGCGGTTGATGTACCCCTCCGACGACGCCGATGCCGTCCCCGTCGACTGGTACGACTGCATCGTCGTGGACGAGTGCCACCGCGGGTACAACCTCGACCGGGAGATGTCGGACTCGGAGATCGAGTTCCGCTCCGAGGCGGACTACATCAGCAAGTACCGTCGGGTGCTCGACCACTTCGACGCAGTCCGCATCGGCCTGACGGCCACGCCCGCCCTGCACACGACCGACATCTTCGGCCCGCCCATCCACGAGTACGGCTACCGGCAGGCAGTTATCGACGGCTACCTGGTCGATCACGAGCCGCCCATCCGCATCCGCACGAAGCTCAACCAGGACGGCATCCACTGGAAGAAGGGCGAGAAGGTCCGTGTCTACGACACGGCCTCCGGGCAGTTGCAGTTGTTCAACACCCCCGACGAGATCGACATCGAGGTGGAGGGCTTCAACACAAGCGTGGTCACGGAGAACTTCAACAAGGCCGTCTGCGGGAAGCTCGCCGAGGAGATCGATCCGACGCTCCCAGGCAAGACGATGGTCTTCTGCGCCACGGACGCCCATGCCGACATGGTCGTGGACCTGTTGAAGCAGGCATTCACGCAAGTCTACGGCGAGGTCGAGGACGACGCAGTTCAGAAGATCACCGGGGCGGCGGACAAGCCGCTGGAGAAGATCCGCCGCTTCAAGAACGAGCGGCTCCCGAAGGTCGCGGTCACCGTGGACCTGCTGACCACTGGCATCGACGTGCCCGAGATCACGAATCTCGTCTTCATCCGCAGGGTGAAGAGCCGCATCCTCTACGAGCAGATGATGGGGCGGGCCACCCGCCTCTGCCCGGACATCGGCAAGGAGTTCTTCCGGATCTTCGACGCCGTGGACCTGTACGCGGCTCTTGAGCCCTACACTTCGATGAAGCCGGTCGTGACGCGCCCCAACATCTCGTTCCAGCAGCTTGTCGAGGAACTGCTCACGGTCCCCGACGAGGACCACAAGAAGGCGGTTCTCGAGGAGATCACCGCGAAGCTGCAGACGAAGAGGCGGCGTCTGACAGGGAAGCACTTGGAGGCGTTCGAGACCCTTGCTGGCTCCGGGCCCGGAAGGATCATCTCCATGCTCAGGTCGGGGGACACGGCGAAGGCCATCTCCTTCTTCACCGAGCACGACGGCGTGGCCGCCTACCTCGACAAGTTCAAGCCGACGGGTGGCCGGAACGTCCTCGTCTCCGAGCACGAAGACGAGTTCATCGACACGGAGCGCGGGTACGGCGACTCCACGAAGCCCGAGGATTACCTCGCTGGCTTCAGGGCGTTCGTGGAGGAGAACAAGAACGCCATCGACGCCCTCACGGTCGTCACGCAGCGGCCCCGTGACCTCACCCGAAAGCAACTTCGGGAATTGAAGCTCAAGCTCGACAAGGAGGGCTACTCGGAGTCGGCGCTGAGGACCGCATGGTCACAGGTCAGCAACCAGGACATCGCCGCCTCGATCATCGGCTTCATCCGCCAGCAGGCGTTGGGGTCTCCTCTCGTCCCTTACGAGCAGCGGGTGGACCGTGCGCTCCAGAAGGTGATGGCCTCGCAGTCGTGGACATCTCCTCAGAGGCGTTGGTTGGAGCGCATCGGCAAGCAGTTGAAGGTCGAGACCATCGTGGACCGGGAGGCCCTCGACCGCGGGCAGTTCAAGGCCCAGGGCGGCTTCAACCGGCTGAACAAGGTATTCGGAGGGAAGCTGGAGCGGGTGCTCGGCGACCTCCATGAGGAACTCTGGAGGGACGTTGGATGAGCAAAGCCTGGATGGTACGGGCGGGTTCGAACTCCGTCGTCGCAGACGACTTCGTCACGAAGGGATTAGTTGCGATAAGCTTTGGCAGCGAGTTCGGCGAGATCAAGCCCGACATAACGAAGGCCTCCCTGGTCAAGCGGTACGAGTCCGAGTTCCCGAACTGGAAGCGCTCGAAGGTGAGCAGCGCTGCAAGCCAGTTGTTTCGCTTCTTCGACGCCGTCGGCATCGGTGATCTCGTAGTCACCTATGACTCGAACCTCCGTCGCTACTTCCTCGGGCGGGTCGCGTCTCCGCCGAAGTGGGACCAGCAGAGCATCCCTGCCTACCCCTGGACAAGAGAGGTCACCTGGGAACGTCGGTGCTCTCGCGACGATCTATCCGTCGCCACCCGGAACAGCCTTGGATCGACTCTTACGCTCTTCAGCCTCAACAAGGGCGTCCAGGAAGACCTCCTCGACCATTCTGTGGCCGCCGACGCCGACGACAGCACCAAGCCAATCCCGACGAAGAAGCCTCCCACAAACGAGGAGGCGGAATGGGACACCCTGCGAACGGAGTTCGTCGAAAAGGCCGCTCAGTTCATCGAGGATCGGATCGCAGCCCTTGGCTGGGACGACCTCCAAGGTCTTGTCGCCGGCCTGCTGCGT
>CAZQPP010000361.1:0-8586 GCA_964594295.1 uncultured Myxococcales bacterium | reverse complement strand
TCCGGATCTGTGGGGGCCCGGGGTTGGTAACACCCCGGGCTACCCGACACAGCTATGAGCTAGATCAAAGACTAGAGGAGGCGTGCATGGGCAAGATCGTTGCCGTAGCGAACCAGAAGGGCGGTGTTGGCAAGACGACGACAGCCGTCAACCTCTCGGCCGGGCTGGCGCTCGCGGGGAAGCGGACCTTGCTGGTGGACCTGGACCCCCAGGCGAACGCCACGAGCGGGCTCGGGCTTCACGAGGAGGTGCGTGAGGCCCAGGTCTACAGGGTTCTGCTCGGTCAGCTCTCCGCAAGGGACGCTGTCTGCAAGACCTCCGAGCCCCGTCTCGACCTCCTCCCTTCCGGTAGGGATCTCGTTGGGGCCGAGGTGGAGCTCGTAGATCGTGACGACCGGTGTCAGGGGCTGCGCCGGGCGCTCCAGCCAATCTCCGGCGAGTATGACGTGGTGCTGATCGACTGCGCGCCTTCGTTGGGGTTGTTGACCCTCAACGCCATGGTCGCGGCGAGCCATGTCCTCGTGCCGCTGCAGACCGAGTATTACGCCCTCGAGGGGGTGAGTGCCCTGATGCGTACCGTCGAGGCCATCGCCAGCACCGAGCGGCCGGACCTGGACCTGCTCGGCCTGGTGCTCACCCTCTTCGATCGCCGCAACCGCATAGCCCACGAGGTGGCTGGCGAGGCGCGGTCCCACTTCGGCCCCCTCGTCTTCGACACGGTGGTGCCGCGGAACGTCCGCCTCGCCGAGGCCCCCTCCCACGGCCTCTCCGCACTTCACTACGACCTGACCTGCGCCGGGAGCCTCTCCTATCTCTCCCTGGCCGACGAGGTCATCGGCCGCCTCGACCTCCCGACGGGGCGTTTCGCTCGGGAAACGCCCCGCGGTAGTGGCGTTTCGCCCCGAAACGCCTGCCCCGCCAATTAGGAGCCGTCTCGCCCCGAAACGCCTGCCCCGCAAATCAGACCGGTGAGCACCATGCAGCAGCGAAAGTCCCTCGGCCGCGGCCTCTCCGCCCTCCTCCCCGGCGCCACCACCGCGCTGGGCTCCCGCGAGGTCTCCCTCGACCTCATCGACGTGGACGTCTACCAGCCGCGTGAAGCCTTCGACCCGGAGGGGCTCGA
Organism: uncultured Myxococcales bacterium; assembly: GCA_964594295.1. Classification (GTDB taxonomy): domain Bacteria; phylum Myxococcota_A; class UBA9042; order UBA3505; family UBA3505; genus CAZQPP01. The sequence goes on along the minus strand of CAZQPP010000361.1, from coordinate 7,463 downwards.
GCGTCTCGCCGAGAGCCTACGGCGGCACGGGGTCATCCAGCCGGTCATCGTCCGCCGAGAGGGAGAGCGGTATGTGCTCCTCGCGGGGGAGCGCCGCGTGCGGGCGGCGCGCATGGCCGACCTCACTCACGTGCCGGCGGTGCTGAGGGAGGACGCCGGGCTGGCCGCCTTCGAGATCGCCGTCGTCGAGAACCTCCAGCGTGAGGATCTCGATCCGATGGACGAGGCCCGTGCCTACCAGCGCCTCATCGACGAGGGCGGGCGCACGCAGACCGACGTGGCGACCCTGGTCGGGAGAAGCCGGGCCCACGTCGCCAACACGCTCAGGCTCCTGTCCCTCCCCGAGGAGGCCGTCGCCGCCGTGAGGAGCGGCTCCATCGCAGCCGGTCATGCCCGCGCCCTGCTCTCCTTGCCGGAGCAGGCGGACAGCGAGGGCTACCTCAGGCGCATGGTCGAGGAGAAGTGGTCGGTCAGGAGGGCAGAGCGCGAGGCGAAGAAGGCGGGAGCGCGCCGGCGCCGTGCGCCCAACCGTGCCAACGCCCTCAGGCCTTACTACGAGGCGGTCTCCCAGGACCTGTCGGGGCTGCTCGGCGTCAAGGTCCGGGTCCGCGCGAGAGGCGGTCAGGGCGTCATCGAGATCCCCTTCCATGACCTCGCGAGCCTCCGCAAGCTCGTGGCCTCGTTGTCAGGCAACGGCGATGAAGCCAACGAAGCCGGCGAGCCCTATGGCGGCCAGGAGGAGACCGAGGCGGCGGCCTGAGCCTTCCCTGCGCACCGCCAGCCAGAGCCCGACCAGCCAGACCACGAAAGAGAGCGACGACAGCGCGTAGGGCAGAGGTGCCGGGCCCCGCTGCTCCTCGTAGGTGAGCCGCAGCTCCTCCACCTGCTGCGGGCTCAGCCGGTCTCGCTGGGCGAGCAGGCGGACGATCATGGCGTTCGCTTCCTTGAGGAGGGGCGACCGCGGAGGGCTGGCCAGGCGAACGGCGAACAGGGTGGCGCGGACCTCCTCGGCGACGGCACGGGCTCCATCCGGATCGGCCTGCTCGAGCGCTTCGGCGGCGGCCATGGCGCCTCCAAGGAGCTGCTCGCGCTCCCCGGTGAGTGGCAGAGCCCAGCGCGCCGCTTCAGCCAGCGCTACGCCCTTCGCCTTTGAGTCGTGGGCGGCCGCGGCCCTCTCGAGGCCCCGCGAGAGCTCGACCCGTGCACGCACGAGGAGCACCCCGAGCAGGAGCGCAGCGACGAGGGCGGCGGCGACGCCCGCCCTCAAATGAAGTCCCGTCGTTGGAAGAGCAGCATGCCGAGGCACAAGAACACGAGGATGTAGCTGGCCGCGTAGCCTAACGAAGCACCCACGTAGGGCCAGGGCACGTCCATGCCGTGCAGCAGGTGGTCGGAGACCTGGAAGGTGGTGAGGTCCGGGAAGACCGCCACCAGCCCTTCTCCCACGGGGCGAAGCCCGGGGTTGTCCACGAAGAAGCCGGTCTGCCGGCGCAGCAGGTGCTCGATGACCGGCAGGTTCCTCCCGATGAGGAAGATGCCGAACGCGAAGATGCCCGAGAGGACCGGGGTAGCGAAGGTGGAGAAGAAGACGGCTACCGACGTGATCAGCCAGACCTCCGCCAACACCAGCAGGGCGGCGGCGATGTGTGGGAGCCCGGGCACGGCTCCCCTCGCGACGAGCACCCCGAACCACGCGAGGCTCAAGACCAGCAGGGTAGCCAGGAGCATCCCGCACAGGCCCACGTACTTTCCAAGCACGAAGACGGGTCGAGGGACGGGCTTGGAGAGCACCGAGTAGATGGTGCGCCGCGCGATCTCCTTGTGCACCAGGATGACGCCCAGGATGATCGCGGTGATGACCCCGAGCAACGAGATGCACATGAGCCCGAAGTCGATGACGACCCGGACCCCCTCGTCTCGGACGGCGAGGGCGCTGAGGATCATGCTGAAGGCGATGAAGGCCAGCGAGGTGAGCACGAGGCCGAGCAGCGCCCGGTGACGGATGGACTCGAGGAAGGAGCTCCAGGCCAGGCTGCCGAGCTGGACCAGCGATATGCGGATCATGCTGCCACCTTCTCGTCTGCGTCGTGCGCCAGGACCTCCCGCAAGAACAGATCCTCCAGGGTGGCACGCCGTGGCTGGACGGACACGACCCTGGCCCCCGCCTCGAGCAGCGCCCCGAGGAAGGAGTCGATCTCGTCGGGTGGCAGCTCGTAACGCCACAGCTCACCGAGCCGGTCCGGCGTGGGACGCTCCAGGGGCGCCGCGCCACTCTCCGAGCGCGCGAGCACCTCCACCCTCTCCCCCGCACGCGCGAGCAGCCGCCCGACCGAGCCCTCCTCGATGATCTGCCCACGGTGCACGATGGCCACCCGGTCGCAGATCATCTCGATGTCGGCGAGGATGTGGCTCGAGAAGAAGAGCGTCTTGCCTTGCTCCTTCAGGTCCACCATCAGGTCGCGGACGGCCTTTCGCCCGATGGGGTCGAGGCCGCTCATGGGCTCGTCGAGGATCACGAGCTCGGGGTCGTTCATCAGCGCCTGAGCCAGGCCGACCCGCTGCATCATGCCCTTGCTGTACTTCCGGATCGCGCGGTCCTTGGCGTCGCCGAGGCCCATGCGCTCGAGGAGCTCTTCGGCGCGCTTGGCCGCCAGAGCTCTCGGCAGCCCGAAGAGCCGACCGTAGAAGACCAGGATCTCGCGACCGGAGAGGTAGTCGTAGAAGTAGGGCTGCTCCGGCATGTAGCCGATGCGCGATGACACCTCGCGGCTGCCGACCGGCCGGCCGAAGACGGAGGCGCTGCCCGAGCTCGGATGGATGAGGCCGTTGAGGATCTTGATGGTCGTGGTCTTCCCGGCGCCGTTGGGGCCGAGGAAGCCGAAGACTACGCCGCGGGGTACCGAAAACGAGATCCCCCGCAGGGCGTCGACCCGCTTGAGCCTTAGCCCGAGGCGAAAGACCTTGACGAGGTTCCTCAGCTCGATGGTCGTTTCCATGTTCACCGTCTCGATAGCAGCTCGTCTTCCAGCAGGCCGACGACACGCTCCACCGCGCCCTCGGTGATCCCGCCGTGGAGGGGGAGCGCCAGGGCCTGGCGCTCCGCCATCGCCGCGGTGGCGCAGGGACCGTGTGGGCCGGCCCGAAGCGAGGCCAGGGCCGGAAGGCACTGTGCTACGGCACCTATCTCGATGCCACGCAGGACGCCCTGCTCCCGCACGCGGTCGGCCTCGCAGATCTCGGGGTCGATCAACGCGACGAGGGTCTGCGCGTTCCAGCGCTGGCCCGCGTTCGGCAGGACGAGGCGCAGACGCCCTGCCTTCGCAAGCTCCCGGAGTCCGGCTCGGTAGAGCTCGACCACGGCCAACCTCGACACCATGGTCCCGTCGAGGGCCTGCAGAGACTTGCGGCCGAGGGCGGCGGGGAGCTCCGCGAGGCGCCCGTTCACGCCGGCCTCGACCCAGGTGCCCTCATTCGGATCGAAGCCGTGGTTCGCGGTCTGCCGTATGGCCTCCACGAGCTCCTCGTCCGCGGACACGACCATGCCCCCTTCGCCGGTCGTGACCGGCTTTCGAGGGTGGAACGAGAAGGTCGCGCCCCGCCCGCGGGCGCCGGCGGGGCGTCCGCTCTCGTCCGCGCTCCCGAGGGCGCAGGCCGCGTCCTCGATCAGCACGAGGCCGTGCTTGTCGGCAATCGCCTCGTAGCCGTCGAAGCTCACCGGCAGGCCGTAGGGATCGACGATGACGGCTCCCCAGAGGTCCACGTCCTCGGCTGCGCGCGCGAGCCACTCCGGGTCCAGAGCCAGGTCCGAGGCGCGCACGTCGAGGGGCATCGGCACCGCGCCGGCGTGCATCACCGAGTGAGCCACGGAGACGAAGGTGAACGCCGGCACGGCCACCACCGCACCCCGCGGGACCGCGAGGGCGCGAAGCAGGAGCTCGATGGCCAGCGTGCCTGAACCGCAGGACACGGCGTGCAGGCCCCCGAGCCGTGCAGCCACCTCCTGCTCGAAGGCGTGCGCCTCGGGCCCCTTCACAAGCCTGCCGGAGGCCAGCACTCTCTCGAGGGCCTCCGCCGAGCCCGGAGGGATGGCTGGGAGATCAAGGGAGATCGCCTCGGACGCGGCGTCCGGGCCCGTCGCCCCGTTCGCCAGCGGGCCTCTCTTCGTCAAGCGGCCCCTCCCTCCGAGAGCTTCTGGCGGTACCAGTAGATGGTGCGCAGGAGCCCCTCCTCGAGATCAACCTTGGGCTCAAAGGTCAGCAATTGTCGGGCCTTATCTATGTCAGGAATCCTGAGCTCCACGTCAGCGGAGTTCCAGGGGATGCAGTCGATGGTGGAGGAGGAGGAGGCGAGGCGCACGACCTCGCGGGCGAGGTTGTAGATGGTCACCGTGCTCCGCGGGTTGCCGATGTTGAAGGCCTGGCCGACGGCCTCGGGCTTCTCGAGGGCGAGGCAGATCCCGTCGATGATGTCGTCGATGTAGCACCACGAGCGGATCTGGGAGCCGTCGTTGTGGACCTTCAGCGCCTCGCCGGCGAGGGCGCGCACGATGAAGTGGTGGACCGCGCCCTCCCCGACCTGCCTGGGGCCGTAGATGTTGAAGGGGCGGATCGACAGGGCCGGGAGCCCGATCTGCTTGTGGTAGTTGAGCGCGAGATGCTCGGTGGCGAGCTTCGCCACGGCGTAGGTCCACCGAGCTTCGCCCACCGCGCCGAGCTGCGCGACGTCGCCCTCGGTCACCTTGTAGGCGTAGCGCCCGAAGACCTCGCTCGTGGAGAAGTCCACGAAGCGCTCCAGCCCGTCCAGATCGGCGCAGGCCTCGAGCAGGTTCATGGTGCCGCGCATGGCCACGACCATGGTCCTGACGGGCCTCTTCATCACGGTGTCGACTCCCGCGATGGAGGCCATGTGGACCACCACGTCCTGACCGGCCACGGCCTCGCGGACGGACCCCGGATCGCAGACGTCGCCCTCGATGAGGCGGACGGCACCCCGCTCGATCAAGCCCGTTCGAGTCAGGGCGTTCCGGTGCAGGTTGTCGAAGACCGTGATCTCGTTCTGCCGGTGGAGACGCAGCGCCAGCGAGGTCCCGATGAAGCCGGCACCGCCGGTGATGAGCACTCGTTTGCCTTCGATCACGATCCTTCCTCTTTCTTCTCGTCGGGCGCCTTCTCTGCAGGCGCGCCGCGGGCGATGGGGTCTCCCAGCAAGGGAGTCAGGCGAAGCGGTACGTAGGGGAAGAAGCCCTTCCACTGCACCTCGAGCGCCTCGAGGCGCTCGACCGCTCGCTGCTCCACCAGCGAGATGCGCCCGCGCAGGGACTTCCGCTCCCGCTCCGACGCGTCGAAGTAGAGCTGGTAGGCGTACAGGAGCGCCAGGTCGTAGGCGTTCTGCCGCATGTGCAGCTCGGTGATGAAGTTCGGGTCGATCTGGGCGCCGGGCAGCGAGGCCGCGATGGAGAAGTAACGAGTCGCCTCCTCGCGCACCCGCCTCCTCTCCACGGGATCGGCGGGGTAGACCTCGAAGTAGAGGTTGAAGCCCAGCTCGAGGTAGAGGCGCCAGTCGTCCGGGAAGTACTTGAGCCCCTTCTTGGCGTAGTCGTTGGCCTGCTGCAGCGCCTCGTCGTCGATGACCTGCCCCAGCTTCACCATCCTCGCGGCCCACAGGTAGATGGTCTCGTTGAGCGGGTCGAGGTAGGTGATCGCGTCGACGTAGCGGTCGAACCAGCCGTAGAGCCGGTCCGAGAAGAGATGCTCCAGGAAGTACATGTAGGTGCGGACGAAGAGCAGGTCGGCCGAGAAGTGCCGGTTCCCGAGCGAGAACCACGGGAGCACCTCGTTCGGCGGCAGCATGTGCACCTCCATGGGTGCCATCGTGCGCTGCGCCTCTGCCCGCCGGTACTTGAGCTCGACTCTCTCGATCTGAGTCCACAGCGCCGAGAGCCCCAGCAGACCCACGAGGAGCACAAGGCCAATTCGCCGCGCCGGGAATGCCAGCCAGACCCTGAGAAACCTGGGCACTTCCACTCCGTGCAAGAGGCCGGCCCTTTCTACCAGCTTTTCGGACCACCGCCAGCCTTCCGCCTTCCCCACAAAGGCGAGCAGCACGACAACCGCCCGCGGTCCGTCAGGCCGCGGAATTTCAACGCTTGACGCGCCTCTGAGCGTGCGCTAGTCCCCCTCGACCGCCCGAGATTTCCGGAGGAACCAACATGACTCTGAAGGCAAAGTTAGAAGAGAAGATCGACGCCTGGCGCCCGAGGACGGTAAAGCTCCTCAAGCAGCACGGCGCGACGAAGATCTCCGACGTGACCATCGCGCAGGCCATCGGTGGCGCCCGCGGTGTTCGCTGTCTCGTTACCGACATCTCCTACCTGGACCCCAACGAGGGCATCAGGTTCCGGGGTTACACCATCCCCGAGACCCTGGAAGCGCTCCCGAAGGTACCCGGCAAGGACATGCCCTACGTCGAGGGCCACATCTACCTCTTGCTGACCGGCGACATCCCGACCGAGAGCGACGTCCAGGACGTTGTCGCCGAGCTCAAGGCACGCGCTGCCGTTCCGCAGTACGTCAAGGACGTGCTCCGGGCCATGCCGCGCGACACCCACCCGATGACGATGTTCTCGGCCGCGCTCCTGTCGATGCAGCGCGAGTCCAAGTACGTCCAGGCCTACAACAAGGGCCTCGGGAAGATGGACCACTGGCAGCCGACCCTCGAGGACTCCCTCGACCTGTGGGCCAAGCTCCCCGAGATCGCCGCCTACATCTACCGCATGAAGTACCGGGGCGACACCCCGATCGCGCCGAACCCGGACCTCGACTTCGGCGGCAACTTCGCGCACATGATGGGCTTCGGCGCTCCCTACGATGACGTCGCCCGTCTCTACTTCATCCTCCACTCGGACCACGAGAGCGGCAACGTCAGCGCGCACACCGGCCACCTGGTCGCCAGCGCCCTGTCGGACGTCTACTACGCCTCGTCCGCCATGCTCAACGGCCTCGCTGGCCCGCTGCACGGCCTCGCCAACCAGGAGGTCCTTCGCTGGATCCAGGGCGTGATGGACAAGATGGGCGGCGTCGTCCCGACCGACGAGGAGATGAAGAAGTTCGTGTGGGACACGCTCAACTCCGGCCAGGTCATCCCAGGCTTCGGTCACGCGGTCCTTCGCAAGACCGACCCGCGCTACATGGAGCAGCGCAACTTCTGCCTCAAGCACCTCCCCGACGACCTGATCTTCAAGTACGTCGACAGCCTCTTCCGGGTCACCCCGCCGATCCTCGAGGAGCAGGGCAAGGCCAAGAACCCCTGGCCGAACGTCGACGCGCAGTCCGGCGTCATCCAGTGGTACTACGGTCTCCGCGAGTACGACTTCTACACCGTGCTCTTCGGCATCGGCCGCGCCCTCGGCGTCATGTCCAACATCGTGTGGGACCGCGCCCTCGGTTACCCGATCGAGCGCCCGA
>CAZQPP010000360.1:0-8596 GCA_964594295.1 uncultured Myxococcales bacterium | reverse complement strand
TCCACGTCGAGCTCAGCGCGGTGGTGCGGGCCACCAAGACGATCATCATCGAGCAGCCCGCTCTCCCGCCCCGGCGGGACAACAAGAAGATGAAGGAGCTGCTGGACTAGGGAGCAGCTCGCGTTGCACCTTTCCCCCGCGGTGCTAGGATGCCTCGGCACCAAGCCCACGGGCCGGACCGGGCACAAAGAGCAGGGACATGGGCATCGAGCTGAGGACCTACACCTTCCTGGACAGCCTGCAGCCGCAGCTCGCCTCCTTCATCGGCAAGACTGCGCGCGGCTTCCTGCCGATCCCGGAGATGGCGTCGCTCTTCGTGGAGATCGCCCCGGGCATCGCGATCAACAGGGTCACAGACATCGCCTTGAAGGCCACCGACGTGCAGCCCGCCGTGCTCGTCGTCGAGCGCGCCTTCGGGCTCTTGGAGATCCACGCGATGGACAAGGGAGAGGTGCGCTCCGGCGGGCGCGCCATCCTGGACACCCTGGGGCTGACCGAGGAAGACAAGCTCCGCCCCAAGATCATGTCCAAGGAGATCATCCGCGCCATCGAGCCCTACCAGGCTCAGGTCATCAACCGGAACTCGGCGGGCATGATGATCCTCCCGGGCGAGTCTCTGTTCATCCTGGAGACGCACCCCGCCGGCTACGTGACCTTCGCGGCAAACGAGGCCGAGAAGGCGGCCCGAATCTCACTTGTCAACATCCGGCCTTTCGGGGCCTTCGGTCGCCTGTGGCTCTCCGGCCCCGAGTCGGAGATAGACTCGGCCGCGGAGGCCGCGTCCAACGCCCTCGAGCGCGTCGGCGGGCGTGAGCAGAAAAAGTAACCGAGCAAGCTTTCGAACTAGGAGCACATAGATGGCAGACGCATTGGGCTTGATCGAGACACGGGGCTTCGTGGGCTCGGTGGAGGCGGCCGACGCCATGGTCAAGGCGGCCAGGGTCGAGCTGGTCAGCTACGAGAAGATCGGCGGCGGCTACGTGACTGTCGTCGTGCGGGGCGACGTTGCCGCGGTCAAGGCGGCTACGGAGGCCGGCGCGCGGCAGGCCGAGCGCGTCGGCGAGCTCGTCAGCGTGCACGTCATCCCGCGGCCGCACCCGAACATCGACGTGGTGCTGCCGCTCGGACGGCAGGACCAGGCCGGGCAGGAATAAGGGCCTCCCGTGCAGCTCGGACGCGTCGTCGGGACGGTCGTCGCGACCCGCAAGGAGCCCGAGCTCGAGGGCCTGCGTTTCCTCGTGGTCGACGAGGTCGACATAGACCTCGAGCTCACGGGGAGACGCGTCGTCGCGGCGGACGCCGTGGGCGCGGGGGTCGACGAGCTGGTGCTCTTCGCCTGTGGGTCGAGCGCCCGTCAGACGAAGTTCACCCACGAGCGCCCGGTGGACGCCACCATCATGGCCATCGTCGACGTCATGGAGGTCGCCGGTGACGAGGTCTACAACAAGGGCCGTGACGACTGACGATGAGCATCGACGAGACCACGCTCCGCAACATCGTCCGTGACGTAGTCGACCGGCTGGTCGCCAGCGGCGGCGCGGGCCCCTACGTCAACACCGGCGCCGCCGCCACAGGCAGGCTCGGCCAGTTCGACGACGTCGACAGCGCCGTCGCCGGCGCCCAGCGTGCCTTCGAGCAGTACAAGAAGACACCACTCGAGGTGCGGGCGGCCGCCGTCAACAACGTGCGGCAGCTCATGCTCCGCAAGACCGTCGAGTACTCGCAGAAGGCGGTCGCGGAGACCGGCCTCGGCCGCGTCGACCACAAGATCAAGAAGAACACCTGCGCCGCGCGCAAGACACCGGGCCTCGAGGTCTTGGAGCCCGTAGCCTTCACCGGCGACGACGGCCTCTGCCTGCACGAGTGGTCCCCCTTCGGGGTCATCGCAGCCATCACGCCCTGCACCAACGTCACCGAGACGCTGATCAACAACGGCATCTCGATGATCGCGGGCGGCAACGCCGTGCTCTTCAACGGCCACCCCTCGGCAAAGGGGATCACCGCCGAGTTCATCCGAGACGCCAACGAGGCCATCGTCGCGGCCGGCGCCCCGGACAACCTGCTCTGCTGCATCGTCGAGCCCACCATCGAGTCGGCCAACGGCGTCATGAAGCACCCGGGCACGCGCCTCGTGGTCGTCACGGGAGGGCCGGGCGTGGTCAAGGCGGCCCAGGCGTCGGGCAAACGCGCCGTCTGCGCCGGCCCGGGCAACCCGCCCGTCGTGGTCGACGACACCGCGGACCCGGCGCACGCCGCCCAGTCGGTCATCCTCGGCGCGGGCACCGACAACAACATCGTCTGCATCGTCGAGAAGGAGGTCTTCGTCCACGAGCGTGTGGCCGACAACTTCATCTCGGAGCTCGAGCGCCAGGGCGCCTACCGCTGCCGCAGCAGCGAGGCGGATCGTGTCGTGCGCACCCTGCTCGCCGACGACGAGCACATGAAGAAGGAGCACGTCGGCCGGGACGCCGCGGTCATCTTGAAGTCCGCCGGCGTCAACGCCTCGGGGGACCCGCCCATCGCCTTCATGGAGGTCGACTCGCCGGACCACCCGCTCATGCGCATCGAGCAGCTCCTGCCGGTCATCCCGGTCATGCGCGTGCGCGACACCGAGACCGCCATCGACCTGGCGGTGAAGACCGAGAAGGGCTGCAGGCACACGGCCGTGATGCACTCCAAGAACATCGACCTGCTCCACAAGATGGCCGTGGCGGCGGACTGCTCGATCTTCGTGAAGAACGGCCCCTCCTACAACGGCATCGGCATGGAGGGAGAAGGCTACACCGCGTGGACCATCGCCGGGCCCACCGGGGAGGGCATGACCAACGCGCGGACCTTCGTGCGCATGCGCCGGTGCACCCTGAAGGACCACTTCAGGATCGTGTGAAAGGGGGCGTTGCTTGCTCGCTCCCCCGCACCCATCGGGCGCCCTGGCCTTGCTCGAGATCTCGGAGGCCGCCACCGGCCTCTGGCTGAGCGATCAGGTCTTGAAGAAGGCCCCGGTCCAACTCCTGATGTGCAAGACGACCGAGCCTGGGAAGCTCCTGTTGGCCTTCACGGGGGACGTGGCCAGCGTTGAGGAGTCCCACGAGCACGCCGTCGCCGCGGCCGAGGACGCGCTGCTGGACGACCTCCTGCTCCACGAGGCGCACCCACGCCTGTGGCGGGCCCTCGGAGCCGCTCGTGCAGGTGAGCCGGACGAGGAGGTGAGAGGGGAGAGCCTGCTGGCCGTCGAGTGCTTCACCGTCGCCTCGACGCTGCGAGCCCTCGACCGCGGCCTCAAGACCGCCCCGTCGAAGGTCGTGGACCTCCGCCTCGCAGAAGACTACGGCGGCAAGGGCTACTTCGTGCTGAGCGGCACCCTCACCGATCTCGAGGCGGTGGAAGAGGCGGCCGGCTCGGCGGCCGGCCCGCGCCTGGTGTCTCGGCGCCTCATCCCGCGCCCGGACCCCGACCTCCCGCCCGCCCCTGGCGAGGCCATCACCCTCACCCTGCCCTCCGCGGACGAGCGGGAATGAGCCCGCCCGACACCCCCAGCGCGCCGGCCGACGGCGGCCCCTTCGCGGCCGACAGCGCCTCCTTCGCGGCCGCCCTGGTCGGTCCCACGGCCGCCGGCAAGACGGGCCTCTCCCTGGCCCTGGCCGAGAAGATCGAGCTCGAGATCATCAACCTCGACGCCATGCAGATCTTCAGGGGCCTCGACGTCGGGACGTGCAAGCCGAGCGCCGAGGAGCGGGCCTCCGCGCCGCACCACCTCTTCGACATCCGGGAGCCCGACCAGCCGCTTGGCGCGGGCGCCTACGCCAGCCTCGCCGCCGGCGTGGTCGCCGAGATCCAGGCCAGAGGGCGCCTGCCGCTCTTCGTCGGGGGCACGGGCTTCTACCTGCGCACCCTGCGCGAGGGGCTCGCGCCCGTGCCGACCATCCCCGAGGAGGTGCGGCGGGACCTCGCACGCGAAGTAGCGGCCCGCGGCGTCAAGGACATGCACGTGGAGCTCTCGCAGGTCGACCCGCGGTGGGCCGACCGGGTGCACCCCCACGATCGGCAGCGCATCATCAGGGGGCTCGAGGTCTTTCGCGCGACCGGCAAGCCCCTCTCCGAGCACCTCGAGGAGCCCCGCGAGGGTGCCCTGCCCTGCCCCCTCGTCGCGCTGGTCCTCGACCCCGGCCAGGACGTCCTGCGCGTGCGAATAAGGAAGCGGGTCTCGCAGATGCTCGACGACGGCCTCATTGGCGAGGTCGAGGGCCTGCTCGACGCCGGCCTCGCGCCGACCGCCCACGGCTTCCAGGCGCCCGGCTACCGTGAGGTCCTCGCCCTCCTCGCGGGCAAGCTCGACGAGAAAGAGCTCGCCCCGCAGATCGCGCGCGCGCACCGGCACTACGCCCGCCGCCAGCGCACCTTCTTGAAGCGTGAGCAAGGCCTCGTCCCCGTGCGCTCCGCAGAGGACGCGCTGCACGCCGTCGAGGAGGCCTCCACGACGACGGACACGGTCGACAGATGAGCTCGCGCAGAGGCGCAGAGGGGCAGAGGGCGTCGAGCCTGGGGATGGTGCTGGGGCTGATGCTCGCGACCCTTCCGAGCGATGCCGGCGCCTTCGACCCCGGCGACCTCTACACCCGAACCCGCCCCTCGGTCCTGCGGGTGGTCTGCGCGGCCAGCCAGGGGACCGCCTTCCTCTGGGGCAAGAATGATCGGGCCCTGACAGCCCTGCACGTGGTCGAGAGCGGCCGCGAGATCGAGGTCGTGACCTCCTCGGGGCGGGCGATCGCCGCCGAGGTGGTGAGGGCCTACGCCGCCCTCGACCTCGCCGAGCTCGAGCTGAAAGAGCCCGTGTCCGCCCCCGTGCTGAAGGCCGCGCCCACGGTCCCGGGGGTGGGGAGCCCTGTCTGCCTCGTCGGCCACCCCTTCCCGGGCATGCTGGCCTCCGGCGGAGGCGGCCCGTTGTTGGCCCACACCCTCTCCTGCGGGCTCATCACCAACCGCGCGGACGGCTTCCTGCAGACCGACGCCGCGGTGAACCCCGGCCAGAGCGGCGCCCCCCTCCTCGACGCCTCCGGGCGGGTCGTCGGGGTCGTGCAGCGCCGCTTCAGAGAGGCCGAGAACATCGCGCAGGCCCGCGAGGTCCGCGCCGTCGACGCCCTGCTGGCGTTGCCCGAGCTCGATGGCTTCTCGGGGCTCTTGCAGTCCTACTTCCGGGCCGGGTGGCTTTGGCGCGGGAACGGCACGGGCGACCTCCGCCACGGCCCCATCATGGGTGGCGGCCTCCGCTTCTTCGACGCCTGGGAGCTCGGGCTGCTCGCCGAGCTCTCCTTCGAGACCCCGGGCGACGCCACCGCTGAGGTGGGCCGCCGTGTGACCGAGGTCGGGGTGGCCCTCGACAACGCCGTGCGCTTCCTCGTGCCGGCGGGCCCGACACGCTTCCTCGGCTTGCGTTTCGGTGCCGCCGTCGGGCTGGCCATGCGCGAGATCCAGGAGCGGGTGCTGGTCTCGGATGCCGGAGAGTGCCCCGCCCCGGACGGCACCTGCCGCATGCGCCGGAGCGAATTGGAGAGATCGGACACGGAGAGCCAGCTCTACGTGGCCCCATGGGTCGGCATGGATCTCGGGGGCATCGAGATGGTCTTCGTCGTCGAGCTGAACCCGCCCGGTGATCCCGTCAGCGCCGGCGGGGGCATCGCCTTCGAGTTCTGAGCATGGCGGACCGCGCGATCGCCGCATCCGTGCTGCTGGGCCTGTTCCTCGTCTCGACCTCCGCTGCCGGTGCGCCCGGCGCGGACCCTCCGACCTCGGACCGCGTCCCCACCGACATCGGCGCCGAGCAACAGCAGACGGCCACCGTGCGCATGCTCTACTCGGGCAACCAGCTCGGTGTCGGCGGCGGTCGCTACCAGTTCAGGGCCGCCGCCGCCGTCTCCAGGGCCGCAGCGGCGGCGGGCGGCCGTGTCACCGCCTTGCTCCCGCACCACGGCTGCATGATCCAGGGCGCCCACGTGCTGCTCGCCCCCGATCGCCGCGTCGCCACCCTGCTCGCCATGCTCGAGCACGGCCCTGTCACCTGCTCGGACCCGCGCCCCGCCGTCCGCGCGACCGTGGACGGAGAGCCCCTGCTGCTCCTCGAGCCAAGCACAGCCGGCGAATTGCTCACCGGGGCTGGCCCGTCCCCGCCCGTCCGGTCTCCCGTACACCTGCGCACGTGCACGAACGCAGAGGGGACCGAGGCGCTCCTCGTGGGCCCGGCCTTCGGCGCGCGGGAGCCGCAGTCCTGGCTGCCGACCTCCTTCGACTTCCGCCTCGCGCTGCACGTCGAGGTCGAGATCTCCGGGCGCAGCATCCCCGTCGAGATCATCGGCTCCCCGAGGGAGGAGCCGGCAGAACGTTTCGCGCGCCTGATGGCGCTCAGGGACGCACACGAAGACGCCATCTACGCCGACGCCGGCTCCTTCGTCGACGGGGCGAGCACCGTGCGCGACGGAGCCTTGAGCCTTCACCGGCCCCTCGGCTTCGCGATGCTCTCACGCCTGGAGCCCACCGCGGCGGTGCCGGGCGAGACGGAGCTCGTGCGCGGACCGAAGCGCCTGAAGGACGAGGCGCGCCAGCACGGCCTCCGATACATCGCCACCAACTGGAGGTCCGAAGAAGACGCCCTGGAGCTCGAGGCCTCGGTGCTCGTCGACGTCGAGGCCGAGCCCGAGCCCGTGCGGGTCGCCCTGCTCGGAGTGGTCGCTCCGTCCGTCGCGTCCCTCGTGCCGGCCCTCCGTCAGGAAGGCGTGACGCTGACCGACCCCGTAGAGGCAGTGCGAGAGGAGCTGGCCCGGTTGGCCGGGAGCGAGCGGCCGCCCGACCTCGTGATCGTACTCACGGCGGCCGGCTCCGCCGTCATCGAGGACCTGGCCGGCGGCGGCCTCGGTGTGGACCTGGTGGTCGGCCGCACCGCCCGCAAGGAGGATCGCGTGCGGGCCAAGCAGCTCGATCTCAGGCCCTCGAGCGACACGCGCCGCAGCGCCGCGGCGGCGCTCCGTCTGGGCGCCGGCAGCACCGCAGAGGTGCAGCTCCGCCGCCACGACGCCCGCTGGGCCCTGGCCTCGCTGCGGGCGCTCCCGCACCCCGACGCCGGAGAGGTGGCGCCGGACCCGATCGTGCGGGCCGAGGTCACGAGGACGCGCGCGGCGGTCTACCCGGAGCTCGACCGCCCCCTGCTGCCCGAGCCTCCCGGGCCGCGGCCCGGCGCCTGGAGGGGCGAGAGCTGGACGAAGCTCGTGTGCGAGGCCGCAGCCGCGAGCACCGAGGCCGACGTCATGCTGCTCCCCGAGCTCCCCGAGGCGCCGCCGATCCCGGGCCCCCTCTCCGAGCTCCTCGTCGTCGACCGCCTCGCGCTGCTCGACCACCTCGAGGCCCACAGCGTGCCGGGGCAGAAGCTGGGCAAGCTGCTCTCCGCCGCCACCAAGTGGGCGCCGATCCGCTGTGGCGCCAGCGCGTCGGGCAAGAAGGTGCGCGGCCGCCCGATAGACCCGGACAGGGCCTACCGCGTGGTGACGAGCGACCGTGTCCGCCTCGCCGGCTTCGACGACGCCCTGCGCGGCGCGCTCTCCGACAGGCTCCTGGACCGGCCGGGCACCCACACGATCACCGGAGCCTACGACGCTCCGCTCACCCTGCGCTCAGCGGTGCTCGAGGAGCTGCGGGCCCGGCGCGACGCGGGCGGCCCCGAGGCGGCCCTCGCCCTCCTGTCCCCCTCCGCTGAGCGAAGAGATCCGGACCTGCTCGTGCGCGTCTCACGCCTCTCGCTCACCATCGAGCGCTTCAACGGCGCCGAGGACGCGGCCTTCGCCAAGGTGCCCGAGACCCTGGCGACGAGCCCCTCGAGCCTGACCGTCGGCGGAGAGCTGGACACAGCCCTCGCCTACGACTCCTCCCGCCTCGCCGCCGACCTGCGCGTGCGCAGCCTCTACAAGCGCCTCTCCTTCGACGAAGGGGACACCCAGGAGCCGGCCGACGACCTGAGGATCTCGTCTTCCGCCTCCCTGCCCGGCCTCGCCTTCCCGGTGGCGGCCTCGCTCAAGCTGATGCCCTTCTCGGAGATCCTGCTCGACACCGAGCTGACACCGGTCGAGCAAGACGGCGACACCCTCGACCGCCAGGCCGACCTCTCCTTGACCCTGGGCATCGCCGCCGCCCGCACGGCCTCCCTCAAAACCATGCGTCTCGGCGTGCTCGCCCAGCGCGACCTGAGCCACACCTCGCAGCCCACCGAGCTCGGCCTGAGGACCGAGATCGAGACCGCGTTCCTGCTCGGAGCCGGCCTCCGCTTCACGACGAACCTCGACGCGACGGCCTACGCAAACACAGACGACGACGACGAGAGCGACCTGCGCTTCAAAGGCCTGCTCGAGGGGCGCCTCTCGCTGCCGCTGGCGCGCTACCTGGATCTGTCTGTCTTCGGCCGCGGCTTCGCCTTCTCCGGGCGCGTCCCGAGGACCGAGCAGCTCCGGCTCTCCTGGGCCATGGGCTTCGCGGTGGATGTTCGCGGCGTCTTCCCATTGAACTAGCCTTTGATCTAGCTGTTGGCTGTTAGCTGTTAGCGGTTAGCCTGAAACCC
>CAZQPP010000359.1:0-8607 GCA_964594295.1 uncultured Myxococcales bacterium | reverse complement strand
CTCTAACAGCTAACTGCTTGCCCGGTCGCCCAGACCCCCTTTTTGCCAACGCACCTGCGCGAGCCTCTCCCGCCTACTCCCGGTCGAGCAGGTGCAGGAGCTTGCCGGCCAGGTTGTGGTAGAGGCGCGCCGCGAGGCCTTGATCCCGGGCGATGGCGGCCATCAGGTCGCTTCGCTTGATGGCCTTCAGGCGGGACAGGGATGCGGAGGTGGCCTGCAGCGTGCGGGCCTCCTGCTCGAACAGCGCGCGGATGCCGACAACCTCCCAGGGGCCGTAGTCCGTGACCACGGTCTCTCCGAGGCGCTCGATAATCTGCCCGATGGTCACCAGGTAGAGGCGGTCGCTGTCGTCGCCGGGCTCGTAGAGCACCTGCCCCGGCTCCAAGGTCACCGTCACCATCTTGTCGACGAGGGCGCTGAGCTGCTCGTCGCCGAGGCCGGCGAAGAGGTCGACGCGGCGGAGCTGGTCGAAGAGCGCGGCGCGCTGGGCCTCGGTGCCGTGCAGGGTCGGGCGCGGCGTCTTCGGCGGGCCGGCCGGGACATCTTCGGCCGGGCCTGCTCCCTCGAAGCCGAGCACGATGCAGGACAGGTCCGGGCGTGCGTTCTGGTCGACGGCGAGGTTGAGCAGGGCGTCGACGAGGGCCTCGGGCGACCGTGTCGACATGTTCTGGCGGAAGATCTGCTCCCCGCGCAGGACCTCGCCTATCGCCGCCGACACGAGGATCACGCGGTCGCCGGGTTGGATCTTGAACACGATGCCGTCCACCCGGAGCGACTTCGGCTGCCCGAGCCACTGGACCTCACGGCCGCCCTTCACGATCGAGGGGATGGCGACGAGGGTCTGCTCCTCGGCGTCGGCGTCGTCCGAGTCGTTCGGGTCCCGGGTGAGGCGGACGAGGCGGTTCTGGCGGATGAAGTAGGCCCGCGTCCTGCCCACGTGGGCCAGGGCGACCTGGGCGCCGTGCACCACGACGGTGGTCCCCGAGCTCTGCACGCGCCCGTCCATGACGGCTCGCGAGCGCACCTCGCCGGAGGCCTGGTCGAAGATCTCCGAGTAGGGCTCGTGCAGGCGCCTCCAGGAGGCGCGGTCCCCGGCCAGGCGGGCCAAGCCCTCGGAGAGCTTGGGGGCCGAGGCGGCCATCGCGCCCGTGAAGACCTTTGCGCCGGCCTCCTCGCCATCGGCGGCGGGCGGCCCGGAGCCGATGGCGTAAACCCCAAGGCCGTCGTCCAGGAAGATGGAGTCCTCGTGGAACGCGTCACCGGTTGCGGCCTGGGTCCTTCCGAAGCTCTGGATCATCTCCGAGCCGTTCCTCCCACGGTCTTGGTGCACATTGTGGCCCGTGGTTTCGGTGTTGTCTACCCCGCCTTATGCGGCCTGGTGGCCGCATAAGAGTCCCTCGCTGATGCCGACACCGCACGCAACGTGTCCATGGCTCGGAATTGGTGCGGTGCGGCGCGGCATAGCTCGGGCCCCTACTCGGAGATCACCCAGTCCACGCGCCAGTCAGTGCAACTCCACCCGGGGCCGGACGGGGCGCTGACCTCGATGTCGAGATAGGCCGTGTCCGTGCTCCAGCAGCTCATGTTGTTCACCTCTACCGCGAGGTCGACCGAGCTACCCGCGGCCACGGTGCTGCAGTCGGTGCCGGAGCGGCTGCACTTCGAGCTGCTCGAGGAGAAGCAGGCGCAGACCCTCAGCGAGGCGTCGGCCGGGGCCGTGAAGGTGACGTCGCCCTTGATCCTGACGTCCGACCAGCCCGTCTGGCTGCACCTCCTGGTGTCGTCCTCGGTGGCCCTGATCGAGAACCAGTCGCTGTCCCCGGAGGGCAGGATGTGGCCGGAGATGGTCCCGCTGGTTGTCGTCGCGTACCGGGCCACCTCGGGCAGGTTGGTGGACCAGGAGTCCGGGAAGTCCCCGCTGTGCGAGGTGTCCTTCTCGAAGCCGTTGTCGGTGACTCCGTCGCAGTCCTCGTCGGTGCCGTCGCAGGTCTCTGCGATATCGCTCGGGGCCTCGTTCGTGCACTCAAAGCCGGAGCGATCCGCCTTGCAGGTGTAGGTGCCGTTGGCGCACTGGTCGGAGTCCGTGCCGTCGCAGGGCTGGCCGAGGGTCGCGCTCGGGGCGGCCGAGCACGTGCGGTTGGGCTCCTCGCAGTAGTCGTCGGTGCAGGCGTCGCCGTCGTCGCAGATGTAGGGATCGTGGCGGCAGCCCTGCGCGTCGCAGGAGTCGACGGTGCAGGAGAGGCCGTCGTCGCAGTCGGTCGGGGTGTAGTTGCAGGTCGCGGCAAAGCAGGAGCCGACCGTGCAGGGGTCGCTGTCGTCGCAGCCATAGGGCGCGTGCGTGCAGACGCCGGAGCTGCAGTCGTCGGCGGAGCAGATGTTGCCGTCGTCGCAGTCCGAGTCGTTCGTGCAGCTCAGGGTCTTGATCACGCTCCTCGCCGGCCGGAAGCCCACGTGGTCGGCCGCGCTCGAGGGCGCGCCGGAGTCACGCGCGGCGGACCGGCTGTCGGCCACGACGCTCAGCCACGCGCCGCCCCGCAAGCCCCTCTGGGAGCCGCTCGCCGGGCCTGGCGGATCGGAGTCGGGGTCGGGCCTCGTGCCGTAGTGCGAGCCGCCGTACCAGTCCCAGACCCACTCGGAGACGTTGCCCACCATGTCGTAGAGGCCCCAGCCGTTGGCCGTCTTCTGGCCCACCGGGTGCGTGCCGCAGGTGCTCGCCGGATCGGCCGTGCCGGTCCAAGACGAGCAGTCCGTGCCGCCGGCGTAGCTCACGCCGCTGTTGCCGCCGTACCAGGCGATGGCGTCGAGCTCGGGCGCGTCGCGCTCTCCCTGGACCGTGAGCGGGCCCTGGTAGGTCGCCGTCTCCGTGCCGCTCCGCACGGCGTGCTCCCACTCCGCCTCGGTGGGCAGACGATAGCCCTTGCAGAGCAGCGGGTCGCCGCCGGCGGCGGTGACGCTCACGCCGGTGCACGTCATGCCCTCGCCCGGCGAGGTCGCGCCGCAGCCGGTCAGGGTGTAGCAGGACGGCAGGCCTTCGGCCTCCGAGAGGGCGTTGCAGTAGGCGAGGGCCTCCCACCAGTTGACGTTCTCCACCGGGCAGTCGTCTCCACAAGCGGAGAAAGAGGAGGGAGCGTTGCCCATCAGGGCCGTCCACTCGGCCTGGGTCACCTCGGTCGCCTTGAGCAGGAAGCCGTGGCTGAGGGTGACGCGCCTCTGCGGGCCTTCGTCGGCCGCGTAGCCGGGCTCGTCGGACGGGGCGCCCATCACGCTCTGCCCCGCCGGCACGTGCACGTAGCCCGAGAGCGGGCAGTCCCGCGGGCAGACGCCCGGGGTCTCTCCGCCGACACAGCTCCCGTTGCCGCAGGTCTCCTGCACGTAGGTGATGCTGCTCGTCGAGCAGGAGGAGCGGTTGCCGGCCGCGTCGGTGGCCGTCGCGTAGAAGGTGGTCGTGCTCGGGGCACCCACCGTGACCTGCAAGGAGAAGGCCCCCGATCCGTCGGCCGCGCCCGTGGCCGCGAGCCCGCCGCTACAGCTGGAGCGCGTGTGCAAGCGCACCGAGGCGCCCGCCTCTGCGGTGCCGGACACCACCGGCCGCGTGCTCTCGTCGGGCGTCTCCGGATCGGTGGTCGTGAGGATCGGCCGGTCCGGTGGGATGTCGTCGTGCACGTAGCTGAGGCTCGTCGACGAGCAGGGAGAGGTGTTGCCGAAGTCGTCGGTCGCGGTCGCCGTGAAGGTGGTCTCCGTGTTGGGGTCGACCTCGTGCGACAGGGTCCACTGCCCGTTCGTGCCCACCTCGACGAGGGCCACGACCTCGCCGGAGCACCCGGCGGCCGCGTAGAGCTCCACGACCGACCCGGCCTCCGCGGTGCCACTCACCTCGACGTCTCGCTCCGGGCTCGGGGAGTCCGGCGTGCGAGCGGTGAGGATCGGGCGCGACGGGGCGTCGACGTCGGCCGTCCTGACCGGGCGGAAGCCGCGGTAGCGATCACGGTGCCTGAGGGTCTCGGAGGAACGATTGGCAGACCGGCATCCCCTGGCGTAGCCGTCGCAGCAGGAGCCGCCCCGGAAGACGATGGGGACGCCCTGGCCCACGGCCGGGCCCCGTGGATCGACGTCGGTAGCGCCGGCGAGGGCGTCGACCCGGTCCTGGTAGTACGAGCTGTCGTAGGCGTCGGCCACCCACTCCCAGACGTTCCCGGACATGTCGTAGAGGCCCCAGGCGTTGGCCGTCTTGCCTCCCACCGCGTGGGTCTGGTTGCCCGAGTTGCCGCAGTACCAGCCGATGGCGTCCAGGTTCGCGTCGAGGCTGCAGGTCTGGGCAGCCACTGTGATGGCTCCGTTGTAGAAAGCCGTGTCGGTCCCAGCCCGGACCGCGTACTCCCACTCGGCCTCGGTCGGGAGCCTGTAGCCGTCGCAGTCGAGTCCGGCGAAGCTCATGCTGCTGCAGTAATAGCTCCCCGTGCAGCCGCTCTGCCCGGCGCCGCACCCGGAGCCGACGCTCCCGCTGCAGCCGCTCAGGCTGTAGCACTCCTGCAGGCCCTCACTGCGCGAGAGCTCGTTGCAGTAGGCCACCGCGTCCCACCAGCTCACCCTCTCGACCGGGCAGTCGGCTCCGCAGGCCGAGGACGCCGACGGCGAGGTGCCCATGATGTCGAGCCACTGGCCCTGCGTGACCTCGGTCGCGTGCATCCAGAAGGCACGCGAGATCCTGACGTCTCGTTGCGGCCACTCGTCCACATCGCTTCCCGGCTCCGCGTTTGTCGTCCCCATGACGAAGTCGCCCGACTCCACCTTGACGAAGCCGAGGACGCCGCAGTCCTCGGGGCAGCTCTCGAGGGTCTCGCCGCCCACGCAGGCGCTGTCGCCGCACCCAACCACCTGGACGTAGTCGGCACCGGAGGCCGAGCAGCCCGAGACGTTCCCCGCCGCATCGGTCGCCCGCGCGAAGAAGCTCGACACCGACTCCAGCGCGACCTTGACCGGCACGGAGAAGCTCCCCTGCCCGTCCGCCGTGCCGCTCGCGACCACGCCGCCGCCGCAGCCCGGCGACGCGTAGACCGAGACCGTGGAGCCGGCCTCCGCCGTCCCGGTCATCGCCGGCACGGAGCTCACCCCCGGCGAGGCGGGGTCGGTGCCCACGATCACCGGCGGAGCAGGCGGGATGTCGTCGTGCACGTAGGTCAAGGCGTTGGTAGCGCACTCGGAGGGGATGCCGTGGGCGTCCCTGGCCCGCACCGAGAAGGTCGTCGCCACGTTGGCCGGCACGGTGTGCTGGACCGTGAAGCTCCCGCCCGTACCGGCGCTCCCCGAGGCGACGGGGCTGCCGGCGCAGGCGCCGTCCGCGAAGACCTCGACCCCGGCGAGGGACACGGCGCTGCCCCGCAGCTGGACCGAGCGCTGGGGGCTGGGCGAGGAAGGCGTGATCGAGCTCAGGGAGGGAGTCGCCGTGGGCTCGATGTCGACGGTCCTCGCAGGCCGGAAGCCCACCGAGTCCTGGCGCGCCGAGGGGAGAGCGTAGGAGCGCGCGCCCAGGCAGCACTGCGAGGGCCGCGAGCCGAAGAAGCCGCCGCGCACGCCGCGGGTGGTGCCCGAGGATGGCCCGAAGGGATCGACGTCGGGGTCCGTGCGCGTGGAGTAGTAGCTGGCGGAGTACCAGTCCCAGACCCACTCCTCGACGTTGCCGGACATGTCGTAGAAGCCCCACGCGTTGGCGTTCCGCGCGCCGACCGAGAAGGTCCCGCAGGCCGGCAGGTCCATGCAGTTGACACCCGGGCAGGACCTGGAGTCGGGGTAACCCACGATGCTGTTGTTCAGGTACCAGGCGACCGGGTCCAGGCTCGAGTCGTTGCAGCTGCCGGCCGAGGAGCGGCTGCACCTCTCGTCGAAGGTGGTGGTCTCCCCCGCCCGCGCGGCGTACTCCCACTCCGCCTCGGTCGGCAGGCGGTAACCCGCGCAGAGCTTGTTCGCCACCACTCCGGTGCAGGTGACCTGCCCGGTCGACCCGTCCTGGCTGCAGCCCGAGAGCTCGTAGCACTCCGGGAGCCCCTCGCTGGTCGACAGGGCGTTGCAGTACGCGAGGGCGTCCCACCAACCTACCTGCTCGACCGGGCAGTCGTTCCCGCAGGAGGGGAAGGCCGAGGGGTTGCCCCCCATCAGGAGTTGCCAGTCCGACTGCGTCACCTCGTGGGCCTTCAGCCAGAAGGCGCGCGTGATCTTCACCTGCCGCTGCGCCGCGGCGCTGAGGCCCATGGCGAACTGCCCCGCGGGCACGAGCACGAAGCCGTCGGGTGGCGCGCAGTCTGTTGCGCAGCTCGTCCTGCTCTCCGAGCCGGCGCAGGCGCCGTCACCGCAGACCGGCGCCTGCTCGTAGACCAGGGGATCGGCCGTGCAGCCGGACTGCAGGCCAACCGCGTCGGTGGCGGACGCGTAGAAGGAGGTGGCGGCGCCGACCACCACGGTGGCCTTCGTCGAGAAGCTGCCGTCGGCGCCGGTGCTCCCGGTCGCGACCGGATCGCCGGTGCAGCCGGCGCTCGTGTAGAGCGCGACGCTGGACTCGGCCTCGGTCGAGCCGCCGATCGTCGGCGTTACGCTCGCGCCGCCGGAGCTCGGATCGGTCACCGCCAGGACGGGCAGCCCCGGCGGGGTGTCGTCATGCCTGTAGGGGACCGGCGCGCTGCAGGCGGAGACGTTGCCCGCCGCGTCGGTCGCGGTGGTGCGCAGCTCGGTCGTGGCGTCGTGGGGGACCGAGACGCTCAGCGCAAAGGCGCCGTTGCCTCCGGCAGCCCCGCTCCCTGCAGGCGCGCCGCTGCAGTCGGAGCTGAAGTAGGCCTCGACGGTGGCGGCGGCCTCGGTCGAGCCCTGAAGCGTCAGGTTCGGGTTTCGGCTCGGCGAGGCCGGGTCGGTCCCGGTCAGGACGGGCACCACGGGCGCGATTCCGTCGTGCGTGTAGGGGACTCCGGCCGAGCAGGTCGAGGTGTTTCGTGCGGCGTCGGTGGCGGCGGCGTAGAGGGTGCTCGCTGTGTCGGCGGGCACGGTGACCGAGACGCTGAAGGAGCCGCCGGCGGCCGTGCCGGTGCCTATGCTGGTGCCCGCGCAGTCGGGCGTGAGGAAGACCTCGATGGCGGCTCCGTCCTCGGCGGTGCCGCTGAGCAGCGGGTCTTGCACGTTCGCGGGCAGGGTGGCGGGGGTCGTGTGCGAGAGCACGGGCGGCTCGGGCGCGATGCCGTCGTGGAGGTAGGGGAGCGCCGGCTGCGAGCACGCGGAGGTGTTGCCGGCCGCGTCCGTGGCGTCCGCGTGGAAGGTCGTGGTGACGCTCTCCGCTGCGTTCGCGTCCACCGCGAAGGCCTGCTGTGTTCCCGTGTCGCCTGCCGCGGCCGCACCCTCACCGAGCTTGGGACCTGCGCAGCTCGCGCTCCCGTAGATCACCACGGCGGCGCCGGCCTCGGCGCTGCCGCTCACCGTGGGCGTGCGGTCGTTGCCCGGCGACGGCGGGTCGAGGGCCACCACGGAGGGCGCGGAGGGCGGGATGTCGTCGTGGGTGTAGGAGATAACCTCGCCGCAGGTGGAGAGGTTGCCGGCGGGGTCCGTGACGGTGGCGTAGTACACAGTCGTCGAGTTGGCTGGGACCGTGACCCCAAAGGTGAACACGCCCTCGCCGGCCGAGGTGACCTCGGCCTGGGAGGGATCGCTGCAGTCCTCGGCGCCGTGGAGCTGGACGGTGGTGCCGGCCTCGGCGGTGCCATGCAGGTCGGGGGAGGTCGACGCGGGGTCCGGCGAGACCGGGTCGGTGCCCGTCCAGATCGGGGCGTCAGGCGCTATGTCGTCGTGAGTGTACGGGATGCCCGAGGAGCAGTCGGAGACGTTGCCCACCGAGTCGGTCGCCGCCGCGTAGAGGAGGTTCGCCTCGTTCTCCCGCACCTCGGTCTCGATGGCGAAGGTGCCGTCCTCGGCGTCGCCCCGCCCCGCGGACCTCCCTCCGCAGGACTCGTTCAAGAAGATCTTGACGCTGGCCCCCTCCTCGGTGCTCCCGTGCACCACCGGGAAGAGGGTGGGGTTCGGCGTGCGCGGGGTCGTCCCGGTGAGGATCGGAATGCGCGGCGGAGTGTCGTCGTGGGTGAAGAGGAAACCCTCCTCGCTGCACGGCGAGGTGTTGCCCGCGTCGTCCGAGGTGGAAGCGTACAAGGTGGTCGTGGCGTTGGGCTGCACCGGCACCGGGACGGAGAACTGGTTCCAGTCGTCGGAGAAGGTCGAGGCCAGCGCCTCTCCGCTGCAGTCGTCGCTCTGGTAGATGTTGACCGTGAGCCAGCGGACGGCGAACCCGGAGATGACGGGCGAGGTCGTCTCGTTGGTGGGGCTCTCCGGGGTGGAGTACAGGATTATGGGCGCCGAGGGGGCGCTGCCGTCGTGGGTGTAGGCGAAGTAGTCGGCGCTGCAGTCCGAGCGGTTGCCGGCGTCGTCCCTTGCGAGGGCGTGGATGTGGATCGTCGCGTCATTGGGCACGTCCGCGCTCACGCTGTAGCGGCCCTGCTCATCAGCGACAGCGCTGCCCATGGGCTGGCCGCTGCAGTCGGAGGCCCCGTAGAGGAGCACGTTGACGCCCGGCTCGGCGGT
>CAZQPP010000358.1:0-8722 GCA_964594295.1 uncultured Myxococcales bacterium | reverse complement strand
GGCCGTGTCCGGGGTCGTGTCACTATCGGCGGCGGAGCCGCCTGTCGTCTCGACGGCGAAGCCGTCTTGCGTGGCCGTGTCCGGGGCCGGCGTGCCCGGGGGCATCGCTCGGCCCGAGCTCTTCTCGCTGGCGCACGCGGCGGCGGCGAGGAGGAAGACGGTGACGAGGAGCGCGGGTGTGTGCCGCTTGTTCATGCTGTCGTCGCTTCGGCGGCTAGGGAGCCTGGACCTCGGGCATTCCGATGTTCCATACCCGCCCGAGGCGCTCCGCGTCCGAGAGCTGCTGTGCGTCCCTGGCGTTGTAGGCCTCGCGGGCCTGCCTGGTCGAGCGGCCGTTGGCGAAGTCGGTGTGGCCGTAGTCGCCGGCCGGGAAGCCCGGGATCTCGCCGCCCCAGCGGAGGCCGAGGCCGACGACCAGGTTCCGGTAGACCATGCGCTCGCCCGCGTACCAGCCCTCGGCGGGGATGCCCGGCGCGCCCTTCGTGTAGCTGGAGTACAGGTACATGTCCGCCGCGAGGCCGAAGTTGTGCCACGAGTAGCCGTAGCCGGCGTTGGAGGCGCCGTTGGCCCGCAGCCTGTCCTGTACGGTGGCGCTGCGGAAGGTGTCCATCCTGCTCGTCGGCCCGAAGAGCTCGAGGTCCGCGTTGTCGAGGGCCCGGCCGAGCTGCGTCATGCGCTGCCGGAAGGCCGGCGCGAGGTTGGCGTTGTTGAGCAGGTTCCTCGGGTCGAAAGGCTGGAGGGTGCGCTTCAGATCCTGCTCCTTCCAGCGCTTGATCTCGTTCTTCGTGTCGTCGTCGACCTTGCCGTTGACGCTGCCCTTGAAGCCGGCGTCCATGATGGAGGCGTGGATCTGGAAGCAGCGCACGGCGCGCTGGGTCGTGGGGCCGTAGTCCCCGTCCGGCTCGCCCTCGGTGCCGTCGCTCTTTCGCACGACGCGCTTGTAGCCGAAGCCGAGGAGGTCGCGCTGCAGGTCGCTGACCCAGCTGAAGGGCACCTTGTCGTCGTCGTCGCCTTTTTGCAGGTCGACCCGGCCCCAATCGCTGACCGCCTTCTCCTGGTCCGGGTCGATGGCCCAGGTGTAGTCCGCTTTGTTCGTGGTCAGCACCACGTAGTAGGGCACCGCCGGATCGATGTTGATCTCGGGCGTCTCGTCGACTCTGACCCGCTCGGTTGCGCCTTTGTCAGGGGGCTTGGTCGGGTCGGGGTGTGTGCCGGTCATGCGCTTACTCGCCCCCGCGCGCGTCGTCTACCTTGGTCACGCGGAAGGCCTGCTTGAAGTTGACGGTCGCGGTCCCCTTCGCAACGCCCGGCGCCCGGACGCGCCCGTCCTTGTCGGTCCGGGCCGTGATGACCTGCTGGTTGGGCAGCCGGATCTCCACGTCGACGTTGGGCACCGGGACGCCGTCGTCGGTGACCACGGTGAACTCCAGGTCGCCCTCCCATGGCTCCTCGGTGGCGCTTTGGGCCTGGGCCTGGTGATCGCCCACCTCGACGTTGTTGCTTCCTTCGATCAGCTTGCCGGCGCCTCCGCAGTGCTGCGTGGCGTCACCGAGGCGGTGAGCCTTTCGCCCGTTGATGAGCACCGCCGGGGCGCCGGCCACGGCCACCCAGGAGTTGGACCCGCAGCAGCTCGAGTGGGTGCCGACGTCGTCGATGCGGAGGGCAGGCTGGCCGTTGACGAGCACGTCCTCGGACCCGCTGGTGCCTGGCCCGGTACAGTTGTGGTCGCAGCAGACGCTCCCGTGGCCGTCGGAGGGCACGTTGGCGTTGTCACCGAGTCGTCCTTGGGCTGGCATGAGCTACTCGCCCTTCTTCGAGCCGACGCGAGTATACCTCAAGGCCATGCCCAGCACGGAGAGCAGCCCCACGGCTCCCAGCATCAGCCAGATGACCCACGGGTGGTAGGCGTCCCAGAGCAGCTCCGCCGCGGTGAAACGATCCGCCCCCTCACCCAGCCGGGCGACCAGGGTGTTGAAGATCTCCTTGTCCTCGATCTTGGCGAGCTCTCCCGCGCTCATGCCCATGTGCTCCACGAGGTACTGGCCGGCGAGCTTGGACTTGGAGGAGAACGCGTCGTACAGCGGGCCCGAGGCGAGGTTCCCCACGAACCACCCGAAGGCGAAGGGCATGTTCGAGTAGCCCATGTACTGCGCCTTCTTGTCCGGCGGCGCGGTCATGCCCACGTACTCGCTGAACTTCGGGCTGCAGATGATCTCGCCTATGGCGAAGACGATGATGAAGAGCGCGCAGAGGTTGCCCACCTGGGTCAGGCCGGCGCCGACGAAGCCCACCATGGCGATGACCATGCCCAGCAGCAGCGAGACGATCATGCGGTAGCGCCCGAAGAACCACGAGAGGGGGATGACCAGCAAGATGATCGTGAGCGCGTCGAGGTTGATCAGGATCTCGGGCTTGGCGGCGTGGTCCGAGGTCATGAACTTGCTGGCCCCGTCGCCGATCATCGAGGTCATGATGGCCCCGATGTCCCGGGTGTCGACCCACTCGTCGATGAAGTTGGGCAGCAGGTCCCAGACCTGCATGAACATCAGCCAGAAGCCGGAGATGATGACGAGGAACCAGAACATGGACTGGTCCCGCCAGAGGTCCTTCATCGTGTCCGCGAAGACGGCGAGCGAGCTCTTCTCGGCCGCGGCGGCGTCACGCTCGGGCTCCCGGAAGACGAGCAGGCAGTAGATCAGGTTGATCACGGTCACGATGGCCGCGCCGTAGAAGACCTGAGCCCAGGTGGGGTTCAGCTCGTCTCCGCGGAGGGCCGAGGCCGTGAACGGCGCCACGAAGCCGCCGATGTTCACCACCCAGTAGAAGATGCCGAAGCCCAGGCCCGAGTTCCCCTCGTTGAGGGTCTTGGCCACCATGCCCTGGCACGGCGGCTTGAAGATGGCCGTGCCGGTCCCGACGAGGCAGCCTGAGGCCATCATCAGCCAGAAGTTGGCCGCGTGAGACCCGCCGGCGAGGTCGGGTATGTGCGCCATCAGGATGTAACCGAGGCCGTTGAGCGTGAAGGCCACGGCGAGGCTCTTCCTGTACCCATAGGCCTCGGTGTACCCGCCCGAGATCATTGGCAGAAGGCACTGGATCAGGGCCCACACGCCCAGGATTACGCCCTTCTCGGTCATGGAGAGCTGGAGGACCGAGTCGGCGCCGAACATGTAGAGAGGGAGGACCGCGCGAACGCCGAAGAAGGCGAGCCGCTCCAACATCTCGGAGCCGTTGGCGATCCAGAACATCGCAGGCATCTCGCGGACTTGCTGGATCGCGGAGACGTTGGTCTTGGCTTCTTCGTTCATCGCGTCTTCCCTGGCGGCTCGGCGGGCCGGTGACTCTATGTGGCGGGAGCAAGCTCGCGCAAGCGTACATCGGTAGGGGACAGCGCGAATCGGTAGGGGACAGTCCCCTTTCGATTTCGCGAATCGACGTCCGTCGGGGACAGTCCCCTTTCGATTTCGATTCGTCCGTCGGCCGATGGCCGGCGGATTCAGCCGTTAGCCGTTAGCCGGTGGGCGATCCCGCTCCGGCGCCGAAGCCCCGAGGCGGGATGCTCACTGGGAGAGAGTGTGTGCGGGAGCCCCGCTGCGGGGCTCTGCGCTCCTACTCGGTGGCCTCGTCGGTCACCGGCTGCAGGATGTTGTGCGTACCGAGGTCGAAGTGCACCACCCCGTAGCGGCCGGCGGCGAACCAGACGTCGTCGCCGTCGGCGACGATGCG
This sequence comes from uncultured Myxococcales bacterium, assembly GCA_964594295.1. Classification (GTDB taxonomy): domain Bacteria; phylum Myxococcota_A; class UBA9042; order UBA3505; family UBA3505; genus CAZQPP01. The sequence goes on along the minus strand of CAZQPP010000358.1, from coordinate 4,996 downwards.
GCTCGGCCAGCCCTGGGAGGCGAAGTAGGACTGCGGGTAAGGCGCGGAGGCGTCGTCGTAGTTGTAGACGAGCAGGCCGCCCGGGACTGAGAGCAGGGCCCTCGTGCCGGCGGTCAGGCGGAGCGAGGCCCAGAGCGGCATCTCGGGATCGGAGAGCAGGGGCATGTTCTCGGCCGCCGCGTCGTAGATCGCGAGTTGGTGGGTCGGCTGCTCCTCCGGGCCCCCACCCGGGTAGCCCCAGTCGTAGTAGTAGCCCCAGCCTGTCTGGTGGCTGACCAGGAGGTGGCCCTGGCGGTCGAACATGATCGCGTTGAGGTGCTCACCCTCGAACTCGTAGCGGGCCTGGAGCCAGGCGAGGCCGCCGTCGACCTTGAGGCGGTTGACCGAGGGCACGGACTTGTCGTCCACCCAGGAGTAGTCGCGGGTGAAGATCACGCCGTCCTCACCGACCGCCACGACCGAGCCGGGGATGTTGACCGGGTCGTCGGCGGCGGGGGCGCCTGCGTCGCTGAAGTCGACGCGCGTGAACCAGTGCTGGACCACGGGCCGGTCGACGGACTCCACGTTGAAGGGCTTGAGCCAGCTCGCGTAGACGTCGCGACCGTTCACGAAGACGCCCACGGCTTCCTGCTCTTTGGGCATGTCGTAGGCGGCGCCGAGGGTCGGGGTGCTCGGATCCGAGAGATCGAGCACGCGGAAGCTGAAGTGCTGCCAGTAGCGGCGGCGCTCGTGGGTCCAGCAGTTGGTGTGGGTCTCGATGGTCTCGGGATCCACGGGCTCGCAGTCGTACTCGTAGGTCTCCTCCGAGGTGTAGGTGCACAGCTGGATCTCACCGGTGCAGACCGGCTCGGCGCCGTCGAGGGAGCGGCAGGTGATGTTGCCGCTGTACCAGGACTTGGGCTCGTCGTCGGTCGGGTCGGGCTCCTCGGTGGGGTCGGTGGGCTCGGGGTCGGTGGGCTCGGGGTCGTCGGGATCCGTCTCGCCGTCGTCGCCGCCTTCGCCGCCCTCGCTGCTGCCGCCGCCCGAGCTCGGCGTCTCGCTGCTGCCGCTGCCCGTGTCCGGCCTCGTCTCGCCGTCAGGGTAGTGACGCCCGTCCTCGTTCGGGTAGGTGTTGCAGACCTCCTCCTCGCCCAGGAGCTTGTTCTCCTGGGTGCGCTCGACGAAGACCACGTCCCCGCCGAGGGGGTAGGCCTCGACGCCGCCGTAGCCCCAGTAGCCGCAGTCGTAGCAGGCGATGTCGTAGTGGCCGCGGTAGCCGTAGCCGTAGTAGCCGCCCTGGCTGATCTCGTCGGTCTCCAGCTTGCCGGCGACCTGGGGGTTGGCGGGGTTCGAGTAGTCGTAGACCACCACGCTCGTGACGTAGCGCGGCTTGTACTCCTCGCCCTCGACCGGCTCCTCGGGCTTCTCGACCTCGTCCCAGCGGGTGTTCATGGCGACTACCAGGTCGCCGGTGCGGATGAGGCGCGAGTCGGCGGGCACGTCCACCTTGGCGACGGGCTCCGAGGTGTCCGGGTCGCCGGCGCGCGGCACGGTCTCGAGGGTCGCGGGCGGGCGCTCGTTCTGACGGGAGCCCCACCAGTAGTAGTAGTAGCTCGAGTCCCTCAGGCGCACGCCGTAGTCACCTTGGACGAAGAAGTCGCTGTAGCTCGGCGAGAGCTCCACGCGGCCGAGCTCCACCGGGGCGTCGGGGTCGGCGCAGTTGAAGAGCGAGAGCTCCTGCTCGGAGAGGTTGGCGGGGGTGGTGGGCTTGGCCAGGAAGGAGCGCCGGACCGGGGTGCCGTGCTCCATGTAGCCGCGCTGGGTCAGGGTGCCGTCGGAGAAGGTGAAGATCTGGACGGCCGCGACGTAGCGCTCGTCGTTCTCGTCCCAGCCGGAGAAGGGGAGCAGCACCAGGCCGGTCTCGACGGTCTCGCCGTCCTTCGCGGTGGCCTCGACGGCGCCCTCGAGCACCGAGAAGGCGCGGTCGTCCCAGCGGGCCTCGGACCAGCTCCAGCCGCTCGCGCGCACCTCGGCGCGGGCCAGCATCGGCTCGGGGTTGGTGAGGTCGGTTATGTCGTAGAGGCTGACCGCCATGGTGCGGTCGCCCCCGGCGTCGTCGACGCCGATGCCGACGAGGCGGGTCTCCTCGAAGACGGGGCGGAAGAAGTCGTTCCAGCCCGACACGATGTACTCGGATCGCTCGGTGATGAAGCCCTCGTCGGTGATCTCGAAGGCGTGGAAGGGGTCGACCCTCAGGTAGGTGACGAAGAAGGCCTTGTTGCCCAGGAAGAGGGTGGCGAAGAGGTTCTCGCCCTTGCCGAAGGTCTTCTCGTCGATGGGGGTGATCTCCGCGAGGTCGGTGGCGTCGAAGGTCTCGACGTAGTTGATGCGGTTCTCCCAGTCCGTGCCGCCGGAGACGACGCGCAGCACGCCCTTGTAGAAGTTCATGTTGTGCTTGGAGGAGACGCGGCCCTTCACCGCCACGTCGTCGCCCTCGACCATGGTGCCGGAGGTGCTCGAGATGTCCACCACCGACACGCGGCTGAACTGCTCGCCCTCGTGCCACTCGTTGTGGGCGACCATGAGCACGCGCGGGGTGGCCTGGATGTCGGAGACGTAGCCGCCGAGGTCGAGGCGCGTCCGGGCCTCGATGGTGCTGTCGGCCGTGATGGCGTAGCTCTGGACCACGGTGGCCGGCCCCTCGGTCGTCGTGCTGCTCGCCGCGCCGCCTTCGGCCGGGGCGTCAGCGGCGTCGGTGGCCTCGGCCGTTCCCCTGACCGGCCCGCCGTAGTTGTGCCGCGGGTAGTCCTGAGCGGCCACGTAGAGGGCCGTGCTCTCAGAGTCGTAGACGATGCGGCTGGTGCGGATGTTGCCGGCCACCCGCGAGGTGTCCAGCACCGCCGGGGCGGTGGGATCGGAGAGGTCGACGAGGAGCACGAGGCCTCCCTCGAAGTTCTGAATGCCCGGCACCCCGATCTCGCCGTAGTAGCCGCGCCAGTTGTTGAGCAGCACGATGGCCTGGTTGTTGACCACGTACATCTCGACGGGCGTGCCCGTGACCTTGAGGCGGCCGATGATGCTCGGGTTCGCGGTGTCGGCGACGTCGATGACCTGCAAGCCCCTGTAGCTGTTGAGGTTGAGGATGCGGTTGTCCGCCAGCACGCGGTAGATGTCGCCTTCCTCGACCACCGCGTCGGCGCCGTGCTCGCCGCCGCCGGCCTCGTTGTCGGCGGTCGGCATGGCGTTGCGGTCGCCGTAGGCGCCCTGACCCTCACCCTGGGCGGCGCTGAAGAAGCTGTTCTGGCCGGCGCCCGCGGTGTCGATTCCGGCGGTGTCCACGCCGGGGATGTCGATCGAGCCGCCTGGGTCCACGCCGGGGGTCGTCCCCGGGTCCACCCCAGGCGTCGTTCCGGGGTCCGTGCCGGTCGCGCCGCCGTTGTCGGTCGTCCCGGACGTGGTGTCCTTGTCGGTCGTCGTCCCGTTGTCGCTGTCGGAGCAACCGGTCGCCGCTACCAGCATCACGCCGAGCGCGAACACAGCCAACAATCTGAGGGTCAAGTCGGTTGCGCGCATCACCGCACCTCCTGCGTCTCTGAAGAGCGCGCGAGGCTAGCAGAATGCGGCAGGCGATTGAAGATCTCCTTCAAAACTCCTTGCGCCCGTGCGCGTGATTCGCTAGACGCCCTCGGCCCTTCAAGGCGTTTCGTAGCCGAAGCGCCCGCGGTGGGGGCGCTTCGGCTACGAAACGCCTGCCCCGCCACAAAGGAGGTTGGGTATGTTGCGCAGGAACTCTATCCCCTGGTCCCTCACCCTCGTCGCCGTGCTCGCTCTCGGCCTCGCCGCGTGCGCCGAAGGCGACGACGAGCCCATTGAGAAGGAAGACGCCGGCGCCACCTTGGCGGACTCCCAGGGAGGCAAGTCCGCCTGCACCTCGGTGGAGCAGTGCGCGGAGGTCGCCAAGACCGCCGGGCCGTGCCAGAAGGCCGTCTGCAACACGACCACGGGCAACTGCGAGCTGGGACCCAAGCCAGACTTCGCCGCCTGTGACGACGGGGACATCTGCACCACGGGGGACTTCTGCAGGAGCGGCCAGTGCACCGGCAACGCCATCGCCTGTGACGACGAGAACCCGTGCACCGAGGACGCCTGCGACGCCGAGGCGGGCTGCACCCACACGAACCTCCTCGGGGCCTGCGACGACGGCAACGTCTGCACCAGGAACGACACCTGCACGGAGGGGGCCTGCAAGGGAGAGCCCATCCCCGAGTGCCAGTGCGTGACCGCCGCGGACTGCGTCGAGTTCGAAGACGACAACCTGTGCAACGGCACCATGGTGTGCGTGGAGAGCACCTGCAAGGTCGACGAGAACACGATCGTCAGGTGCGAGGCCGCAGCCGACCCCTGCCGTGAGGTCGCCTGCGTGCCCGCGACCGGCGCGTGCGAGTCCAAGTCCCTGCCCGACAACACCACCTGCAACGACCAGAACGCCTGCACCCGAGAGGATCGCTGCGCGGCCGGCGTCTGCACCGGCATCGAGCGCGACTGCGGCGACGGCGACGACTGCACCGCCGACCTCTGCGACATGGAGACCGGCGAGTGCGTGCACGACATCGCCAAGGACGCCCCCTGCGACGACGACAACCCCTGCACCGAGAATGACCTCTGCAACGCAGAGGGCCAGTGCAAGGGCACCATGGGCGCGTGCCCCTGCACCGAGACCGCCGAGTGCAGCACCTTCGACGACGGCGACCTGTGCAACGGCTCGCTGGCCTGCATCGACTCGACCTGCCAGATCGACCCGGCCACGGTGAAGCAGTGCACCGACGACCCGGCCAAGCCCTGCAAGGTCTCGGAGTGCGAGCCAACGACCGGCGAGTGCGTGGAGAAGAACGCCCTCGAGGGCTCCGAGTGCGACGACGGCGACCCGGCCACCGAGTCCGACCACTGCGCGGCCGGCGAGTGCAAGGGCACGCTGCGTGACTGCGACGACCAGAACCCCTGCACCGACGACGAGGTC
>CAZQPP010000357.1:0-8841 GCA_964594295.1 uncultured Myxococcales bacterium | reverse complement strand
ACAGGTGCCGCAGCTCCCGCCGCAGCCGTCGCCGCCGCAAACCACCCCGGCGCAGGAAGGCGCGCACGAGCAGGCGCCGGTCCCCGCGACGCACGCGCTGTTGGGGTGCTCGTCGCAGGCCTCGGCGCAGCACACCTCGCCGGCGCAGTGGCCGCTCAGGCAGTCGCCGGCCGTGGCGCACCCGCCGCCGTCAGCGCTCGCGCAGGCGCCGGCACCGTCGCAAGCCGCGCTGTCTTCGCACTCCTCGTCCGGGTCAGCGCCCTTCTCGACGGCAGCGCAGGTCCCCGCCGAGCCGGCGATGTCGCAGGCATGGCAGAGACCCTCGCAGCCGGTGTCGCAGCAGAGCCCGTCGGCGCAGTGGCCGCTGAAGCACTCGCCGCCGCCGCCGCAGGGCTCCCCCGTGGCCTTGCGGCAGCTTCCGGCTCCGTCGCAGGAGGCCGCGCCGTCGCACTCCTCGTCGGGGTCCTCCCCGGAGGCGACTCGCGAGCAGCTCCCCTCGAAGCCGAAGAGCGCGCAGGACTCGCAGACGCCGTCGCAGGCGGCGTCGCAGCAGTAGCCGTCGGCGCAGCTCCCGCCCAGGCACTCCGCGCTCGCCTCGCAGCCGTCGCCGTTCGCTTTCACGCAGCCCGCGTCGCCGTCACAGACCTGTGAGCCCGTGCACTCCTCCTCGGGGTCGCTGCCCCGCGCTAAAGACGCGCAGGAGCCCTCCGAGCCGGGGAGCGCACAGGAGCGGCACGTGCCGGCGCACCCGGCATCGGAGCAGCACGCGAAATCGACGCAGCTCTCGCTCAGGCAGTCGGCGTCGTCGAGGCAGCTCCGGCCGAGGGTGAGCGCACACCCGAGGGCGCCGTCGCAGCGCTCACCGTCGCCGCATTCTCCGGCCGGGTCCACGCCGGAGGGCAGCGCGCTGCAGACGCCCTCCGAGCCCACGATGTCGCAGGCCTCGCACAGCCCCGCACAGGCGCGATCGCAGCAGAGGCCGTCGACGCAGTGCTCGGAGGCGCAGTCGTCGTTCTCGATGCAGGGCTGGCCCTGCTTGGGCTTGCAGCTCCCCGAGGCGTCGCAGGTGCTGTCGCCCGAGCAGGTGTCGGGATCCTCGACGCCGGTCACTGCGGTGCACTCCCCGGGGGAAGCTCCGCTGCAGCTCCTGCAGCTCCCGTCGCAGGCCGAGGCGCAGCAGACGCCGTCCGCGCAGAAGCCGCTCGAGCACTCGCCACCGTCGCCGCAGACCTGGCCGTCCTTCTTCTTGCAGCCCCCGGCGGCGTCGCAGGTGTGGGTGCCGGCGCAGGTGTCCGGGTCGTCGGCTGACGCGACCGCGACGCAAACCCCGGGGAGGGCGCCGTCGCAGCGCTCGCAGACGCCGTCGCAAGGCGACTCGCAGCACCGGCCGTCGGCACACCGGGCGCCGAGACAGTCGGAGGCCCTGGTGCACTCGCTGCCCTGCACGCGCACGCAGCTGCCGCCGCCGTCACAGATCTCGGTGTCGGGGCACTCCGAGTCGGGATCCGAGGCGACCGCCACGAAGGCGCACGCGCCCTCGAGCCCGGCGACGGCGCAGGAGCGGCAGGTCCCGGGGCAGCCGTTCTCGGCGCAGCACACCCCGTCGGCGCACCAGCCGCTCAAGCAGTCTCCGCCGGCGGTGCAGGGGAGGCCGTCTCCGAGCACGCAGCGCCCCGCTCCGTCGCAGACCTCGTCGGCCTCGCAGCCACCGGGCGGCGCCTCTCCCCGTGGGACCATGGTGCACACGCCGAGGCTGCCCGACAGGCCGCAGCTACGGCACGGACCGTCGCAGGCCTCCCCGCAGCAGCGCCCGTTCGCGCAGTAGCCGCTCAGGCACTCGGAGCGCTCGGAGCAGGGCTCGCCGTCGAGCCCCACGCAGGCTCCGCTGCCGTCGCAGACCTTCGTGCCGGCGCACTCGTTGGCCGGGTCCTCTCCTTCCTCCACCGGCACGCAGCGGCCCTCCGCGCCCGCGAGGTCGCAGGCCTCGCAGAGCCCGTCGCAGAGGCTCTCGCAGCAGCGCCCGTCGACGCAGCGCCTGCTTTCGCAGTCGTCTCCGCTGCTGCACTCCTCGCCCTCGGGCAGCACGCAGCGATCACCGCCGTCGCAGACGCTGACCCCGGCGCACTCCTCGTCGGGATCTGCGCCCCGCGGGAGCGAGGTGCAGTCGCCGAAAGCCCCGGGCAGGTCGCAGGCCTCGCAGAGCCCGTCGCAGGCTGCGTCGCAGCAGAGCCCGTCGGCGCAGCGGCTGCTCAGGCACTGTTGGTCCTCCTCGCAGCTCTTCCCGGCGGCGCGCACACAACGCCGCTCCCCGTCGCAGATCTCGTCGCCGGCGCACTCGTCGTCGGGGTCGAGGCCGGCCTCTATCGCCGCGCAGACACCCTCGCTTCCCCCGACGTTGCAGGCCTCGCAGCGGCCGCCGCACACCGCGTCGCAGCAGAGGCCGTCCGCGCAGAAGCCGCTCAGGCAGTCGCCGCCGTGCCCGCAGGCGTCGCCCTCGCGTGTGGCGCAGGAGCCTGCGCCGTCGCAGACCCCACTGCCGGCGCACTCCTCCTCGGCGTCGCTGCCCCGCGGTACCGGCGCGCACCTGCCTTCGGAGGCGGACAGGTCGCAGCGCTCGCAGAGGCCGTCGCAGTCCCGGTCGCAGCAGAGGGCGTCCACGCACCGGCCGCTCAGGCAATCCGCGCCGTCCTCGCAGCTCTGCCCGTCGTCGCCGACGCAGCGGCCGGTCCCGTCGCAGACCCGCGCGCCGGGACACTCCTCGTCGGGGTCCTGCCCCGCGTCCACGGCCCCGCAGCCGCCGAGGCTGCCGGCGAGGTCGCATGCCCGGCAGGTGCCCCCACAGGCCTCGTCGCAGCAGAGCCCGTCGGCGCAGTGCCCGCTCAGGCAGTCGCTGCCGGCCTCGCAGGGCGCTCCCTTCGGCTCTACGCAGCGGCCCGAGCCGTCACAGACCTGCTCGCCTTCGCACTCCTCGTCGGGATCGGCGCCGGGGCCGATGGGTGAGCACCGGCCTTCGGCTCCGTCGAGGCGGCAGCTCTCGCAGGTCGCGGTGCAGCGCGTGTCGCAGCAGAGGCCGTCGGCGCAGAAGCCGCTCAGGCAGTCGCCGTCCACCTCGCAGCCGGCCCCGTCCGGGCGAACGCAGGCTCCGCCGCCCCCGCAGATCTCGTCGCCCGCACACTCCTCGTCGGGGTCCGCCCCGGCCGGTATCGCCTCGCAGCTGCCCTCGCTGTCAGCGAGGCGGCAGCTCTCGCAGGCGCCTTCGCAAGGGCGCTCGCAGCAGAGCTCGTCGGCGCAGATCCCGCTCAGGCAGTCTGCCGGGTCCACGCAGGGCTCACCTTCCGGCGAGGCACAGGCGCCGGCGCCGTTGCACGCAGCTTCACCGGGGCACTCGGCGGCCGGGTCCTGCCGAGCCGGGACCGGGACGCACCTGCCGAGGGCGCCGGGCAGGTCGCAGGCCTCGCAGCCGCCGTCGCATCGAGCTGCGCAGCAGAGGCCGTCCGTGCACGCCCCGCTGAGGCACTCGCCGTCTCCTCCGCAGGCCTGCCCCTCCGGCAGGGCGCAGCCTCCGGCGCCGTCGCAGAGCCTGCCGCTCTCGCAGTCCCCGTCAGGGTCCTGGCCCAACGGAACCGGCGCGCAGCTCCCGAGCGAGCCGGCGAGGGCGCAGGAGGTGCAGGGAGCCTCGCAGGGCTCGTCGCAGCACACCCGGTCCGAGCAGTGCCCGCTCAGGCATTCTCCCCCGTCGCTGCAGGTCTCTCCCACGTACTGGCGGCACGAGCCCTGGCCGTCGCATGCGTCCGGGCCCGGGCACTCGTTATCGGGGTCGCTCTCCACGGGGAGGGGCTCGCAGCGTCCCTCGAGGTCCGCCTGCCCGCAGCTCTCGCAGAGGCCCTCGCAGGCCGCGCTGCAGCAGAACCCGTCCACACAATGTCCGCTCATGCAATCCCCCGCGTCCGCGCAGCCCTCGCCCAGACCGCGAACACAGGCGCCGTCGCCGCCGCAGACCTCGTCGCCCTCGCACTCGTCGTCCGGGTCGCTGCCGGCCTCGACGGCCGCGCACGAGCCGGGCGCAGCCGCCGTGGCGCAGGAGACGCAGGTGCCCGCGCAGCCGTGCTCGCAGCAGAGCCCGTCCACGCAGGCACGGGAAAGGCAGTCCGCGTCCGCCTCGCAGGGCTGCCCATCCGGCAGGGCGCATGTACCCGCCCCGTCGCAGACCTGCTCACCAGGGCATGCCCCCCGCGGGTCTTCTCCTCTCGGCACCGGAGCGCAGCGGCCGAGCTCGCCGTCGAGGTTGCAGGCGTGGCAGGGGCCCTCGCAGGCGTGCTCGCAGCACACGGAGTCGGAGCAGGCCCCGTGCAGACACTCGAGCTGCGAGGCGCAGACCGCCCCGTCGGGCCGGACGCAGCTCCCGGCGGCGCCGCAGATCTCCTCACCCGGGCAATCGCCGTCGGGATCGCTCCCGGGGGGGAGCAGAGCACACCGGCCGAGCGCGCCCTCGAGGTCGCAGGCGTGGCATGGTCCGTCGCAGGGCTCGTCGCAGCACAGCCCGTCGGCGCAGGCGCCTCCGAGGCACTCGGCGTCCTCGCCGCAGGCTGCCCCATCCGGCCGAGCACAGCCTCCGGCGCCGTCGCAGATCTCCTCGCCCGGGCAGTCCCCGCGAGGGTCGGTGCCGCGGGGAGCAGGGAGGCAGAGGCCGGGCGAAGCGGGGATGTCGCAGCTCGAGCAGGGCAGGTCGCAGGCCGAGGCGCAGCAGGTCCCACCGTCGCAGAAGCCGCTGAGACACTCCTCTCCGGTCGCGCAGGCCTCGCCATCCTCGAGGGCGCAGGTCCCGGCTCCGTCGCACACCCGGCTCCCTTCGCACTCGCTGTCGGGGTCGCTACCGGCCGGGACGGGGTTGCAGCTCCCCACGCCGCCCTCGAGGGCGCAGGACTCGCAGCCTCCGTCGCAGGGCTCGTCGCAGCAGACGCCGTCGGAGCAGTGAGCGCTCAGGCAGGGCGTGCCCCCTCCGCAGGAGGTGCCGGGCAGGGCGGCGCAGCCTCCGGCGCCGTCGCAGGCGCCGCCGGTGCCGCAGTCCCCCGCCGGGTCCAGGCCCGCCGGGACGGCCTCGCAGCTTCCACGGGAGTCGGGCAGGGCGCACGAGTGGCAGGCCTCCCCGCAGGCCGAGGCGCAGCAGACGCCCTGCGCGCACGCGCCGCTCAGGCAGTCTGCGGCCCGTTCGCACGCGTGTCCCTCCGGGGCCGCACACGCCCCCTGCCCGTCGCAGACCTCGTCGCCGGAGCACTCCTCCGCCGGATCGGCGCCGCGCGGCACCGGCGAGCACGCCCCGAGGCGGCCGGGCACGTCGCAGGCGCGGCAGCCGCCCTCGCAGCGCGCGTCGCAGCAACGACCGTCGGCGCAGATCCCGCCGAGGCACTCCCGATCCACCTCACAGGGGGCGCCCTCCTTGCCGGCGCAGCTCCCGGCGCCGTCGCAAGCCTGCCCGGCCCCGCACAGAGCGCGTGGGTCCTGGCCCGCGGGGGCGAGAGCACAAACGCCCTCCCGCTCGCTCAGGGCGCAGGCCTCGCAGGCGCCGGGGCAGGGGGTCAGGCAGCAGACGCCGTCGGCGCATTCCCCCGAGGCGCACTCCAGGTCCCGGGCGCAGGGCCGGCCCACCGGCTTCACCGACAGGCACGCGCCCGACGCGCAGTAGAAGCCCTCGGCACAGTCCTCCGCGCGCGCGCACGTGGCCCTGCATGAAGTAGATGAAGGGTCGCCGCCGCCCGCGCCCGGCTCCGGCTCGTCACAGGCCAGGCCGCCGGGGCAGGGCACCTCGCCGCCGTCTGCGCACCCGCCCGCTCCGTCGCAGAGGTCGGGCAGGGAGAGCACCGCGTCCTCGCAGCTCGCCGGCCCGCAGACGGTCTCGGCGCCGCGGAGCCGGCACGAGCCCGCGCCGTCGCACTCGCCGTCCCTCCCGCAACCCGGCTCGGGAGCGCAGTCGTCCTTGGGGTCTGCGCCCTCCCGAAGCGCCGCGCATTTGCCGCGGCCGTCGCAGGCGCGGCAGGTGCCGCACTCCTCCTCGGGATCGGTGCCCGCGGGGAAGGCCGCGCAGGTCCCCTCGCTGCCGCCGACGTCGCAGGCCTCGCAGGTGCCGTCGCAGGCGCGGTCGCAGCAGAAGCCGTCCACGCAGTGCTCCGACGCGCACTCGGCCTCGCTGTCGCAGGGCTGGCCGCGACGCTGCACGCAGCTGCCCGCGGGATCGCACACCCAGCCGTCCTCGCACCGCCCCGGCTGCTCCACGTTGAGCATGGCGGCGCAGGTCCCCACCGAGCCCGGCCGGGTGCAGCCCCGGCACGGCGCCGCGCAGGGGCTGTCGCAGCACACGCCGTCGGCGCAGAAGCCGCTGAGGCAGTCCTCTCCGTGCCGGCAGACCGCCCCCTCGCGGAGCTTGCAGCGCCCGGCGCCGTCGCAGGTGGCGACGCCTGCGCACCCGTCCGGATCCTCGCCCTCCGTGCGCGGGGTGCAGGTGCCGCGCCTGCCCGGGCGGTCGCAGCGGCGGCAGGGCTCGTGGCAGGCCGAGGTGCAGCACACACCGTCGACGCAGAAGCCCGAGATGCAGGCGCCGTCGCGGGCGCAGGACCGACCGTGCTTCAGGTGGCAGCGGCCGGTGGAGTCGCAGCCGTAGGCCCCGTCGCAGCTGCCCGGGTCCTCGTCGAGACGCACGGGCACGCAGCGCCCCGCCGTCGCTTCGAGCGCGCAGCTCTCGCAGACCCCCTCGCACGCGCTCGCGCAGCAGGCTCCGTCGGCGCAGCTCTCGCTCAGGCACTCCGCCGCCGTTCGGCAGGGGGCGCCGACGTGGAGGCGGCAGGCCCCCTCCCCGTCGCAGGAGCGCTCTCCAGTGCAGCTGTCGGGGTCCGGGGCGCTCCGCACTCGGCTGCAGGTCCCCAGCTTTCCCGGGAGCGCGCAGCCCATGCAGGTCTCCGTGCAGGCGTCGTCGCAGCAGCGCTCGTCCGCGCAGTGCCCCGACCCGCAGGCGGCGTCCTCGGTGCAGGGCGCCCCGATCTCGGCGAGGGGCAGGCACACGCCTCGAAGGCAGTAACGATCTCCCATGCAGCCCGAGGTCCGGGCTTCCCCTGGGAGGCCGCCTCTTCCTGCGCCGGGGGTGCAGCGATCGGCGCATACCCGATCGTCGGCGCAGGCGTAGGGGGCACAGGAGCCGACCCTGCCCGCGAGGCAGAGCCCATCGCCGTCGCAGGTGCCCTTGTCGGTGAAGACCCCACCCTCGCACGTGGGCTCTGCGCACTCGATCCCTCGGGGGTGGCTCCCCACCCGCCGGCAGGCGCTCTCCCGAGCTCCGACGCAGGTGATCTCGAAGCGCGCGCAAGGCTCGTCGGGTGCGGGACAGGCGCGGCCGACGCCGAAGTCCTCGTCGGTGAGGCCGTCGCAGTCGTCGTCCCGGCCGTCGCAGCGCTCCTCGGTGGCGGCGACGGTCACGCAGTCGTCGCACGCGTCTCCGACGCCGTCCTCGTCGAGGTCCTCCTGCTCCGGGTCGGCGTGCTCGGGGCACAGGTCGTCGCCGTTGAGCACACCGTCGCCGTCGGCGTCCTCTCCCGGACCGCAGGGCTCACGGGGGTATCGCCCGCAGACGCGCGCGGAGTCGCACAGGTCCACGGTGCACGGGTCGCCGTCGATGCAGTCTTCGTTGGTCTCGCACACCGCCCGGCGCGCGAGGCAGGCCGAGCCGGTGCACGCGTAGCCGGGGCGACAGCCCGCGTGGTCGAGGCAGCCCTCCGCGCAGCGCTCGTCGCCGGCACAGAGCGGGCCTCCGCAGTCCGCCCAGCCCTGCTCCCGGCACAGCCCCTCCTCGCTGCAGCCTCCGGGCAGCTCCGCGAAGCCGACCGCGCAGCGGTAGCCTCCGCAGGGAGCGCCCGGCGGCCTCTTGCTCGCGTCGCTGCAGGCGACGGCCTCCGAAGAGACGCAGGCAGTGACGCCCGCGAAGCACGGCCCGCCCGGCGGGTCCTCGCAAGGCTCTCCCACGCCGAAGCCCTCGTCGGTCTCGCCGTCGCAGTCGTCGTCTTTGCCGTTGCAGGTCTCCGGCGCCGCCACACAGCAGTCCGCCGGGCAGCGCGCGCCGTCCTCCCCGAGGGAGGGGCAGGCGCTGCAGACACCGTCGCCGCAGTAGCCGCAGTCGATGGGGCAGGTGTCGTGGCGCTCCGGGCGCCCGCCGCCGCCGTCGCCGCAGACACAGTCGCCGCAGTAGGCGGCGCAGTCCTCGGGGCAGATCTCCGCCCCGCCGTCGGTGGGCTCGCAGACGCCGTTGCCGCACTCGCCGAGGCTGCAGTCCGCTGCGCACAGCCACGGGCTCTCGCCGCCCTCGCAGACGCCGTTGCCGCAGTCCGAGCCGCAGTCCTCCGGGCAGCTCAGGCCGTCCTCTCCGCAGACCGGCCCGAGGCAGTGCCCGTCGCCGCATCCTTCAGTGCCCTCCTCGCTCCTGCAGCAGTCCTCCGGGCAGCTGCCCGGGCTCTCGCCGCAGGGCGCGCAGGCCCCGTCCCCGCACTCGTGGCAGTCGCAGGGGCAGGTGGCCGGCTCCTCACCGCCCGGCGGCGCGCACACCCCGTCTCCGCAAGCGCACTCGACGGGCAGGTCTTCGTCCACGAGGCCGTCGCAGTCGTCGTCGCCCGCGTTGCAGATCTCGGCCGCGGGCTCCCGCGCCGGGCAGGCGCTCCAGCCGGCCGTGCCCCGGCACACCCGCTCCGCGGTGCAGCGGCCGTGCTCGTTCTCCCTCGCGCAGGGCTCGCGCCGACCTTCGGTGACGGCAGCACAGCAACCTCCGCTGCCCTCGGGAGCGCAGACCAACACCTGGTCTCCGCC
>CAZQPP010000356.1:0-8855 GCA_964594295.1 uncultured Myxococcales bacterium | reverse complement strand
AGGGTTTCAGGCTAACCGCTAACAGCTAACAGCCAACAGCTAGATCAAAGTCTAGGAGCGCGGCGCGCGGAGCGCCGGCGCGCTCCTCCCGTGCCCCTGCCCTTGCCCCTACTCCCCTGCCTCGATCATCTTCAGGATGTAGAGGGTCTGCAGGTTGCAGCCCGAGCAGAAGTCGTACTGGTCCTCCTCGTTGGCGACGCGCCCGTTGACCCAGTGGTGCTTGAGCACGCCGTCTACGAAGAGGTGGGCCTCTATCCAGCCGAGCACGCGGTCGAGCTCGTCTATGAAGCGCTGGTCCGAGGTGTTGCGCCAGGCTATCCAGAGGGCCATCGACAGGTAGTTCTGGCTCGACAGGGTGGCGTAGTCCTCGTCTACCGCGTCGGCCTCCTCGCGGCTGTAGGGGGAGTGGAAGTGGTCGCCCGAGGCCGCGCGCAGCGGCTGGATCCCTTCGTAGAGGGCCTCGACGCGCTCCCGGTGGCGAGCCTCGCCGGTGAGCTGGAGGGCGCGCGCGTGCGCCAGCATCAGGGTGGCGTTCGGGTAGAGCATGAGACGCTCGTCGCCGGTTGCGAAGCGGTAGACCTTGCGCTCCTCGTCCCAGGCCTTGGCCTCGATGTGGTCCAAGACCTGCACGGCCCGCTCGACGTGCTTGTCACCCTCGCGATCGGGCCAGCCGAGGGCGAGCTCGAGATGAGCCAGCGCGATGAGGGAGGAGACGGAGGTGGGGCCGTATGAGGCCACCGCGAACTCCCCGGCCTGGATCTCGAGGTAGTCGCCGAGGGAGCGCGAGAGCTTGTCGACCAGCTCGAGCAGGGGCTCGGCGGCCTCCACGTAGGAGGTCGTGTCGAGGAACTGGCCGGACTCCAGCAGCCCGAGCAGCGCCATGGCCACGGATTCCAGGTCCTTCATCGCCCCGGTCAGGTCCTTCGCGGCGGCCTCCACGCGGGCGATGTTGGTGCCCAGGGCCTCCTCCGCGCGCTCCTTGTGCCGCGCCTCGCCGCCCAGGGACCAGGTCGCCAGGTCGTAGGAGGGGCCGAACATCAGCCCGTCGCCGTAATGCAGGTGCCAGGTGCCGTCGTGGAAGTACTCCGGCTCGTCCATGGACGCGGCGACCTCGGCCAGCATGGCGGCCCGGCGCTCCGTGATCGAAGACGCCGTGACCGGGCCGTCGGCCGCCTCCTCGCTGGCGCAGGCAGCGCCGAGGGCGACCAGGCAGAGCATGGCGTAGCGGCGCATGGGCGACTCCGTGGGGTGTTCGAGAGGCCGCGCTATGCTACCCTACTCCGACTCGCTTCGCTGCCTCCATGTCCCGCCTACACTCGCTCCTCGCTCTGCTCGCCCTGGCCTGCGCGCCGCTGCTCTCCGGCTGCGCCGCCGGCGAGGAGGCCGCGAACCTCGGCGTCGCCGGCGCCTCGTGCCTGCGCACCCCCGACTGCAAGGCGCCGCTCCAGTGCATCTCGCAGATCTGCACGCGAATCGGCGCCGGCGTGGAGATCGACGCCGCCGGCGGAGGTCTCGGGCCGGGGACCGCCGGTTCCACGGGCGACGCGGCGTCCTCCGCGCAGCGCGACACCAAGGTGCCGCAATTCGTGGCAAAGCTCGACGTGCTCGAGGGCGCCGACGGCACCGCAGCCGAGCCCGGCCAGCCCAAAGACGTCTACTTCCCCTTCGACGCCGGCCCGGACGCGACCCCCTCCGCGCCTGACGTCCCGGCCCACATCCCGGACCCCTTCAGCGACTGCGAGGAGCTGGGCATCAGCCCGAAGTGGGACGGGACCTTCATGGGCACCATCGACTTCGCCCTCGACGACCCTCCCTCCTACCTCGTCGAGCAGGGGCTCCTCGCCGTGTCCGGAGACCTCTACTTCGAGATCAAGTGCCTCGAGAAGAAGCTGGTCGTCGCGGGCGAGCTCCAGGGGAGGGGAGTGGCCGAGGGCGAGGTGGGCTCCCACCCCTTCGCGGCGATCATCTCCGGAGACTACGACCCCTCGGGCAAGTCCATCGACGCCAAGATACGTCAAGGTGAGGTCAAGCTCATGGGCCTGTTCCCGGTCTACTTCGAGGGCGTGTTCACGGGAGCCGTGGGCGCCGACTCCAAGTTCCACGGCCTCTGGAGCGGCGAGATGACCGGCAACAGCCTGAACGTGAGCGGCGAGGCCGAGGGCCAGGGCGCGTGGGAAGCGGGCGCGACCTTCTAGCGGGCAGGCAGCCTGTCTGAGGCGGTATGACTTGGAATTCTGCGCCCTTTCTGCCATAGGGCGCAGATTCGCATCCGTTGGAGGCAGCTATGGGTAAGGACTGTCGAGCGTTCATCTTCGCGACCCTGTTTCTAGCCGTGGGCTGCGCAGAAGACACCGGTGATTCCACGGTCCCGCCGGGAGAAGAGGGCCTCCCCGTCGTCGTGACCGAGGGCAAGGAAGACAACTTCTTCGCGCCGCGCGCGCAGGAGTACCTCGTGGAGGGTCGCACGACCATCACACTCGAGGGCGAGGACGCCGAGCTCGAGGGCGAGGAGCGCCTCCAGCGGGTCAAGCGCCTGATCCCCTACAAGCAAGTGGTCATCGGCTGGTTCCTCAACGCCTACATCCAGCCCAAGAGCCACGACGCGGACAACGCGGACTACGGCGACTTCCAGTGCCTGACCAAGAACGGCTCCTACGAGGAGCTCAACATCGAGGAGCTCGAGGACGGCAGCTACGCCTTCACCTTCCGCCAGGAGCTCGGCGGGCCCCTCGACCTGCTCGAGCGGCTGCCGACCGAGGTCTCGGAAGACGGCGTGCGCACCTTCGACCTGACCATCGGCAAGATCTCGAACGCCGACATGCAGCTCCTCGAGACCAACCGCGAGTGGTACCGCAAGGCCCCCTGGAAGAAGTTCGACCCCACGAAGGTCGACGCCGATCGCCTCGACGCCGTCAAGCTCACCATCACCGCCGAGCCGCGCAGCATCGACGCCTGGTTCGACTACGCGCGCCTGTTCGAGGACGGGGTGATGAGCATCGGCGTGCACTACGGCTGGGACTACCACGAGGCCTACCACCTCAAGCACTCCGAGAGCGTCTACACGCAGCTCGTCGCGAAGGGCTACGAGTCGCCGGCCGAGAGCTACGACGAGTACACCCGCACGAGCGGCCCCCTCGTGCGGACGATCACGGCCTTCGACAAGGAGCTGCGTGTCGAGATCTCCCTCTTCTGGGGCAAGCCGGGCAGCGACACCGACCCGGACACGGCCGAGGGCGGTCGCCAGCTCGAAGACGACATGCGCACGAGCTTCAAGGAGATGGACGCCATCGTATTCAGCGGCCACTCGGGGCCCTTCTACGGCTTCGCGCTCGCCAACTGGCGCAAGACCGACGAGGGCGACCTCGACGACAGCGAGATCGCGGGGCTCGAGATGCCGAAGGACCGCTACCAGGTAGTGCTCGCCGAGGGTTGCGAGACCTACGCGCTCGGAGAGGCCTTCTGGCACAACCCCAGCAAGGAAGACCGTAAGAACCTCGACATCATCACCACCGGCTCCTTCAGCAGCGCCGGCTCACCCGCCGCCGTGACGGACTTCCTCTACGCCCTCGTCGGGACCAACGGGGAGGGGGTGCACAAGCCGAAGACCATCGGGGAGCTGCTCAAAGACCTCGACAGCAACAGCTTCTGGTTCTCGACCATGTACGGGGTGCACGGAATCGACGACAACCCGCACCTGCACCCCTACGCGCAGGTCGGCTCCTTCTGTGGCGCCTGCGAAGACGACGAGGACTGCGGCCCCAAGGGCAACTTCTGCGTCGCCCTCGTCGCCGACGCGGACGGCATCTGCACGGCCCGCTGCACCGCCGACGACGCCTGCCCGGAAGGCTACAGCTGCGCCGACGTGGCGACGGGGTGGCACATCGGCCGCAAGGGCTGCGTGCCCGAGAACAACGACTGCAGCTTCGACGCTCCGCCGCTCCCGGAGGTCGTCCTGAACGAGGTCCTCGCCGACCCGCCGGCCGAGCTCGCCGGTGACGCCAACGGCGACGGGCTGCGTGACGACGCCGGCGACCAGTTCGTAGAGCTGCTCAACATCTCCGCCCTCGAGGCCGACCTCGCGGGCTGGACGATCTCCGACGGCCAGAAGGTGCGTTTCACCTTCCCCAACGGCACGATCCTGGCGCCCGGAGGAGCTGCCGTCGTGTTCGGGGCCGCCCCCGGAGAGGCCTTCAGCGCTCCCGAAGGGGTGCAGGTCTTCACCGCTAAGGAGGGCCTGATGCTGGACGCCGAGGGAGACTCCGTCCTCCTGCACCGGCCCGGGGACCACCTCGAGGACTCCCTCGTCTTCGGCGCCGAGGGTAGCGGCGCCCGCTCGCTCGTCCGCCCCAGCGACGGAGAGGCCGGCGCGACCTGGGAGGCCCACCCGGGCGAGCTGCTGTTCTCGCCGGGGACGCAGAGCGACGGGTCGCCGTTCTAGGCGAGAGCGGAACGAGCGCCGCGACCAGGACCAGAACCAGGACCGGCAGGCGAGACAGGACCAGGGACCGGGACCAACAACCGAGCAGACAGAGAGAACGATGAGAGCCGTACCCCTCGAGAAGTACATGGACAAGACGGTCGAGGCCCTCGGTCAGGCTGCTCTCTTCTCTCAGCTGGACCCGGGCCAGCTAAGGCAGATCGCCGAGCACGGAGGGCTCTTTCAGTACGAGGAGAAGGAGACCATCATCGAGCAGGGCCAGCCCTCGGACTCCTTCTTCGTCATGCTGCGCGGCGAGGCGCGCGTCCTGAGCACGCCCGACATCAAGAACGCGGAGCCGGTCGAGCTCGCCGTCGTCACGGCCCCCGACTGCGTGGGCGAGATGGGGCTGCTCCTCGGCGAGCCCCGGACCGCGACGGTCCTGGCCGTCAGCAAGGTGCTCGTCCACAAGTTCGACGGGCAGGTCTTCCAGCAGATGTTCGCCCGCATGCCGAGCTTCGGCATGAGCGTGGCGCGCTCCCTCGCAGCCAGGCTGAAGGCGAGCGCCCGCAGCGCCGGCATCCCCGAGCACAAGGGTGACGCCAAGGAGATCGACAAGGACGCCCTCGAGCACCTGAACCTCGAGTTCATCACGCGCCACCGCGTCCTGCCGCTGAGCACATTTGGGAACGAGCTCAGGCTCGGCTTCGTCGACGACCCCGACCCGAAGCTCCTCCTGCGCATCCGCCAGATGGTGCCGGGCCTCGAGCTCAAGCCGGTGCACATCAACCTCGCCTTCTTCAACGAGGTGCTCCGGAGCTACGGCGGGATCGGCAAGGACGCGAAGGAGGCGACCAAGGAGGTGGAGGTCGAGCACATCAGCGCCGGCATCTCCCAGCGCGCCTCCCTCGAGCCCCTGCTCAGGCGCATGGTTGCCGAGGGCGCGTCCGACCTGCACCTCACCGGCGGCGAGCGCCCCCGCTGGCGGCTCGACGGCGAGATGGACGAGCTCTTCGACGTGGCACCCCTCGCCGACAGCGAGGTCTACCAGCTGCTCGAGCCCGTCATGGAGGATCGCCACAGGGAGGAGTTCGGGAGCGACAACGACACGGACTTCGGCTACGCGGTGCCCGGGCTCGCCCGCTTCCGCGTGAACATGTTCCGCGACCAGGGAGGCGTCGGGGCCGTGCTGCGGACCATCCCGTCGCGCATCCTGAACATGGAGCAGCTCAACCTCCCCGACGTCGCCGAGCGCTTCTGCACCCTGGCGAAGGGCCTCGTGCTCGTCACCGGCCCCACGGGCTCGGGCAAGTCCACGACCCTCGCGGCGATGGTCGACTGGATCAACAGGAACCGGAAGGAGCACATCATCACGCTCGAGGACCCCATCGAGTTCGTGCACCAGAGCCGGCAGTGCCTGGTGAACCAGCGCGAGGTGTACTCCCACACGAACAGCTTCGCCCGGGCGCTGAGAGCGGCCCTCCGCGAGGACCCGGACATCGTGCTCGTCGGCGAGCTGCGCGACCTCGAGACCATGGCCCTCGCCCTCGAGACCGCCTCCACCGGCCACCTCGTCTTCGGCACGCTTCACACCTCGACCGCTGTCTCCACGGTCGATCGAATCATCGGGCTGTTCCCCTCCGACGAGCAGGAGCAGGTCCGCATGATGCTCTCCGAGTCGCTCAAGGGCGTCATGGCCCAGACCCTCTGCAGGCGGAAGCACGGAGGCCGGATCGCCGCGGTGGAGATCCTCGTCGCCAACACCGCGGTCGCGGCCCTCATCCGTGACCGCAAGACCTACCAGCTGGCCACCTTCATGACGACGGCCGGGAAGCTCGGCTGCCAGCTCCTGAACAACGAGCTGAAGAAGCTCGTCATCTCGGACACCGTCACGGTGGAGGAGGCGATGGCCAAGGCGGTCGACAAGCAGGACCTGGCCACGAAGCTCGGGATGGAGCCGCCGGCGGAGACTTAGCCGGAGGGAGGTTCGCCCAGAGGCCTCTGCGCGCGAATTGCAGGCGTCGGATTGCTAATGTCCGATTTCCGTTGACGACCCCCCGCCTCATTCCTTAACATTTGAAGTTCGGTAGCAGGTACGCGAACTCTCGCTGGTGGGGCCAAGCCATGCAGGGGTACGTAGGTAGAATCGTCTGCGTCGTCACACTGATCGGCGCTGTTCATGTGCTCGCAGGCTGCGAGGCTTTCCCGCCCGGTGACGGCGCGGACGCGGCGGGGGCTCTCCCCGACACCGCGTCGGGAGCTTCCGCGACCGGCCCGCCGGCAAGCTTCGGCGGAGAGAACGGAGCCAACACCATCGGCTCGGGGTCCGGGGCATGCCCTGGCGGCGTGCCCCTGCCGGAGTCCTGCAACGGAGTCGACGACGACTGCGACGGCTCCACCGACGAGGGCTTCAACGACACCGACGGTGACGGCCAGGCCGACTGCATAGACGCCGACTCCGACGGGGACGGTGTGCCCAACGGGAGCGACAACTGCGTCCTGATGGCAAACCCGAGCCAGGCGGACTCCAACGGCGACGGCATCGGTGACGCTTGCGCCGGCATCATCTCGTCGGGCGGCGGTCAGAGCGCGCCGCCGACCGACTGCACGACGCACGACGACTGTGATGACGGGCAGGCGTGCACCATCGACGCCTGCACCATGTCGGGCAGGTGTGCGTGGGCCGACCTCCCCGACGGCACCGGCTGCGACGCGGACGGCGACGGCTGCACGGTCGGAGACCACTGCGTGGCCGGAGTCTGCACCGCAGGCGCCCCTCCCATCTGCGCGACCAGCGTGGGCCGCTGCATGCAGGGCGGCTGCCAGTCGACGGGGGCTCACAGCTTCACCTGCAGCCGCTCCTCATCGACGCCCGGGACGCCCTGCGACGACGGTGACGACTGCACCACCGGCGACTCCTGCGACGCGCTCGGGCGCTGCGTCCACACCGGCACCTTGGAGAGCTGCTGCGTCAGCGACGCCGACTGCGACGACCAGAACCCGTGCACGGTCGACTCGTGCGCGGCCGGCCGGTGCGAGCACATCACGGGCGGCGAGGGCCTCGGCTGCAACGACGGGGATCCGTGCACGAACGCCGACAGGTGCCGCTTCGGCGCCTGCCGGGGCACGCTCATCCACTGTGACGACGCCAACCCCTGCACAGTCGACTCGTGCCGCGACGGCCAGTGCGAGCACACCGCCGTGCCGAACGCGACGGACTGCCCGGGCGCGCTCGGCGGCCCCCCGTGGGGCTGCGCCGGGGCCATCTGCACCGACACCGCCCAATGTGAAGACGCCTCGACGTGCACCTTCGGGCTGGTGACCGCTATCGGCTGCGATCAGGTCTCCCTGCCCGACGGCGCCCGCTGCACTCTGCCCGGCAGCAACACCGCCGGCGCCTGCATGAGCGGCGTCTGCCACCTCGACGCGGACTGCCCCGACTGCGAGCCCTGCTCCGCCTGCGCCGAAGAGGACGACTTCGAGGTCTGCGGCATCGGCGAGCCCTGCTCGGACTGCGACGACGGCGACCCATGCACCGACGACCTGTGGGGCATCGAAGGCTGCACCCACGTGCCCGCGCCCTACGGCTTCGCCTGCCACGACGGCGACCCCTGCTCGACCGGCGACCGCTGCACCCCGGCCGGCTGCGTCGGCGTGCCCATGGACTGCGACGACGGCAACCCCTGCTCCGCCAACGTCTGCGAGGCCGGGACCTGCACGAGCAGCAACTACCCCGACGGGGCCCTGTGCGTCCCGGCGGGCGCGACCGTTTCCGGCATCTGCCAGGGGGGCATCTGCGTCGTCGGCGACTGCGACGACGGCAACCCCTGCACCGAGGACATCCCCGGGCCCACGGGCTGCACGCACGAGCCCATCGGCGACGGGACCGCCTGCGACGACGGCGACGCCTGCACCAGCGGCGACCAGTGCTTCGGCTGCGTCTGCCGCGGCACGCCGATGCAGTGCGACGACGCCAACGTCTGCACCGCCGACTCGTGCGCGGCCGGCGCCTGCAGGCACGACCCTCTCCCCGACGGCGGCCCCTGCAACGACGGCAACCCCTGCACGAGCGCAGACTCCTGCCGGGCCGGCGTCTGCCGGGGCGACGGGGTGCAGTGTGACGACGGCGACCAGTGCACCGTGGACTCCTGCTCGGGAGGCGCCTGCCGGCACACCCCCGCGACCAACGGCACGCCCTGCAACGACGGCGACGCGTGCACCACCGGCGACTCCTGCCAGGCCGGCGCGTGCCGCGGCTACGGCTTCCCCTGCAACGACGGCAACCCCTGCACCACGGACTCCTGCTCCGGAGGTGCCTGCCGCTACACGCCCTCTCCAAACGGCACGGCGTGCAACGACGGCAACTCCTGCACCAGCGGAGCCTCATGCCACGACGGCACCTGCCGCGGAACCGGCGTCTCCTGCGAGGACGGCAACC
>CAZQPP010000355.1:0-8876 GCA_964594295.1 uncultured Myxococcales bacterium | reverse complement strand
ATGTCGCCGCCGAAGCCCCCGAGGGGGATGTTGGCGCTCGTGCTCTCGCGGTAGCGCGGGTAGAGCACGTAGGGGCACTCGCTGCCGTCCTCGCGACGGTTCTCCGCGCCGCCGCAGGGTGCCTGCGGCCACGGTCCGAGCTCGCTCTGCGGGCGCGGGGCGTTGCACTGGTACAGGCTGAGGTCGCCGGTCGAGCCGATGAAGGTGCCGACGTCCCACATCTCGTCGTTGACCATGGGGCAGCCGCGCAGCTCGGCGACCATCTCGCCGAAGAGGAAGATGCGCACGGTCGGGACGGAGGGGCCGAACTCCTTGGGCTCGGGGAAGAAGGCGTCCGCGTCGACTCCCTTGGAGCTGAAGTAGTGCACGCCGATCCTGTAGGTGACGCCCTGCTCGGGGTCGTTGAGGTTCAGGTTCTCCGGGCCGGCGCCGTCGATGTCGTCCCGGTCGAGGGAGGGATCGTCCTCCTTCACGCCGGCCTTGCCCCAGTCGTGGGTGGTGTAGCCGAAGTAGGTGTCCCAGTCCGGGTGGAAGTAGCCCTCGTTGAGGCCGTCCTGCATGGCGGGCTTGGGCGGGTAGGCGTCGTCACCCTGTGGGTCCCCGATGGCGTTGTCGAGGTGGACGAAGTGCAGGTCCATGTCGCTCCCGATCTTGTCGCTCGGGTCCGGATCGGCGGCCGTCTCCCAGATGAGGTGCACGTGGATGTGCTCGTCGGGGATGACGAGGATGCGGCGCTCGGCGGGCTCGCAGGACCAGGTCCCCTGGTCGCGCACCCTGAGCCTGAACAGGTAGACGCCGGCGGTGTTGGCGGTGAGCTCGACTATCGGGGAGGCGGCGTTGGGCACGAAGAAGTCGGCGCTGCCGCTCGGCTGCTCCACCTTCCACTCGTACTGGGTGATGGTGCCGTTGACCGGGATGCTCTGCTCGGCCGAGAGCCTGAGCTTGCTCTGAGGGGCGACCTCGCTGGTGCCCTCGAGCACGGAGATGACGGCCGACGGGCAGGCCTTGTCGGTCCCGAAGCCGGTGGCGTCGACGGCGATGGTGCCCACCGAGGTGCTCGCCTCTACGAGCACCTGGGCCGAGTCACGGATGACCGCGCCGTCAGCTCCTGTCGCGCTCACGGCTGTCGGCAGGTACTGGAGCTCGAATGAGGCGGTGGCGTTCACCGGCATGCCCAGGGCCTGGTTCACCTTGGGCCACGCCTGAGGTGCGCCGTCCATGGTGAGCTCCTCGGTGACCAGCGTGAAGGCGCTGTTGCTCGTGTCGGCGAGGCGGACCGAGTGGACCTCCACCGGGTCGGCCCCGCAGGAGCGGAGCTGAATAGGCAGGCGGACCGCGTTGCCCACGAGCACCCCGCCGAAGTCGATGTGCTCGGGCTCGACCTCGATGCAGGGGCCGGGCGTGTTGCCCCAGATCGGGACCACGAGCACTCCTGTCCCGGTGTCGGAGCGCCAGTCGATGCGGATCTCGGCCTGCTGCGGGAGGTCGTCGGTGGGCTTGAAGCGGATCGTGGTCGTGCGGGAGCCGCCGAGGGGGAGCGCTTCGGGGGGGTCGAGCACGACCGGGCGTCCCGGTATGGTCGCGGGTGCGCCCTCGGTCTGGTCCCAGAGCAGCTCGAAGGCCGCGGAGCCCACGAGCTGGACGCTGACGATGGCGACCGGGATCGCGCCGAGGTTCAGGATGCTCACGTCCTCCTTGGCGAACTTGCCGGGCTGCACGCCCTGGAAGCGCACCTCGGTGGGGATGACCTCGAGGGCCGCGCTGGGCATGGTCTCGGTGATGGGGACGATGGTGCGCCCGCCGGAGGGGTCGTTGTGCTCGAGCACGATGCGGCCCTCGGTCGGCCTGCCGAGGGCGGCCGGGGTGTACACGACCACGAGCTCGACCGACTCGAGGTGCCCGGTCTCGTCGCTCGCGCCGAGGGGAGCCACCTTCGAGCCGACTGCTCCGGTGGATGAGCTGGAGAAGCTGAACGGGCCGCCGGCGGGCTCGAGGCTGATGGCCCTTATCTCGAGCACGCCCTCGCCGGAGTTTCGGATCGTGATGGACTTGGTGGTCGGCCCCGCCCCGGTGACGCGCTGGAACGTCAGCGACGACGGGTCGACCTCGATGTGCGGCTGCTTGACGACCTGGAAGGAGTCGCCCGAGCAGGACACCGCGACGCCCAGGAGGAGCGACACGACGAGGAGGCTCAAGGAGAGAGAGAGGCTTCTGAGCTTCCGCATGGCGGCCGTACCCACGACAGAGTTAAAGGCCGCGGAGGCTAACAAGACAGGGTGGGCGAGCACAAGACCTCGCGTGCGCGAGCGCCTACGCGCGGGGGTTTTTGATGATGTCCGGGCGGAGGCGGTGGTGCTCGTCGAAGATCCTCGAGAAGGCGAGCAGCACCACCGACAGGGTCGAGAGGGCGACGGCCGAGGCGATCATGAAGACGATGACCATCTGGTAGCGCACGGCGTCCGCTGGGTCGGCGCCGGCGAGGATCTGGCCGGTCATCATGCCCGGCAGAGCCACGATGCCCATGACCATCATGCTGTTGACGATGGGGATCATGCCCGTCCTGACGGCGCGGCGCACCTCCTCGTGTGCGGCCTCCCAGCGGGTCGCGCCGAGGGCGAGGCGGGTATCTATCTCGGAGCGGCGCTCGACGAGGCTGTCCATGAAGCGGTCGAGGCCCAGGGAGATGCCGGTCAGGGCGTTGCCCAAGACCATGCCGAGCAGGGGTATGAGGTACTGCGGCTCGTACCAGGGATCGACCCGGATGATGCCCGTGATGGCCAGGCCGGTCACGATGAAGCACCCGCCGAGCACGCTGACCAGGCTGTCCCAGTAGATCCCGGGGTAGCGGCGCGAGGTGCGGCGCACGGCCGAGCCGCCGGCCAGGGCGGTCATGAGCAGGCACAGGGCGAGAACCGAGAGCGGCTCTCGCAGCGCGAAAACCCACTCCAAGACCAGCCCGATGAGGAGGAGCTGGGCCGTCATTCGCGCGCTGGCGACGAGGAGGCGGCGGCCCATGCCGAGCCGCAGGGCGACCGACAGCAGGAGGTTGATGCCGATGAGGGCGGCGGCGATGGCCAGCTCGACCGGCCCGAGGTGGATGTAGGCGGGGGTCACGGGGCTTCCGGGAGGGTCAGGACGCGGGTGCAGGTGCGTTCCAGCTGGGACGGGTCGTGGCTGGTCCAGACGCAGGCGCGCTGTGGGTCGGAGGCGACCCAGGAGAGCAGCAGCGCCTCCAGGGCGCGGGCGGTGGCTGCGTCGAGGGAGGCGCTCGGCTCGTCGAGCAGCAGCACCTTGGGGGAGAGCTGGAGAGCCCTGAGCAGCGCGAGGACCTGCGCCTCGCCACCGGAGAGCGTGTCCACGGGAGTCTCGAGCCAGCTCGCGTCGCGGCCCAGGTCCGAGAGCCAGCGGTGAGCGGGGGCGGGATCCCAGCGGAGGGAGCGGTGCACGCGGAAGGCGAAGGGTGCTCGCAGGGCGTCGGCGACGCTGCCTTCGCCGAGGGCCGGGCGCTGGTGGAGGTAGATGCAGCGGGCTCGAGCGGCGGGCATGTCCGGCCCATCGACTGGGGCGGCGTCGTGGTGGATGGAGCCTTCGTCCATGGGGTCGAGGCCGGCGAGGGCTCTCAGGAGCAGGGTCTTGCCCGCTCCCGAAGGTGCGCTCAGCCCGAGGATCTCGCCTGGCAGGAGGTCGAGGTCGAGGTTTCGCCAGAGCCAGCGGTCGGCCACGCGCCGGCCGAGGCCTCGCGCTGAGAGCAGGGCTCCGGAGCCCCGGGTCGCGTTCCGGTCACCCAAGCTAGTTGCAGTTGGAGTTCGGGGAGCCGGGCGTGCCCTTGTCTCCGTCGCCGTAGCGCTGGGTCGCGTCGCACCAGTTGCTGCCCGTGTCGTTCTGGGTGGGATCGAAGGCGTCGGGGTCGAGCTGCATGGCCTTGCCCTTGGTGTCGGGGAAGGTCACGCCGTGGTCCCAGGTCACCGTGTCCACTACGATCGCGTCGCAGCGGATGGTCAGGCTGTCGGAGCCGTTGCCGAGCACGACCCCCGAGTAGGTGTAGTCCTGGGTGACGCCACCGTTGCGGCTCGTGTCGCCGTTGTTGCCGAGCACGAGCAGGGCGTTGGGCTGGAGCAGCAGCGGGCCGCCGGCGGAGATGACGTGGCCGGGGTCGCCGGAGCTCTCGATCCTACAGCCGTCGAGGTCGAGGTCGCCGTCCGCGATGCTGGCGAGCTCGATCCACTCGGCGCGGGAGTCGTGGACCTCGTCGGGGTTGAACATGACCTCGGAGATGACGAGGTCCCCGGGCCGCGGGGCCGTGGGCCGGCTCTCGGGCTCGACGCAGGCGCCGCGGCTGCAGACGAGGTTCTGCTCGGCGCAGCTCGTCGTGAGCGCGGGCGGGTAGGCGCACATGCCGAAGGTGCAGATCCCCGGGTTGGCGAAGATGCGGGCGGTCTCGCCCTGGCAGTCGGGGGAGGGCGGGGTGTCGCAGGGCACGTCGACGCAGGTGTTGGGGCAGAGGTGGTTGTCTTCGCCCGGGGTGCCGAAGTCGCCGGCCCCGTAGGCGGTCGTGCCCAGGCACCAGCTGCGCCCGTCGTCGTTCTCCTCGGCGCCGCGGCGGCCGGGGTCCAGGGAGATCGAGGCGCCGACCGCCTCCGGGAAGTCTCCGCCGTCGTCGTACACCACCTCGTCGACGAGGGAGTCCGAGCAGCTCAGGCTGAGCGAGTCCCCTCCGGTGGTGCGCGCGCTGCCGGTGTAGGCGTAGTCGACCGTGACGCCGCCGTTGGAGCCCGGGGCGGCGTTCTGCCCGAAGACGAGGTGGCCGCCCGGCTCGATGATCAGGGGCTCGCCGGTGGTGATGTCGTGGTCGTCGTCGTTGCGGCTGCCGAGGGCGCAGCCGCCGAGGTCTAGAGGGATCGGCGCGAGGCTCCTCAGCTCGAACCACTCGCCGACGGGGTCCTGGATGGACTCGGAGTTGTACATGACCTCCGAGAACACGACCTCTCCGGGCTGCGGAGCTGGCGCGGTCACGCCCGGGTCGATGCACTCCCCGTCGCGGCAGACCTTCTGCTCGGTCGTGCAGTTGGTGGTGCCCTCGACCGCGTAGCTGCAGTTGCCAGTGCCGCAGGTCCCGGCGTCGGCGAAGGTCCTGGCCGTGTCTCCTTCGCAGTCCGGGGCCGGGGGATCGTCGCAGACGACGTTCTCGCAGAGGTCGACGCACATGCCGCCGGCGCACACCCAGCCGCGGGTGGTGCAGTTGTCCTCGAGGTCGACCGCGTAGCTGCACTCGCCCGCCTCGCAGGTGCCGGGGTTCTTGTAGCTCCGTGCTACGCCGTCTTTGCAGTCGGCGGCCGGCGGGTCGTCGCACACCATGAGGGTGCAGGCGTCCACGCAGGCGCCGTCGCTGCACACCTGCGAGCTGTCCGTGCAGCTGACCTCGCTGGCGGCGGAGTAGCTGCAGCGGCCGTTGCTGCAAGAGCCCGTCGCCTCGAAGGTGCGCGCGAGATCACCTTCGCACTCGGGGTCGGGCGGGCTCTGGCAGGTGACGCCGTCGCAGGGGTCCTTGTCGCAGTCGCGGTTGGGCTCGCCGGGGGTGCCGAGGTCGCCGTCGCCGTAAGGCACGATGGAGTCGCACCAGCGGTTGCCGTCGTCGTTGGCCGTGGCGTCGTAGGTCTCCGAGTCGAGCTGCATCGAGGTCGCGGTGTTTCCCGGGAAACCGCCGTGGTAGCGCACGCGGTCGATCTCCTGACCGTCGCAGCTCAGCCAGAGCGCGTCGTCGTCGTTTCCGAGGTGCAAGGTGCCGTAGGCGTAGTCGACCTCTACGCCGCCGTTCACGCTCTGGTTGTCGTTGCGGCCGAAGACCATGAAGGTGTCGGGGGCGATGTGGAGCGGGTCCCCGTTCTCGATGGTCTGGGGCGAGTCGTTTGTGCTGCCGATCTTGCAGCCGTTGAGGTCGAGCAGGATCTCCGACACGTTGATCACCTCGAACCACTCTCCCTTGCTGTCGCCCGCGGCGTCCGGGTTCTTGTGGATCTCGGTGATGACGATGTCACCGACGCCGGGCGGTATGCTCGTGCTCGCCGGGTCGAGGCAGATGCCCTGGCGGCAGACGCGCTGGGTCTCGGCGCAGTTCGTGGAGCTCTCCACCGCGTAGCTGCACTCGCCGGCCGCGCACGTGCCCGTGAGGCCGTAGACCTTCGCGACGTCTCCCTCGCACTCGGGTGCCGGCGGCTGATCGCAGGTCATCAGCTCGCACGGGTCGGGGCACTCGGGGTTCGCCTCTCCGGGGGTGCCCCGGTCGCCCGCGCCGTAGGTCACGGCGGCGGCGCACCAGTTTTCGCCCTCGTCGTTCTTCGTGCCGTCGAGGGCCGAGGGCATGAGCTGCAGGGCCGAGCCGCGCACGTCGGGGAAGCGGGCGCCGTTGTCGTATGCCACGCGGTCGATCTCCTCGCTCTGGCAGACGATGGAGATGTAGTCCTGGCCGTTGCCCAGGGTGATGCCCTCCATGACGTAGTCGGGCATGTAGCCGCCGTTGTCGGCGGTGGTGTAGCTCTTGCCGATGACCAGGTAGCCGTTCGGCTGCACGAAGAGGCCGCCGGGCGAGTCGAAGCGGTGGGGTGTGTCCCCCTCGCTGTGGATGTAGCAGCGGTCGAGGTCGGCGGCCTTTGAGCCCACGTTGGTCACCTCGAACCACTCTCCCTCCTCGTCATAGGAGGCGTCGGGGTCCTTCATGATCTCGGTGATGATCACCTGCCCGGGCGCGGGAGGGTTGCGCTCGTAGCCGGTGTCGCCGGGACCGGGGTCCTGTGGCGGGTGGAGGTCGGGAGGTGTGGTCGTGTCCTTGCCGTCCGTGGGGACGACCGGCCCATCGTCCGTGGTGCCGCCCTTGTCCGTTACGGTGGTGCCGGGGTCGGAGGCTCCAGTGTCGGTTTTGGCTCCGGGGTCCGTCTTCGCTCCAGTGTCCACGAAGCCGGGCACGCCCGTGTCTTCCGTGGCCTCGCCGTCGGCGCCGGCGTCGGTGAGCTCCCCGCCGGTGTCGGTCTCCTCTTCTCCTTCGTCGACGTCAGCGCAGGCCGCGACGAAGAGCAGGAGCGCGAGGCTCAGGCGGGACGCAAGGAGCAGCAGGTGGCGGAATGACATGCAGGCACCCGGGCAAAAGAAGGCGGCATGCTGCCAAACCTTTGCGCCGAGCGCCAGGCGGCCTCGCCTCAGGGCGAGGTCTCGAGGCAGAGGTAGTCCTCCCCTCGCTTCCCGCACATGCCGGAGCCGCCTTCCGGCAGGGCGCAAGCGGCTCCGGCGTCGACGAAGCGCTGGGCGATGCACTCGCCGCCGTAGCACATCTCCACGGTCGTGCAGGAGTTGCCGTCTTCGCAAGACGCGCCGTCGTTTCCGCTCGGGTTCTCGCCGCACTCGCCGGTGGCCCCGTCGCAGGTGGGCCAGGCGCAGGGGTTCTCGGTTGTGCAGGTCTTGGCGGCGCAGGAGTCGCAGCGGGGCACGCAGATGCCGATCCAGTCCGCCGCGACCAGGCGCACGGTGTCGCAGGTGACGCCGTCGCCCTGCTCGTCGGGGGTGCAGTTGCGCTCGGCCTCGAAGAGCTTGTTGAGGGCCGCGATGTAGGCGTCGCTGACATTGGCGGGCCCGACGCAGTAGCCGGTGGTGCAGGGCGGTAGGATGTGGCCGGCGGCGGCGCAGGCTCCCCAGAGCTGACCGGCGCTCGCCGGAGGTAGCGGCGGGTCGGAGGGGCGGTCGCCCTCGTAGCCGCACACCCAGTCCGGGGAGGGCTCGCTCCGGTCGGGGTGTGGGACCGGGGAGCACGCTGTCGAGAGACCGGAGGGCGAGCTGGGGCAGAGCGGGCTGACCTCGGCGCCCACGGCGTGCATGAAGCGCGGCTCTTTTGGCAGGCAGGCGCTGTGGTCCTTCGCCTCGCCGTCGCTGCGAATGGTGCAGTCCGCGAGGCGCGCGGTCTCCGGCTCGCCCTGTGGGAAGACGCGGGGGTCGAGGTCGTTGCAGTCGTGGGCGCGGTCCTCGCCGTAGGTGTGGTCGCCGGGCACGGTCCAGCCGTCGCCGTCGATGTCCGTGAAGAGACCGTCGCAGTTGACGTCGACCAGCCTGCGCCAGGCGCTCTCGACGAGGAGGCCGGAGTCGGCGTCGAAGAGATCGCAGAAGGCCGCCTTGCGGTGGTGCGCGCCTTCGACGGTCTCGAAGTACCCGGCGAGCAGGGACTCCGCCTTGTTCACGGGCGACACGGTCGCGCCGGGGTTGGCTGCTGCGTTCGTGTCGTCGCAGTCGATGCCCTTGGCGAGCAGCTCGGCCTGCCGGGTCTTGCCGGCTTCAGTCGAGGTGTCGACCGAGCGGATCTGCGCCGCCGACCAGTAGCTGTCGCCGTCGGCGTCGGGCGCGACGCCGTCGCAGTCCTCGTCGAAGCGGTTCCCCTCGACCTCCGTTGCGCCGGGGTGTGCCCCGGCGTTGTCGTCGTCGCAGTCTCCCCCGGTGACTCCCTCGGGGAGGCTGCCTCCGGCCGCGGTGATGGCCTCGGCGTGGGCGTCGAGGGCGAAGCCGTCTCCGTCCCGGTCGAGGGCGATGCCGTCGCAGTCCTCGTCGTGCGCGTCGCCGGGGGTCTCGGCGAAGGGGTGTCCGCTCGGGCAGGACAGGTCCGCCGAGCGGCACGCCCGGGTGTTCCAGCTTGCCGCGCCGTAGTCGGCTGGCTTTGCATCCGCGCCGAGGGGGGAGCCGAAGCCGTCGCAGTCGAGGTCTCTCGTCGAGCAGGCCTCCTCGGTGGCGCCGGGGTGTGCCTCATTGTCGTCGTCGTCGCAGTCGGGCCCCAGCTTGCGTGTCGGCTCGTAGGTGCGCTTGTCAAACACCTACCAGGGAGAAACTCCGGACACGGAAGTGGT